>DATNBD010000122.1:0-50519 GCA_035572155.1 Rhodoferax sp.
GATGATCGACCGCGTCGAAGGCACTGGCAAGGGGCACGAGCACATGTTCGGCGTGAGCCCGGCGTTCGAGGATCTGAACTGGACCGGGCTGGACTTCAGCGCCGAGCAGTTCCACACCGTGACCAGCATCGACAAGGCGGCCTGGACGCAGGAGCTGGCGCTGCACACCGAGCTGTTCGAACGGCTCCGGCATCACCTGCCCAAGGAGTTGCAGGAGACGAAGGCGGCGATCGAGCGGCGTCTCGCGGCCTGAGCGACGCGCTGCTGCCCACAAAAAAGCCGCCTGCGGGCGGCTTTTTCAATGCTGGCGGACGGCGCGCCAAATCAATTGGTTTTGCACCCGCCGGCCAAGCCGATCAGAACTGTTGCAGCCAGACGCCGCCGGCGCGTGGCTGGCTTGGATATTCATCCACGCGCTGCGCCTGCATGTAGTGCGAATACCAGCCCCGGTAACGGGCCATGGCTGCACGCGCGGGCGCCGCCAGCGCCTCGTCGCCCTCGTCCAGCGCACGCTGCAGATCGGCCATGATGCGCGGATCCTCCATCGCCGCCGCCAGATAGCGGGCATCGGCACGCTTTTGGGCCACTCGCTGCGACCAGGCATCGAGCGCGCTCACGAGGCGCAACGCCAGCTTGCGTGCCGTCCCCGCGCACAGTCCCAGGGCAGCAAAGCCCACGGCCCACAGAACGACCCAGGCCGCCAGCAAATTGCCCTCGGACCAGTTGTCCACCATCTGGTTGGCGGCCACCAGCAAAGCAGCCACCACGGCGGCCAGCAGCATGGCCGCCAGACCCTTGGTGCTGTCCAGACCCTTGCGGGCAGGCCGCGCCGGGGCAGCGGACTCGGCGCGGGCATTGCCAAAATGCCCCTGATAGGCTGGTTGAACGAGACTGGTCATGATGTGTTCCCTTCTTGAAAGCTTGTACCTTGATACTAGGGTTAATACTTAGTCTATTCAACTTTATATTGATGATCTATGTTATTCATGAAAATTATCTACAGTTTGGTATTGTGAACCGCACCCGGTCGGGCCGGCGACGCACCGTCCGGGAAGCAAAAAGCCGCCCTTTGGGCGGCTTTCCTGCCGGCGATGCCGCACTCTTCGCGGCGACTGGCGACTACGCACCACCCCTGCAGCCCGCACTTACGCGCGCTGGTGCGACGCCACGGCCTGCAACTCACCCCACATCCGTGAATCGTCAGGGGCAACGTCAACCAGGCGGGCGTCGGCGTAAGCGCGCGCCACGCGCCGGGACCAGGCGTCCATCAGACGCCCCACTAGCGTGCGCAAAAAAACGGCACGATCCGACTGCGTCGGGGAGCTTGCATGCACATGGCTGATCACGATAATTTCCTTTTCCGTAGCGGGTACCCGAATACTAGGGTTAATACCAATATTGTTCAAATTTATGTTTGTGATGATATATATTCATAAACGTGATTTATTTGTATTCCTCAAATCGGCATGAACTCCCTCAATTTCCGCACCATTGACCTCAACCTGCTGCGCGTCTTCGACGAGGTCATGGCCGAGCGCAGCCTGACGAGGGCGGCGCGCAATCTCGCACTGACGCAGCCCGCCGTCAGCAACGCGCTGCGGCGTCTGCGCGAGACGCTGGGCGACGATCTGGTACGGCGCGGTGGCCAAGGCATGGTGCCGACACCGCGCGCGCTGGCCCTGTGGCCGGCAGTGCGCGAGGCGCTGCGCCAGTTGCAGGAGTCACTGGTGCCGAGCACCTTCGTGCCGGCGCAGGCCGACAACACCTTCGTGCTGGCGATGGCCGACGCCACCGGCGCCGAATTGATTCCCGGCCTGGCCAACATTCTCGAAACCGAGGCCCCGGGCGTTTCCGTGCAGGTGCTGCCGCTGACCACGCGCGACCCGCGCCCCATGCTCGACGACGAATCGGCCGATCTCGCGGTGGGCTATTTCCCCGCCGTGCTCGCCGACCTGACGGCGCGCGCGCAGGTGGGCAAGGCCGTCGCCTTCGCGCACCAGCAACTGTATGCCGGCCAGTATGTGTGCGTGATGCGCCGCGGCCACCCATTGGCCAGCGGGCCCCTGACCCTGAACCGCTTTTGCGCGGCTCGCCATCTGCTCGTGAGTTTTTCCGGGCGCCCGTTCGGGTTTGTCGATGAAGCGCTGGCCTCGCAGGGGCGTGAACGCCGCGTCGTGCTGACCGTCAACCAGTTCTTCACGGCCGGCGAGGTGGTCGCGCGCTCGAATTTGCTCACCGTGTTGCCGCGCCACTTTGTGCATATTGCGGGCGCGACGGACGAACTGGTGCAGCGCGAGCTGCCATTCGACGTGCCCACCGTGCAGGTCGCGACCCTGTGGCACAGCCGCCTCGAGCACAACAGCGCACACCAATGGCTGCGCGAAGCCGTGGCGCGCGCGGCGCGCCAGGTGTTCGAGGAACCGGCCGCCGCATGAGGATCCAGCTGCTGTCCGATCTGCACCTGGAAGCGCATCCGCAATTCCAGCCGCAGCCGGCGCCAGGCGCCGAAGTGCTGGTGCTGGCCGGTGACATCGGCTCGTACCAGACTGGCTCCCAGTTGCCGGACTCCGACTTCGGGCTGGCGCGCTTTTCCCCGCTGTCTCAATTTGCCGGCTGGCCCACGCCCGTGCTGTTTACGCCCGGCAACCACGAATACGATGGCCTGGATTTCGATCGGGCCCATGCCCGCCTGCGCGCCACTTGCGAGCGCCTGGGCATCCTCTGGCTGGAGCGCGAGGCAGTGACGCTGGGCGGCGTGCGCTTTGTCGGCACCACGCTGTGGAGCGACTTCGACGCGCTCGTCCCGCTCGCCGGCGCAAGCCTGGGACAGCAACTCCAGGCACGGGAAAAGGCCTTTCGGGCGGCGAATTTCTATCTGTGCAAAACCGGCACCACTTACCGTGGCGCGCCGATGCTGGCGCCCGCTGTACGCGAGCAGTCACTGCATTGCCAGGAATGGCTGCGCTCGGTGCTGGCCCATCCGTTCGACGGCAAAACCGTGGTCGTCACGCATTTCGCGCCGAGCCTGCGCAGCGCCGACCCGCGCTATGGCATGAGCCCCGGCACCGCCGGTTTTTGCAATGCCCTGGATGACCTGCTGCCCCACGCGGACCTGTGGCTGCACGGGCATTTGCATGCGCCGAGCGACTACCACAGCGGCAGCTGCCGCGTCGTGGCCAATCCGCTCGGCTATGCGCGCAAGAACGAGCAGGGGGCGTTTCGCGGCCAGTTGTGCCTGACGGTGTAGGAGTCGCACACCGGCCTTGCGAGCAAGCGATGGGGAAATTATGATTTAAATAGCAAACTATCCATATAGAACATGGACTAACGTGCTTTTAGACCATCAAAACACGTGCTCATCACCAGGTCGAGTATCTGTGCGTCGCTGTACTGGCCGCCCAGCTTGAGGAACTCCAGCACCGGATCGCAGGCCCGTGCAAACAGGGTGTAGAGCACGGCAATGGCCGGTAAACCCGGGTTGAGCGCCCCGCCGGCCTGGGCGGCCTCGATCCAGCCGCCGAGCTGCCCGCTCACCTCCGTCAGGACGTCCGTGAACGGCTCGCAGGACACCAGCGTAGTGCGCAGCGAAGAATTCTGGCTCGGCAGCGAGGGCATTTCGCCGGCCAGCTGCAGTTCCATGGTCCAGCGCGCCACGGCCCGGATTTTCTCCAGCGGCGCATCCCCAGCCGGCAGCGCCAGCAGAAAATCCTGCGCGCGGCGCATCACGCGGACCATTGCGGCGGCGGCCAGGTCTTCCTTGCTGGGGAAGTGTTTGTAAAGACTCGCTTTCGCGATTCCTACCTCTGCGGCGACCTCGTCGACCGTCATGGCGTCGAAGCCCTTTTCGGCCAACAGCCGGTTCACGGCTTTCACGATGGCCTCTTCACGGGCCTGTAGCATTTGCTGCTTGAACGAAACGCGGGCACCGACGGGACTGCTCATCAACGCATTTTAGCCCGTTGCATCTAAAAACATAGTGCCAGACCACTTTACAACCAATAAGTTGAGAAATAACCGTGCAGTATGAAACAATGGGCCAGTCTGGCAGCTTGCACGAATTTTGCATGCTGTCTAAAGTCAGCTGTTGACTGGCAAGAATTCGGAGCCTGGCATGAAAAAGACTTGGATGTATGCATTGGCGTGGGGCACGGCGACACTGCTCGCCGTGGTGCTGGCCATCGTCGCGCCCAACGAAACCAGCCTCATGGGGCGCTTGCCGTCTTTGGTTTCCCACCGGCTGGATCGTAACCAGCCCACGGTCAACCTGCCGGCGGGCTTGCCCGCCGGGCGTACGCTGGCGCTGATCGGATTCCGGCACAGCCAGGACGCCGAGATGGAGAGCTGGATCAACGGCCTGCGCCTGCGCCAGGACCCGTCCATCTCCTGGATCAGGATGGCCGTGATCAACGACACGGGCGATCCGGCGCGGCGCAGCGCGGTGGAAAACCACCTGCGCTCGCACTATCCCAGCGAATCGGAGCGGGCCGGTCTGCTGCCGGTGTTCACCAACCGGGACGCCTTCGTGCGTGCCACCGGCGTGACCGGCACGGACCAGGCGGTGGTCCTGATCCTGGACCGCAATGGTGACGTGCTGGCCAAGGCCGAAGGCATGTTCGACCCCGACAAAGCCCAGGCCCTGCTGGAAACCCTGCGCGCCGACGGGTCCTAGCCGGCACCGCGGCAAACGTCAGACCAGCGCGGTCGACGCGGCCGCCGTCAATGCGGCGCTCAACGCGGAGAGCACCTGCGACTCCAGGTTCCAGCAATGCCAGTACAGCTGGATCGGCAGCACATGCCCGCGCGCGACATCGACCAGCTCGCCTTGCGCGAGCAGGGGGCGCACCAGCAACTCGGGCAATACGCTCACGCCCCAACCGGCCCGCACGGCGCGCACCTGGCCTTCGGAGCTGGGCACGAACAATTGCGTCAACGTGACATGCCGCAGACCGAAGGCCCTGGCCACGAACTCGGTCTGCATGTCGTCCTTGCGGTTGAAGGCGACGAACGGCAGCTTGCCGAAATTGTGCGGCCCAAGCCCCTGCGGAACCTGGGCCGCGGCATACGCGGGCTGCGCCACCGCCACATAGTGCATGGCGCCCAGCGGCACCACGCGGCAACCGCGCAGCGCCGCCTTGAGCGTGGTGACGCAGCCCAGCACCTTGCCTTCGCGCAGCCAGTCCTGCGTGAAGTCCTGGTCGTCGGTGATGATCTCCAGCGGCAGGCCCTGGCACGCGAGCGAATTCAGCGCGGGCAGCGCCCAGCTCGCGATGCTGTCGGCGTTGATGGCGATCGCGACGCGCTCTTCCTCGCGCGCACCGCTGCCATGGCCCGGCGCCAGAACCTGCAGTTCGCGCTCCACGTCCGCGCGCAGCAGACGCAACTGGCGCGTGTGCTTGAGCAGCAACTGGCCGGCCGATGTCGGCCGCAGCGGGCGGCTGCGCACGATCAGCACGGTGCCGACCTGGGCTTCGAGCGAGCGCAGCCGCTGCGACACCGCCGACTGGGTAATGCACAGGCGCTGGGCAGCGCGCTCGAAACCGCCTTCTTCCACAATCGCGGCCAGGCATTCGAGTGCGTCGGGATCGAAGGTGCTCATCGCGGCAACCACCAGCCGTGCGCCGGCATGGGCACATGGCTGAGCATGATGTACTCACCAAACATATGATTCCTGTTTGAATGATCGGGCAACTTCCCGCAAACTCGGCAGCATGAAGATTATCGTACTGGGCGCCGGCATCATCGGTGTGAGCACCGCGTGGCATCTGTTGGAGCGCGGCCACGAGGTCACCGTGGTGGAGCGCCAAAGCAGCGCGGCGCTGGAGACCAGCTTTGCCAATGCCGGGCAGATTTCCGTCAGCTACTGCGAGCCCTGGGCGAATCGGGAGGCGCCGCTCAAGCTGCTGAAGTGGATGTTCCGTGGCGACGCGCCGCTGCTGTTTCGCCCGCAACTGGACTGGCAGCAATGGCGCTGGGGCCTGCGGTTCCTTGCCCAGTGCAATGACGCAGCCTTCGAGCGCAACGTGCGGCAAATCCTGGCACTGGGCATGTACAGCCATGCGGCCCTGAAAGACGTGGTGCGCGCCACCGGCATCGAATTCAACCGGCAGGAGCGCGGCATCGCGCACTACTTCACCGATCAGAAGTCACTGGACGGCGCCGCCGCGGCCGCCGCGCTGATGCACCGGTACGGCGTGGAACGACGTGTGGTGGGCACGGCCGAGCTGCTGCAGATCGAGCCCGCATTCAAAGCGTTCGCATCCCACATCGTGGGCGCCACCTACACGGCCAGCGACGAGAGCGGCGACGCTTGTGTATTCACCCAGGCGCTCGCGCGGCACTGCGCGGCGCGCGGTGCGCAGTTCCTGTATGAACACACCATCGAGCGCCTCGAAAAATCCGGGGATGCTATAAAATTCGTAGCCATCTATCCAAGTGGGGTAAGGGCTACAGGCCGAAAAAGCTTGAATTTGACAGCCGATGCGGTGGTCGTTGCGTGCGGCTCCTACACGGCGCCGCTGCTGCGCGGCGTGGGCGTGGACCTGCCGATCTATCCGGGCAAGGGCTACAGCGCCACCTTCCGGATCCTGCGGCCCGAGCGCGCGCCGCAGGTCAGCACCATTGACGACGAAGTCAAGTGCGCCTTCACGCGGCTGGGCGACCAATTGCGCGTGGCCGGCACCATCGAGCTCGGCGGCTACGGCCTGGCGCTGGACACGCCGCTGGCAAAGGCACGCTGCCGCATGCTGGCCAAGCGTGTCGAGACCGTGCTGCCCGGCGTGTGCGACACGCGCAGCGTCAGCGCGGGCGGCGCGCCGCACTTCTGGGCCGGCCTGCGACCCGCCACGCCGACCAACATCCCCTACATCGGCAGGACGCCGATCGGTGGACTGTGGGTGAATGCCGGCCACGGCACCTTGGGCTGGACGCACGGCGCGGGATCGGGCAAGGCAATGGCCGAGTTGATCAGCGGAGGCCAGCCCGGCATGGATTTCGGCTTTTACGGCTTCGAAGCGCCGCGCGGGCGCATGACGGCAACGCCGGCCTGACGCGGCGCAGCACAGGGCCGGCACCTCAGTCCGGGATCAAGCGCCGACCCAGGCTGACCACATCGTCCTGCGCATAGCCGAGCCGACGATAGAAATCGATCACGTCGGTATTGGATGAACGCACCAACAGATTGAGCTTGGGGCAACCCCGCGCCATCAGCAGGCGCTCCGCCTCGTGCATCAGCGCCTTGCCATGCGATTGCCGACGGTGGACTGACGCAACCGCCAGGTAGTAAACCCAGCCCCGGTGCCCGTCAAAGCCGACCATCACCGTGGCGATCGGCACTGCATCGACCGTGCCCACCAGAAACAGTTCGGGCTGCGTCGTGAGCTTGCGCGCGATGTCCTTGCGCGGGTCGTTCCAGGGGCGCGTCAGGCCGCAGTCCTGCCACAGCGCGATCACGGCGGACTCATCTTGCGCTTGATAGGGCCGAATCTTCATCGAGGTCTGGGCTCACAATAGGAAATGGGATTTTCAGTCTACCCAGATTTCACGGACTGGAGTCCAAACCAGCGTCATGGCACGCAATGCTGTGGCTTCCTCTCGTTGCTAGAAAATAAATAGCCACTTGGACATACCCTATAAGGGCTGTGGAACGATATGACTGATACTCAAGGCCTCTTTGCCGACGACGCGGGCACCGCGCGCTGCGCCTGGTGCCAGTCCACGCCGCTGTACCGGCACTACCACGATCACGAATGGGGCTGGCCGGTGATCGACGAGCGCCGGCTGTTCGAGAAGCTGTGCCTCGAAGGCTTCCAGGCCGGCCTGTCCTGGCTCACGATCCTGAACAAGCGCGAGGCGTTCCGGCGCGCCTTTGCCGACTTCGACGCCGGGCGTGTGGCGGCGTTCGACGAGGGCGATGTGCAGCGCCTGCTGGGCGATGCCGGCATCGTGCGCCACGCCGGCAAGATCCGCTCCACCATCAACAACGCACAACGCGTGCTGGAACTGCGCAGGGAATTCGGCTCGCTCGCGGCGTATGTCTGGCGCTTCGAGCCCGCGCCCGTCGAGCGGCCCGAACGCCTCACGCACGAGGCCGTGCGGGCGATGCCCACCTCGCCCGCCTCGCAGGCGCTGTCAAAAGATCTCAGGAAGCGCGGCTGGAGCTTCGTCGGCCCGACCACGATGTACGCCTTCATGCAGGCCATGGGATTGGTGAACGACCACCTGGAGGGCTGCCATGCGCGCGGGCCGACGCTGGCGGCGCGCGCGAAGCTGAAAGTGCCGCGTTAAAACGAGCCCGTGTGGGTGTGTCTCAGCGCTTGCGGCCGGAATTCATCTGCACTCGGCGTTGCGCCAAAATGGCGGCGGCGCGTGGCGGCAGGAGATCAGGCAGACCTTGCCAGCCGCACGTGGCCGCGCTCCTGCGCAATGGTCCTCGCGAGCAGTTTGACCAGCGCGTACACCGTATCGATATGCGGCGTCGGGGTGTGAGTCAGTCGCCCGAGCTCGACCACGGAGCCCACCAGCGCGTCGATCTCCGCGGCGCGTCCCGCTTCGATGTCCTGCAGCATGGATGTCTTGTGTTTACCGACCTTTTCGGCGCCCGCAATGCGTTTTTCCAGGCTGACGCGGAACGTGATGCCGAGCTTGTGCGCAACCGATTGGGCCTCCGACATCATCGACGCCGCCAGCTCCCGCGTGAGGGGAAACTGGCATATATCGACCAGCGTGGAATGCGACAGCGCGCTGATCGGGTTGAATGTCAGGTTACCCCACAGCTTGAGCCATATTTCGGCGCGGACATCGTCCAGCACCGGCGACTTGAATCCGGCGTGGGCGAAGCACTCGGATATCCGCATCACGCGCGCGCTGCTGGTGCCGTCCAGTTCACCGACCGGAAAACGATCGCCCTCCACGTGCCGCACCACCCCTGGCGCCATCAGTTCCGATGCGGGGTACACCACGCAACCGATCACGCGATCGGGCGGAATTTTTTCACCGATCGATCCGTCGGGGTCGACACTGTGAATGCGCGCGCCTTCCAGCGCGCCGCCGTGCCCGTGAAAGTACCAGTAGGGAATGCCGTTCTGCATGGTCACCACGGCGGTCTGGGGTCCCAGCAGCTTGGGCACATCCTTCGCGACCGCGCCCACCTGATGCGCCTTCATGGCAAGAATCACGATGTCCTGCGGGCCCGCCTCGGCGTAGTCGTTCGTCGCGCGAGCATTGCGCGCCACGTGCTCGGTGCCATCCGCCATGACCAGTTTCATGCCGTTTCGGCGAATCGCGTCAAGATTCGCGCCCCGCACGATGAAGGTGACATCTTCCCCCGCCAGCGCCAGCTTGACACCGACGTAACCGCCGATCGCGCCGGCGCCTATCACCGCAATTTTCATGGCTGCTTCCTCACTGCGGACTATTCAAAACGGTTGGTGAGTGTGCCGATCCCGGCGATCTCGACTTCGATCGTGCTGCCCGGTTTCATGGACCCGACACCGATCGACGTGCCGCACAAGATGACGTCGCCAGGGTTCAGAGTCATGTCCTGGGAAATCAGGCTCACGAGTTGCGCCACGGAGAACAGCATGTCGCTGATGGGATAGACCTGCCTGACCCCGCCGTTCAGGATCGTCCTGACCACCAGCGTGGCCGGATCGAGCCCGCTGGCGACGACCGGACCGAATGGACAGAACGTATCGAAGCCCTTGGCGCGGACCCATTGCACGAATGACGGGTCCCGATGCAGGACATCGGCCACGGTGACATCGTTCGCGCAGGTGTAACCGAACACGTGGCGCATCGCCTGCGCCTCGGAGACGCCTTTGGAGGTCTTGCCGATCACGATACCCAATTCGCCTTCGAACACGACCTTGCCGCCGCTCGTGGGGTTTTGAATCGTCTCGCCCGGATCGAGATAGGAGTTGGGAGCCTTGATCAAATACAGCGGTTCGGCCGGAATCGCCAGCTCCAGCTTTTGACCGAGCGCGCGGAAGTTGTTCCACATCGCGATGACCTTGCTCGGCTGCACCGGCGTCAGCACCTGCACCTCTTCGAGCGCGACGGTGATCCCCGTGGGCCGCGGGTCCGCGAACATATTGCCCTCGTGAACCCGGATCCGGCCGTCGGCCAGCAGACCGAAACGGACCGTATCGGCCTGCCGGAAACGAATCCAGTGTTGTGTCATTTCTCAATACCTGCTGTTCGCAAGCCGATCACGCTTGCCGTAAAAAAGGACTGTGGGCAGCGCCAGCGCATCGCGCGCGGCTGCTACAGCACTGACTTGAGCAACTTGCCCATTTCGGCAGGGTTGCGTGTGACCCGGATTCCGCACTCTTCCATCACCGAGAGCTTCTCCTGCGCCGTGCCCTTGCCGCCGGAAATGATGGCGCCTGCGTGCCCCATGCGCTTGCCGGGTGGCGCCGTGACGCCGGCGATGAAGCCAACCACCGGCTTGCTCATGTGAAGCTTGATCCAGCGTGCGCAGGTTTCTTCCGCGTCGCCGCCGATTTCACCGACCATGATGACCGCGTCGGTATCGGGATCGTCGTTGAACATCTTCAGCACATCGATGTGTTTCAGGCCGCCGACCGGATCACCGCCAATACCTACCACCGTGGATTGGCCCAGACCAAATTCAGCCAGTTGACCGGCCGCTTCATAGGTGAGCGTGCCGGAGCGCGAGACCACGCCGATGCGCCCCTTCTTGTGGATATGGCCGGGCATGATGCCGATCTTGATTTCGTCGGGAGTGATCAGTCCCGGGCAATTGGGCCCGAGCAGAATCGTCGACTTGCCTTGCATCCGGTTGCGGGTACGGATCATGTCTCGCACCGGAATGCCTTCGGTAATGCAAACCACCAGATCGAGACCGGCGTCAACCGCTTCGTCGATCGCCGCGGCCGCGAACGGCGGCGGAACATAAATGACGGACACGGTCGCGCCAGTCTGCTCCTTGGCATCCTTCACCGAACCATAAATGGGAATGCCTTCGAAGTCCTCGCCCGCCTTTTTCGGGTTGACGCCGGCCACGAAACAATGCCGGCCGTTGGCGTAGTCGCGGCACATGCGAGTGTGGAATTGGCCGGTCTTGCCTGTTATTCCCTGCGTGATGACGCGCGTGGACTGGTTGATCAGGATAGACATGTTCAGTTTCTCCGCGCCGCGTTGACAGCCTTTTCCGCTGCTTCGGCCATGTTGTTGGCGGCAATGATCGGAAGCCCTGAATCCGCCAGAATTTTTTTACCCAACTCTTCATTGGTGCCCTTCATGCGTACCACCAAAGGCACGGTCAGGTTGACCTGGCGCGCGGCTTCCACCACACCCGTGGCGATCACATCGCACCTCATGATTCCACCGAAGATGTTCACCAGAATCGCCTGCAGCTTCGGGTTGCGCAGCATCAGCTTGAAGGCCTCGGTAACCTTCTCGGTCGTGGCGCCGCCACCGACGTCCAGAAAGTTGGCGGGCGAGCCACCGTACAGCTTGATCGCATCCATGGTCGCCATGGCAAGCCCTGCGCCATTCACCAGGCAACCGATGTTGCCGTCCAGCGAGATATAGGTCAGATCGAATTTCGACGCTTGAATCTCGGCGGGATCCTCTTCATCCAGGTCGCGCATCGCGACGATCTCGGGTTGGCGGTACAGCGCATTCGAATCGAAATTGAACTTCGCGTCGAGCGCAATCACCCGATCGTCGCCCGTCAGGACCAGTGGATTGATTTCGGCCAGTGACGCATCGCATTCGTCAAACGCCCGATACAGGCCTTGCAGGAAAGTGCGTGCCTGAGGAAGCGATCTTTCGGGCATGCCGATCTTGCGCGCGATATCGTCGGCCTCGGCATCTTTCAGGCCCGTGACGGGATCGATGAAAACCTTGTGAATTTTTTCCGGGGTATGGCTGGCCACTTCTTCAATATCCATGCCTCCTTCGCTGGACGCCATCAGCGCCACGCGCTGGCTGCCGCGGTCCACCACCATGCCCACGTAAAGCTCCTTCTTGATGTCCGCGCCTTCTTCAATCAACAGGCGCTTTACCACGCGGCCTTCCGGTCCGGTCTGGTGTGTGACCAGCGTCATTCCCAGAATGCGGCTGGCATAGTCGCGCACCTCGTCGATCGACCTGGCGACCTTGACGCCACCGCCCTTGCCTCGGCCGCCCGCATGGATTTGCGCCTTCACGACCCATGCGCTGCCGCCCAGCCGGGCGGCAGCCTGTACCGCCTCGTCGACGGAAAAACATGGAACTCCGCGCGGCGTTGTCACGCCGTATTTGCGCAGCACTTCCTTCCCTTGATACTCGTGAATATTCATGACCTTCCTTATCGATACTCAAAGATTCACCTGCCAGCAGTCGCGTGCGAATGCCAAACCATGCGTCTGTAACCCTGGTTGAAACGAGGCAACGACCAGCAATCGAAACCGCTGCCGTTGCCCGAGTGGCGCCCGCTACATAGGCCGTCCCACCGCGGCGACCTTGAACCCATTGCGAGCCAGATCTTTCGAGTTTTCAACGCTGCGTTTACGCATCGGAACCAGGATAAATCTGGCCGCAAGCCCGGCACCGAGTCCCGACAGCACGGCGGCGATATAGAGCGCCGGAAGTGTTGCAGCACAGGAGTCGATCGCCCAGCCCATTCCGGCAGCGATCGCTCCAAATGCCATGCAGGCGATGCCGAGTTGCAACCATCGGTTGCTTGACCGCTTTGCGGTGGCAGCCGTCGTGTTATCGGAATTCATCGCCTTGTCTCCATCTGGTTGATTCACACATCGCACAACAAGCTCGCGACCGGTCTCGTGCCACACTGATCAGCGGGGTCGATTGTGCGAACACTCATTTGCACAATCATTGACTTTGGTTAACTTTTTCAGTTTTTCCCGACCGAGCTCCGCTGCATTCGAAAGAGGAGCACTGGCGGACCGATGCCAAGCACGGAAGTGGATCGGTTCAAAGTTGGAGTTTCGCCATGGACTCACTCATGCCCGAGAACGCATTCAGCCGCCATGCGGTGAACTCGAGCATCGAGCACCGCAAGCCGCCCCTCTGGTGAGGACATTGCAACCACGGCGCAGTGGCGAAGGCGCTCACCAGCCAACCATGAGTTCCGTGATGGATTGAGTGGCTTCTACAATGCAATGATGAGCATGCATTTCACTGTGGGCGGGTGCTGTATGGATAGCGCTCCCACGACGCACCGCGCAAACAAGTCGAGGGACCTCGACGTTCGGCCCCACCCGGCTCGAGGGTAAGGTCAACCAAAAAAATTGAAAAACTTAACCGGGGTCAATGCTTACGTGTCTGAGTGTTCACACAATGAGTTTCGTCGCACAATTCGATAGGGTAGCTGTGCGGCAATGCAACATGCCACGGCACGGACACCAGGCCAACCGGCGTTGTTGGGGCGTTGCTGGCAACCGAGTTGATCATGGTCTCTCCAGACCCGGTCACAAAGTTGCAGAGCAACGTGTGAATCAACCAAAAGGAGACAACATAATGAGTTCAAGTAATACGGCGGCTGTCGCCACAAAACCGTCAGCCAACCGATGGTTGATGCTGATCCTTGGCATCATCTGCATGGCTTCCGTCGCAAACCTGCAATATGGATGGACACTGTTCGTTCTGCCCATCGAGCACAAGTTTGGCTGGTCGAAGGCCGACATTCAGGTTGCGTTCACCCTCTTCATCCTGCTGGAAACCTGGCTGGTTCCGTTCGAAGGGTACATCGTCGATCGCATCGGGCCGCGCTGGGTCGTCATGTTTGGCGGAGTCTGCACCTTTTTGGCCTGGTTCATTGATTCCAATGCCACCTCGTTGGGAATGCTGTATCTCGGCGGCGCCGTGGGCGGTATTGCCGGCGGGGCGGTTTATGGCACCTGCGTCGGCAACGCGCTGAAGTGGTTTCCCGACAAGCGCGGGCTCTGCGCAGGTCTGACCGCCGCGGGGTTCGGGGCCGGTGCCGCGATCACGATCGCACCGATCCGCTCGATGATCGAGTCCAGCGGCTACCAGCATACGTTTCTGTTCTTCGCAATCTTGTACGCCGTCATCATCATCGTAGTCTCCCAGTTCTTGAAGGCGCCGCAACCCGGTACGGCCGACATGCCGGCAATGGACAAGATCAAGACCGCCCAAGGCGCCGCCGATGATGTGCCGCCGCAGCAAGCGTTGCGCTCGCCGCTCTTCTGGATCATGTACCTGATGTTTTTCCTGGTCGCCGCGGGCGGCCTGATGTCGGCCGCGCAACTGTCACCGATTGCACATGAACGCGGTATTGCCAACACGCTGGTCACCCTCTTTGGCATTACGACACCGGCGATTGTGGCCGCGCTGACCTTTCACAGCATTACCAACGGAGTCGGACGACCGCTCAACGGGTGGTTTTCCGACCACATCGGCCGCGCCAACATGATGGGAATCAGCTTCATTCTCTTGGCATTCTTCATCGCCATGTTCGGTTTTTTCGGCAACACGCCGATGATGTTCATTCTTACCGATGCGCTGGTGTTCCTGTTCTGGGGTGACATTTTCAGCTTGTTCGCGGCCACGGTCGGCGACGCATTCGGCCGGAAATACGCGACGGTCAACTACGGTCTCATGTACACGGCAAAAGGCGTCGCGTCGCTTCTGATTCCCTTCGGCAACGTGCTGACGCGCTCGACGGGCAGCTGGCACGCGGTTTATACCGTCGGTTGCGTGATGGCGCTGATCGCCTCCTTGCTCGCGTTCTTTGTCTTGAAGCCGGCGATCAAAAAACGCCTGCGCCCTGTGAGTGAGCTCGCTGCCGCGGCCTCGGGTCGGCCCGCCGCCGCGACCTGACCGACCTCTGTGTCAAAGCATCGAAAGATGCTGTACAGCGTGTTGAAAGGAGAGCCTCGGGAACGAGGCTCTTTTTTTTATCCCCTTGCCAGAGACATCTGCAGTCATCTTCGAGGGTGCGCAGGGCGAGGCCTTCTTTATTGCCCCTGTCGTTGCGCCGCTGCTTGTTTCCTGGTGTCCCACCGGGACAGCCGGCATTGCGCCGGCGTCTTCAATGACATTGAGCAAACAGGGGAGCCCGAATGGCATCGATGGCTGCAGCGAGGGGCCACTGCATCGGGATGCCGAGGGTGAGTGTACGGATGCTCAATGCATCCTTATGCATCAGAATCCGACTTCGCCGTGCTGCAGTGCCGCCCAATTGACATGCGCGCCGCCCTTGCAGCCCGCGAGCTTCATTCTGCCGTAGCATTTCGCCTTCGTTGCCTGGATGGCATCGACAAGAAAATCCGCATCGTAAGCCGTCAGCAGATGCGGCTGGTGCGTCACCACGTATTGGTGCAGGCAGCGGCGCTCATCTGGCTCGCTCAACACCGCCGGGTAGATCTCGCTGTCCCAGTACCACCGAAGGCCGAGTTCGTGAAACGCCGCGTTGTAGGCGTTACGGTGAATGTCTGCCGCATCGGCTGCGGCAGCACCATTGATTGAGCGACTGAACATGACGATTCTCCTTGCATATGAACACTTGACCTGGTGAGTCCGCCGATGCAACAGCCGGACCATGCATTCATGGTAGGCCGGGAGAACGATTAATGATAATTAAAGTTTTTACAACATATGATTTATGATCATTTATATATAGAGACCCAAGCTCAACATGAAAAATGCGACCCTGCGCCAGCTCAAGGTATTCGAAGCCGTCGCCCGACATCTGAGCTATTCACGCGCCGCCGAAGAGCTGCACCTGACCCAGCCGGCAGTGTCGATCCAGATCAAGGCCCTGGAAGGACACGTCGGTCTGGCGCTGTTCGAGCAGCTCGGCAAAAAGGTTTATCTCACGCCCAGCGGCACCGAAATGATTCACTTCAGCCGCGCCATCATTCAGCAATTCCAGGAGGCCGAAGAGGCGCTGGCGCAGTTCAAGGGAATATCGGGCGGCAAGTTGAATGTCGCCGTCATCAGTGCCGGCGACTATTTTTTCCCGCGGCTTCTGGTTGAATTCGCGCGCCGCCATCAAGGCGTCAAACTCAACCTGACCGTTCACAATCGCGAAGAACTGCTGGGGCAACTCGCGGCCAATCTGACCGACCTCGCCGTCATGGTGCGGCCACCGCAAAAGATGGACACGATCAACGAGTCTTTTGCCCCTCACCCCTACGTGATCGTCGCCGCGCCTGACCACCCGCTTGTAGCGAAAAGAAAGATTCCCCTGTCTGTCCTGAAACACCAGCCATTTGTGGTGCGGGAAAAGGGATCAGACACATGGAATTCCATGGAAGACGGCTTCGGCGAGCACCTCAGGGATCTCAATATCGTGATGGAAATCAAAAGCACCGAAACCATCAAACAGGCGGTCATCGCCGGCATGGGCATAGGCTTTCTCTCGGCCCACACCATCAGCCTGGAATTGCAGGCTGGCAGCCTGGCGATACTCGACGTGGAAAACTTCCCCGTGATGCTGGACTGGTACGTAGTGCATAGAAAGGACAAGCGGCTCCCGCCGGTGGCGCTGGCATTCAGGAATTTCCTGCTGAGCGACGGCGCCGCGTTGATCCATAAAATCATTCCACTCGCCCCCACCCGCGCGGTGCGCAAGGCAGCGCGCAGCTCCCGCGCTGGCAATGGCAACTGAAATCTTGAGGTGCTCGCAGATGGGAGACGGTCAGTGTCCCATCAGGGCCCGAACGTGGGCGGCCGTGCCGGTCGCCAAACCGTCCAGACTGTAGCCCCCCTCAAGAATGGAGACAACGCGCCCGTTACACGCTGACTCGGCGATCTGCATCAACTCCTGGGTGATCCAGTAAAAGTCTTCATCGCCAAGATTGAGCCCGGCGAGTGGATCCAGGCGGTGGGCGTCGAAGCCCGCTGAAATCACAAGAAAATCTGGCTTCCAATGGCGCAGCGCCGGGAGCATTTCGGTCTCGATCCTGTGCCGGAACATGGCCGAGTCGCAACCGCGCGGCAGCGGAACGTTCACGATATTGCCGCTCGTCCCGGTTTCGGACGCGGCCCCGGTGCCCGGATAGAAGGGCGCCTGGTGGCTGGACGCGTAAAACCGGGTGGGCCGCGAGAAAAAAGCGGCTTGCGTGCCGTTGCCGTGATGAACGTCGAAATCGACCACAGCCACCCGCGAGATACCGAACACTTCCTGGGCATACGCCGCCGCAATGGCCGCCTGGTTGAAAATGCAAAAGCCCATGGCCTGGTCGGGTTCGGCATGATGGCCACAAGGACGGGTAGCACAAAAAACGTTGTCCGCCTGTCCGCTCACGACCGCGCCGACACCCGCACAAGCCGCACCGACGCAACGCATGACGGCTTCCCATGAACCGGGCGACATCACCGTATCGCCGCCATCGAGCGTCACGAATCCCTCTTTCGGGGCTAGCTCCGCAATCGCATCGACAAACGAGGGGGTGTGAATGAGTTCCACCTGTTCCCGCGTGCCCATCGGCGCATCACGCCACTGCAACGAGGCGAATTCCGGCGCGCGCAGCACCCGCAACACGGCAGCCAGCCGCTCAGGCGCTTCTGGATGGCCGGGGCCAGGCCGATGCTCCAGACAGGCTGCGTGAGAGTAGACGAGTGTCGTCACTTCACATGCGATCCAAAAAACCCTCGGGTGGGAATCGGATCCGTCACGGCCTTACATCAGCCCGGCACCGCGCGCCCACTTGTATTTGGCGGCTAGCACGGCGACCGGAATCTCGGTCGAGTAGGCATACGCGGGGATCCCATGCTCATACAGGTACTGCGATGCTTCCTCGACTTCAACGTCACCGGCCAGCGACGCCACAATGGGCTTCTCGATACCCTTGGCCCGCATTTCATCACGCGCCTCGACGATGATTCTGGCAAAGACCATGGGCGGGGTAACGATGGTGTGCCAGTAACCCAGGATGAGGGAATGGATCCGATCGTCCTGCAAACCGAGCAACACGGTATTTTTGTAGGTCTGTGGCGGCTCACCCCCTGTAATGTCCACCGGGTTGCCGGCGGCGCCAAAAGGCGGAATGAACTTGCGGAACGCCGCATCGAGATCGGCCGGCATCGGCATCAAGGTCAGGTTGTTGGCGACGCAAGCATCCGACAGCAGCACACCGGACCCGCCAGCGCCCGTGATGATGACCACGTTTTCGCCCTTGGGGGTGGGCAGGAGCGGAACGCCACGAGCGAAATCCAGCAGGTCACGCAAGCTGTTGGCGCGAATCACGCCACTCTGATTGAACACATCTTCATAAATCTTGTCATTACCGGCAAGCGCTCCGGTGTGCGAACTGGCGGCCTTGGCACCCGCCGCCGTGCGCCCCCCTTTCAACACAATGACCGGCTTTTTCTTCGAAACGCGACGAGCGACTTCGGCGAAGGCACGACCGTCTTTCAAGTCTTCGCAATGCTGCGCGATGACCTTGGTATTGGGGTCCTGCTCGAAGAAAATCAGCAGGTCGTCTTCGTCGATGTCGCACTTGTTGCCGACACCGACGATCGCCGACACCCCCATCTTGGCCGAACGGCTGAAACCGATCATGGCCATACCGATGCCGCCGGATTGCGAGGACAAGGCGGCGGACCCCTTGACGTCGAAGGCGGTACAAAAGGTGGCGCACAGGTTCGCTGGCGTGTAATAGAAACCGTAAATGTTCGGCCCCATCAGGCGGATGTTGTATTTGCGGCCGATCGCCACCAACTCAGCTTGCATCTCCGGCTCGCCGGATTCCGCGAAGCCGGACGGAATCAACACGGCACCGGCGATCTTCTTCTCGCCACACTCGGTCAGCGCACCAGCAACGAGTTTGGCCGGAATCGCAAAGACGGCAGTGTCGATTTCTCCAGGAACGTCCTTGACACTCTTGTATGCCTTGTACCCCAGGATTTCCCCGGCTTTCGGATGAATCGGATAGATGTTGCCCTTGTAGCCGCCGTTGATCAGGTTCTTCATGACCGAATTGCCAATCTTGCCAGCTTCAGCGGAGGCGCCGATCACAGCCACGGACCTCGGCTGCATGATCCGCTTCATGGCAACGAGGACTTCTTCCTCGCTGGGACGGTAGCGCGGGGCCTTGGCCGCGAAATCAACCACGATGCGCACATCGGCGGCGATCGCGCTGTCCTTGCTGGCGAACACCGGGTTCAGATCCATCTCCGCGATTTCCGGAAAATCGCTGACCAATTCGGAAACGCCAACGATCAGGCCGGCCAGCGCATCGCGATCAACCGGATCGCTGCCGCGCACACCTTTGAGCATTTCGGCTGCCTGGATGCCGTCGAGCATCGAATAGGCGTCTTCCCGCGTCGCCGGAGCGAGGCGAAAGGTGATGTCCTTCAACACTTCAACCAGCACACCGCCCAAGCCGAATGCGACCAGCTTTCCGAAGCTGCCGTCGGTAACGGCTCCAATGATGACTTCCTGCCCACCCTTGAGCATCTGTTGCACCTGAACACCAAGAATCTGAGCCTTGGCGTTGTACTTCTTGGCGTTCGCGACGATGGTATCGAACCCCTTGGCAGCATCGTCCGCATTCTTGACGCCGACGAGCACGCCACCGGCTTCGGTCTTGTGCAGGATCTCGGGCGACACGATCTTCATCACCACGGGAAATCCCATCGAGGAGGCGAGTTTCTGTGCGTCCGCCGCATTGGTGGCGACACCTTCCTTGGGCACCGCGATGCCATAGGCGTCGCACACCAGCTTGCCCTCCGGAGCCGTCAGAGAATTCCGGCCGGCGGCCTTGACTGCGTCAAGGATTTCCCGGACTTTGGCTTTGTCTTTGTTCATGTGAACCTCGCTTATTGATGAAATGACGCCTCTATCGAAGCTTCGATTGCCCTGTTTGTCAGATCACGCGGTCAAATGACCCCTTCGGCGCGCAGCGCAGCAATCTGATCGTCGCTGTAATTCAATTGCTTCAGCACTTCGTCGGTATGTTCACCCAGAAGGGGCGAGCGTTTTACTTCGCTCACGCTGTCCGACAACTTGATGGGATTGCCCACGGTCAGGTATTTCCCGCGCTTCGGGTGCTCGACCTCGACCACGGTGCCCGTCCGGCGCAGGGACTCTTCCGCAGCAATTTCCTTCATCGACAGGATCGGCCCGCAGGGAATGTCAAACTTGTTGAGAATGTCCATCGCTTCAAATTTGGTCTTGGTCTTGGTCCATTCTTCAATCGTTCCAAAAATCGACATGAGGCGCGGCAACCGGGCGACGGGGGTGGCGTAGTCCGGGTCGGTAATCCATTCTTCCTTGCCGATGACCTTGCAGATCGCACCCCAAACCGGCGCCTGAGTGATGAAGTAGATATAGGCATTGGGATCGCTTTCCCAGCCCTTGCATTTCAGAATCCATCCCGGCTGGCCACCGCCCGATGCATTGCCGGCTCGCGGCACTGCATCTCCAAACTTGCCGTCCGGATACTGCGGATATTCCTTCATGACGCCGGTGCGCTCCAGCCGCTGCTGGTCGCGCAATTTGACGCGGCATAGATTCAATACGGCGTCCTGCATGGCCACCGTGACGCGCTGCCCACGCCCTGTACCGACCCGCTGGTACAGCGCGGTGACAATGCCCAGCGCCAAGTGCAGCCCCGTGCCCGAGTCGCCGATCTGCGCACCCGTGACAACGGGCGGACCGTCGTCGAAGCCAGTGGTGGACGCCGAGCCACCGGCACACTGCGCCACATTCTCGTAAACCTTGCAGTCCTCGTACGGACCGGGCCCGAAACCCTTGATCGACGCCACCACCATGCGCGGATTCAACTCCTGAATTCGCTCCCAGGTAAAACCCATGCGGTCCAGCGCGCCAGGCGCGAAGTTTTCCACCAGCACATCGCATTCCTTGATCAACGTATTGAGCACCTCCTTGCCCATCGGCTTTTTAGTGTTCAGCGTCACGGAGCGCTTGTTGTGGTTCAGCATGGTGAAGTACAGGCTGTCCACTTCAGGAATATCGCGCAGCTGACCTCGCGTCGCGTCGCCTTCCCCAGCGCGCTCGACCTTGATCACATCCGCGCCGAACCAAGCCAGCAGCTGCGTGCATGTCGGGCCTGACTGTACGTGGGTGAAATCCAGAATGCGAACACCGTCCAGAGCCTTACTCATTGAATCTCTCCTTGCATTTTCAAATTTCCTTCAGCTTCGCCTTTGAGCCATAGTGCCATGATTACTTCTTGGTCGCGGTGCTTTGCGGGTTCAAATTGGTCAATCGTCCGCTCTCAGTACCTGCTGATTCGTCGATGACAGCGTTGATAAGCGCCGGCTTGCCCGATGCGATGGCCTCGACCAACGCCCTGGTCAACTCGGCCGGCGTGGTCACGTTGTACCCAATGCCGCCAAACGCTTCGATCATCTTGTCGTAACGCGCGCCCTTGATGAATGAGCAAGGCGCGGGGTCGGGCGTTCCGCTGGGGTTCACGTCGCTGCCCTTGTATACGCCATTGTTGTTGAAAATGACCGTCACGATGGGTAATTGATAACGGCAGATGGTCTCGAGCTCCATGCCGCTGAAACCAAACGCACTGTCACCCTCGACGGCAACAACCGGCAAACCACTGGTGATAGCCGCGCCGATGGCATAGCCCATGCCAATGCCCATGATGCCCCAGGTGCCGCAATCGAATCGCTTTCGAGGCTCGTACATGTCGATGATGCTGCGCCCGAAATCAAGCGTGTTGGCGCCTTCATTGACGACGTTGATATCTGGACGCGTCTTGAGCACGTCACGGATTGCACGCAGTGCGCCGTGGAAATTCATGGGCGACGGATCGCGGTCGAGAGTGGCCGCCATCTTCGCCATGTTCTTGTTTTTGCGTTCCGCGATCGCGCCCGTCCACTCCGTGCTCGGCTTCCCAAAATTCGCTCCCATGCCGGTCAGCAGGGCTGCCACACAGGAGCCAATGTCGCCGATCACAGGGGCAGCGATGGCCACGTTGCTGTCGATTTCAGTCGGAGAAATATCAATCTGTATGAACTGCTTCGACGTGTTCCAGGTCTTTCCTTTGCCATGGGCCAGCAGCCAGTTCAGACGGGCGCCGACCAGCATCACGACATCGGCCTGCGCCAAAACAAACGAGCGTGCAGCGGCAGCCGACTGGGGATGGGTGTCGGGCAGGAGCCCCTTGGCCATGGACATCGGCAGATAGGGAATGCCAGATTTTTCGACAAGCGCCCGAATATCCGCATCGACTTGCGCATAGGCAGCGCCTTTCCCCAGAATGATGAGCGGACGCTTGGCACCTTTCAGGAGATCCAGCGCCCGCTTGACCGCGTCCGGCGCCGGGATTTGACGTGGCACTGGATCAACCACACGCACGAGCGATTGTTTACTCTGCTCAACATCCAACGACTGAGCCAGCAACTGCGCAGGAAGATCCAGATAGACGCCGCCAGGCCGGCCGGACACGGCCGCGCGAATCGCGCGCGCGACACCGATACCGATGTCCTCGGCCTTGTTGACACGGTAGGCAGCCTTCGCATACTGCTTTGCCGCATTCAGCTGATCCATCTCCTCATAATCGCCCTGTTGCAAATCGATGATTTCCCGCTCGCTGGAGCCACTGATCAGAATCATCGGAAAGCAATTGACCGTCGCATTCGCCAGCGCCGCCAGGCCATTCAAGAAGCCAGGCGCAGATACCGTCATGCAAATCCCCGGTTTTTGAGTCATGTACCCCGCAATAGCGGCCGCATTGCCGGCATTTTGTTCATGCCGAAAGCTGATGAACCGCATCCCCTGGGCTTGCGCAAGCCGTGCCGTGTCGGTAATGGGAATACCCACCAGTCCGAAGATCGTGTCGATGTCGTTGTGTTTCAGTGCATCAATTATCAGATGCATTCCGTCCGTCGTTTCCACCACCTTGTCTGCCGTGACTTTCGTCACGTCTTCGGCTTTAGTTATTACAGCGGTCATGGTTTCTCCAGTTGATCTCGTCCTAAAATGGGCGGGCGCAGGCACGCTGCGTTCTGGGTGGCCAGAACGTATAGTTGCGTGAATTCCTGCTTAATCCCTTAAGTGGAGCGATGATAGACAGAGGGAGGTGCTTCGATCATTGACCACGGTCAATTTTCTCCGCCACGCCCTTTGAGATACGGCCAGCGCCAGCGGTCAACCCCGGAATCCATCCATGACGTCCATCGAAAAGCACCCGGAAAGAAATGTCATCCGTGTACAGCTCAAACAAAACACTGTCCTGAAAGAGTTGACTGAGGCCGAAGTCGACGAATTGGAGCCGGATCTGGAGGTGATCGATTGCCACAAGGGTGACCGTCTCTTGCATCAGGGCGTGCATGAGATGGAGCAATATTTCATACTCGAGGGCATTCTCAAGCGCGTGGTGATGAGCCCGCAAGGCAAGGAGATGATCCTGCGCTTTGCGGACGAACGTAACATCGAAACCAGCTATGCCGCGTGGCGCCTCCACACCCGCGCGCCGTACAGCATCGTCTGCGTCACTCGGGCCCGGGTGGCCAAATTACCACTGCCGCGCTGGGTCAGCTTCATGACCCAACATCCGGAAATCAAGGCTCGTTTCGAATACGAGGTGATGCGCGAAATGAGCGAAATCATGGCGCACACCATCACCCTTCATCTGCTGGACGCACCCGGCCGAGTCCACCGCTTTCTTCGCAAGCAGCCCGACTTGTCCGAGCGAATTCCGAAAAAAGAGCTTGCGGCCTATCTGAATCTCTCGCCCGAAACACTTTCCCGACTGAAGAACCAGGGGAAAATCTGAACGCTGACAACTCTCACACGCGGCTCAGGCCGTCGCCTGCAGCAACCGCCATACCTTTGACGCCGTCAGTGGCATCTGCAGGCCCCGCGCCTGGTCGGCGCGGCCGCTGCGCGCCAGCGCGTCGGCTACCGCGTTGACCACACTGGGTACGGCGCCAATGGTGCCGAGTTCACCCACGCCTTTGACGCCCAGCGGGTTGTTCAGGCAGGGCGAGGACAGGTCCAGTTCATGCCGGAACGCCGGTACGTCGTCGGCGCGCGGCGCGCAATAGTCCATCAGGCTGCCAGTGACCAGCTGGCCGGTTTCGCGGTCATAGACCACTTGCTCGTGCAGCGCTTGGCCGATGCCCTGTACCGCGCCGCCGTCGAGCTGGCCGCGCACAATCATCGGATTCACGACGCGCCCGACATCGTTCACCGAGGCGTAAGCCACCACCGCGACCGCGCCGGTTTGCGGATCGATCTCAACCTCGCTCACGTGGCAGCCGTTCGGCCAGGTCGGCCCGGCCACGCTGCTGGTTGAGTCCACAAAAATGCGCTGCCCGGGTTGCCGCGCGGCCAGCGCAAACAAGTCTAGCTCCAAGTCCGTGCCGGCCACCTTGAAACGGCCATTCGTGTATTCAATGTCTTGCGCTGCGGCCTCCAGCTCCTTCGCCGCCAGTGCCTTCGCTTTCTCGATCGTGCGCTCCGCTCCCACGCGCATGGCCGAGCCGCCAGTGAACAGGGAACGCGAGCCAGCACTGCCAAAGCCGTCGCCGCGGTCGGTGTCGCCCAGCACCACCCGCACCCGGTCGATCGGTACACCAAATGCATCGACCACCAGTTGCGCCAGCGAGGTGGCGATGCCTTGGCCCATCTGGTTCACGGCCGAATAAATCTCGATGATGCCGTCGCCCTGCACACAGACGGTCACGCGCTCCTCGAACACGTTGCCACCGGTCCACTCCAGAAACGTCGAGATCCCCAGGCCGCGCAGTTTGCCGTGCGCCTTCGATTCAGCCGCGCGTGCGGGAAAGCCGTCCCAGTCAGCCAGCGCCAAACCCCGTTCCATGACGTACTCGAACTTGCCCGTGTCGTACGTCTGACCCATCGGGTTCTTGTAAGGCATTTGCTCTGGCCGAATGAAGTTGCGCCGGCGCAGCTCCACGCGGTCCATGCCGATCTGGCGCGCGGCTTCGTCCATCAAACGCTCCGTGATGAAGATCGCCTCGGGCCGGCCGGCTCCGCGATAAGCACCTGTCGGTGCGGTGTTGGTCAACACCGCCTTGAAATGGAAGTCGATGGTCTGGATGTCATACACACTGGTCTGCACCCAGGGCCCGATCAGCAACTGAATGGCGACCCCTACTCCGGTTGCGTACGCGCCCACGTTGGCCAACGACGCGACGCGCATGGCCAGAATTTTCCCGCGCTCATCCAACGCCAGCTCCGCATGACTCTGTACGTCGCGGCCATGCGCGCTGGAGAGGAATTCTTCACTGCGCTCCGCGACCCACTTCACGGCGATCCGCAGGGTGCGGGCACAGTACGCCAGCACCACGTCCTCGGGGTAGGCACCGGTCTTCATGCCAAAACCGCCGCCGACGTCGCCGACTTGCACACGCATCTGGTCGTGCGGCAGACCGAGCGCATCGCAAATCGTGTCGCGCGCACTCGAAGGCATTTGGGTGCTCAACCGAATCGTGACGCGTCCGCTGACAGCATCGAAACTCGCGAGCGCGGTCCGTGGCTCCAAAGTGAGCGCTGCAACGCGCTGATTCGTCACGTCCAGCGCCACCACGTGCTTTGCGTCAGCAAAGGCCGCCGCCGTGGCGATTGGATCGCCGTGCCGCATTTCGGCGGAGATGTTGTCGGGCGCCGCATCGAAAAGCACCGGCGCGCCGGCGGCAATGGCATCCGCTACGGTGACTGCCATGGGCAACTCCGCGTAATCGACTGCGACGGCCTCCGCCGCATCACGCGCCTGCCGGAGAGTTTGCGCCACCACAGCGGCAACGGCTTCGCCACCAAAACGAACGCGCTCATGCGCCAGCGGGCGGCGCGGCGGCGTGGCACCGGGTGAGCCGTCGGCGCGCGCAAAGCCGGCAACCCCCGGAATCGGCTTGATGCCAGCCGCCACCAGATCAGCACCCGTCAGCACCGCAAGCACGCCCGGCATGGCCCGCGCTACCGTCACGTCGATGGAGACGATGCGCGCATGTGGATACGGGGAACGCACAAAGCACAGGTAGGCCTGGTTGTCCGGCATCCAATCGTCGGCATAGCGGCCCCGGCCGGTCAGCAGGCCCTCGTCTTCGATTCGGCGCACGGCATTCCCACTGCCAAAGCGCATGGGGTTGGTGTCGGTATTCACGGTCGGAGCCCTTGTGTTTTCTGGATGGGAGCTTGAACTGCATTGAACGCCCTGGAGTCCGCAGCTCGGAAATCGCTCGGGGCCACTATAGACGTTGTTGGCCGATTCCGCTGACGCGCTACACTGGCCGGATTGCCGCAACGCGGCCTCGACTGTCTGGAGGAAATATGCCCTCGCTGTATCCGTTTCACCTGGCCTTTCCAGTCACCTCTCTGACAGAGGCTCGCGCCTTTTATGGCGAACTACTGGGCTGTCCCGAAGGTCGCAGTGCAAAAGACTGGGTCGATTTCGATTTTTATGGCCACCAGATCGTGGCGCATCTATCGCCCACGGAGGCCGGCCATCGCAACACCAGCACGGTGGACGGTGACAACGTGCCGGTGCGCCACTTCGGAATGGTGCTGCCGATGGCCGAGTGGCATCAGATGGCCGAAAAGCTGCGCGCGGCCGGCACCCGCTTTGTCATTGAACCGCATATCCGCTTCGAGGGGCAAGTGGGCGAACAAGCCACCATGTTCTTCCTGGATCCGTGCGGTGGCAATGCCCTGGAGTTCAAGGCGTTTGCCGATCCGGGGCAGCTATTTGCCAAGTAACGCCCGGCGACCTTGATCCAAACCAACTCCTGGGGGTTGGCGGACTGCGGCGTACGGGGACCGAGAGTGCGAGATCAGAGCCCCAGATCACTCAGGCCCGGGTGGTCGTCCGGACGACGACCCGGTGGCCAAAAGAACTTGCGCTGACTTTCGCTGATCGGTAAATCGTTGATGCTGGCGTGGCGATGCGTCATCAAGCCGGCCTCGTTGAACGTCCAGTTCTCATTGCCATAACTGCGGAACCAGTGACCGGAGTCGTCATGCCATTCGTAGGCGAAGCGCACAGCGATGCGTGGGCCACCCACGGCCCACACTTCCTTGATCAGTCGATATTCCAGTTCGCGGGCCCACTTACGCCCGAGAAAAGCCAACGCAGCGGCGCGACCGTCGACAAACTCCGCGCGATTGCGCCATCGCGTGTCTTCGCTGTAGCCCAATACCACCCGGCCCGGGTCGCGACTGTTCCACGCGTCTTCGGCCAGACGCACCTTTTGCGCGGCAGTTTCGAGCGTGAACGGAGGCAGCGGTGGTCGATTTTCCATGGACTCGTCTCGACAAAGTGTTTGAAATATGGCCGGATCAGCACAACTGGTCGCGATGCAGGCGAATGGCTTGCGCCACCATCGGGGTCAACCCGGCATCACCAGTACCATCCACCCGGCCCAGCAACGCGCGACGCATGCTTGGTGTCCAGAATTTTTTGATATGCAAAACGAGGTTCTCAAGCGCAGCGGAACGATCAGGCATCGCTTCAAAAAAGGCACCAATCTGGTTGGCCATACGGATCAGGTTGTCGACTTGCATACGCGATTCGCGCTCCAGGTTTCGAGCGCCAGGCGCTCAGGGTGGGTGTAGGTCACCAGGTCATCACCACGGGCAAAACCGATCAGCGCCAGCCGGGCCGCTTGCGCGGTAGTAATCGCGAGCGACGTTGGTGCCGACACCGCGGCCAGCAGGGGGACGCCCGCGGTGACCGTCTTTTGAACCATTTCGAAACTCGCCCGGCTGGTCACGACGATGAAGCCGTCCGAAGCATCCGGCAGGCGCGCGGCGGCCATGCCGCCGATAAGCTTGTCCAGGGCGTTGTGGCGGCCGATGTCCTCGCGCAGGAGATTGATTTGACCATTTCGTGAGCACCACGCTGCCGCATGGACGGCGCCCGTAGCTCGCTGCAGGGTCTGCAAGCCAGAGAGTTCGCGCATGGCGCGTGCAATCGCCCGCGGCTGCAGCGGCACGCCATCAGGCAGCGCCGGCAGCACGCGTGTCACATGGGCCAGACTCTCGGCGCCGCACAACCCGCAACCGGTGCGCCCCGCCATGGACCGGCGCCTCTCCTTCAGACGCGCGAAGGCCGAACTGGCGACCTCCAGCCGAAGTGTGATGCCAAGCGGACCCTCCACCTGCTCCGCGTCGTACAACTCGGCACGGCTTGCAAGGATGCCTTCGCTGAGCGAAAAACCCAGCGCAAAGTCTCCCAGATCGAGCGGCGTGGCAAGCATCACGGTGTGCGCGATGCCGTTGAACTCCAGCGCGACGGGAACCTCCTCGGCGACCCAGTCGTGCCGCGCAAACGGGCTGCCGTCGCGCAAACCGCGCACGTCGCGCCGGGCGACACCGCCGCGCGATAGCAATGCGTCATTGGGCTTCACGGTGTGTGCATCATTTGGCCGCAAATTCGTGACTGACTTCGTCACGCGCGTTGAGCAGCTCCTCCTGGATGCGGTTGAAGCGGCTGTATTCCTTTTGCCAGACTGACGGCTGCATCACCTTCGCCACCTGTACCGCGGTGACCTTGTATTCAGGACAGTTGGTAGCCCAGTCGGAATTGTCGGTCGTGATCACATTGGCCCCCGACTCGGGGAAATGGAAGGTGGTGTAGACCACCCCCGGTCTGACGCGCTCCGTCACATTGGCGTGCAGCACGGTGTCCCCGGAGCGACTCTGGATGCCAACCCAGTCGCCGTGGCGGATGCCGCGCTCTTCGGCGTCGTGCGGATGGATCTCGAGCAAGTCTTCGCTGTGCCATTCGGAGTTCGGCGTGCGCCGCGTCTGCGCACCCACGTTGTATTGCGACAGGATGCGTCCGGTGGTCAGCAGCAGCGGGAATTTGCGCGTCACTTTCTCATCGGATGCAACATATTGGGTAATGATGAATCTACCTCTGCCGCGCACAAAGGTACCGACGTGCATGGTCGGTGTGCCGTCGGGCGTCGCATCGTTGCACGGCCACTGAACGCTTCCGCCCATCTGGTCGATCTTGTCGAAACTCACGCCCTGGAAGGTGGGCGTCAGCGCCGCTATCTCGTCCATGATTTGCGACGGGTGTGTGTAGTGCATCGGATAGCCCAGCGCATTGGAAAGCTTGACTGTGACCTCCCAATCTGAATAGCCGCCTTGCGGCTGCACGGCCTTGCGCACCCGCGAAACGCGGCGCTCGGCGTTGGTGAAGGTGCCGTCCTTTTCCAGGAAGGTCGACCCGGGCAGGAACACGTGGGCGTACTTGGCGGTTTCGTTCAGGAAGATGTCCTGCACGACAATGCATTCCATCGCCAGCAACGCGGCTGCCACGTGCTGCGTGTCCGGATCGGACTGGACAATGTCTTCACCCTGGCAGTACAGCCCCTTGAAGTCTCCAGCCACCGCAGCGTCGAACATGTTCGGGATGCGCAAACCCGGCTCCGGATTGATGCTCACCCCCCAGACCTGCTCGAACGCGGTGCGCACTTCGTTGTTGGAGACGTGGCGATAGCCCGTAAGTTCGTGCGGGAACGAGCCCATGTCGCACGACCCCTGAACGTTGTTCTGGCCGCGCAGCGGGTTAACACCCACGCCTTCCCGCCCCAGATTCCCGGTGGCCATTGCCAGGTTGGCAAGCGCAATTACTGCCGTCGAGCCCTGGCTGTGTTCAGTGACGCCGAGCCCGTAGTAAATCGCGCCATTGCCCCCCCCTGCAAACAATCTTGCCGCGCCCCGTACTTGTGCTGCGGGGACACCGGTCTCGGACTCCGTGGCTTCGGGTGAGTTCGCCTCGCGTGCCACGAACTCACGCCAATCCTTGAAGGACTTTTCCTCGCAGCGTTGCGCGACAAAGGCCTCATCGGCCAACCCCTCCGTCACGATCACGTGCGCCAGCGCCGTGATGACCGCCACGTTGGTGCCGGGCCTGAGTTGCAGATGGTGCGACGTCGTGACGTGCGGGGAATTGATGATGTCGATGCGCCGCGGGTCCACAACGATGAGCTTGGCACCTTCGCGCAAACGTTTTTTCATGCGCGAGCCGAATACCGGATGCGCATCGGTCGGGTTGGCGCCGATGATCAAAATCACATCAGCCTGTTCCACGGACTTGAAGGTCTGCGTTCCAGCCGATTCGCCCAGCGTCGCACCGAGTCCGTAACCGGTCGGCGAGTGACAGACCCGTGCACAAGTGTCCACGTTGTTGTTGCCAAACGCCGCACGCACCATTTTCTGGACCAGGTACGCTTCCTCGTTGGTACAACGCGACGAGGTAAGGCCTCCGATCGAGTCCCGTCCGTACTTGGCCTGCAATCGCTTGAACTCGCTCGCAGCGTAACCGACGGCCTCGTCCCAGCTCACCGCCTGCCACGGGTCGGTGATCTGCTTGCGGATCATGGGTGTCGTGATCCGGTCCTTGTGTGTCGTATAGCCCCAGGCGAAGCGGCCCTTCACGCAAGCATGTCCCTCGTTCGCCTTGCCGTCCTTCCACGGCACCATGCGCACCACCTCGCTGCCCTTCATTTCCGCCTTGAACGCGCAGCCCACGCCGCAGTAGCCGCAAGTGGTGATGACGCTGTGTTCGGGTGCGCCAAGCGCGATCAGCGATTTTTCGAGCAGGGAGTCGGTCGGGCAGGCCGCGACGCAGGCGCCGCAGCTCACGCACTCGGAATCCATAAACGATTCGTTCTGACCCGCCGACACACGGGAAGCGAACCCGCGTCCGCTGATCGTCAGCGCAAAAGTCCCTTGGGTTTCTTCGCAGGCCCGCACGCAACGATTGCAGACGATGCATTGCGCGGGATCGTAGGTGAAGTACGGGTTGGATTCGTCCTTCAGCGCGTACGCGTGATTGGCACCCTTGAAGCCATAGCGTACGCCTTGCAAGCCAGTTGCGGCCACCATGTCCTGCAATTCATTGCCGGGTCCCTGCGGGATGGCGCAGTCACTGGGCAAATCCGACAGGTACAGTTCCATCACGCCCCTGCGCAGCTCCTCCAATTTCGCGGTCTTGGTGCGCACCTTCATGCCCGCCTCGGCCGGCGTCGTGCACGAAGCCGGGTAGCCTTTTCTACCGTCGATTTCAACCAGGCATAGGCGGCAGGAGCCGAACGGCTCGAGACTGTCGGTGGCGCACAGCTTGGGCACGTTGATTTCGGCCAGTGCCGCGGCGCGCATCAGCGACGTACCCTCCGGCACCGTCACCTCCACGCCGTCGATTTCAAGCGTAACTTCACGTTCGGCGACACGCTGGGGTGTGCCGTAGTCTATTTCGTTCAGCGGATCAAGCATGTTCAACTCCTGTATCGGTTTGCGGCGCCTCGGGCCTGTTGGCCGGCAAGCCAAAGTCCTGTGGATAGTGATTCAGCGCGGACAGCACCGGGTAAGGCGTCATGCTGCCCATGGCGCAGAGCGAGCCGTTCACCATGGTGTCGCACAGGTCGCGCAGCAGTTTGACTTGCTGGGACCTGTCGCCGCCCACCTCGCCGTCCCCGCCGGTCCGAATGCGGTCGATGACCTCGACGCCACGCATCGAGCCGATCCGGCAGGGCGTGCATTTACCGCACGACTCGATCACGCAGAACTCCATCGCGTAGCGGGCAAGCCGGGCCATGTCGGCCGTATCGTCGTGCACCACGATGCCGCCGTGCCCGACCGACGCACCGATAGCGGCGTACGCTTCATAGTCCATCGGCACGTCCCACTGCGACTCGGGCACATAGGCACCCAACGGCCCACCCACCTGGACCGCCTTGATCGGCCGGCCTGATGCCGAACCGCCACCGTAGTCGTATAGCAACTCGCGCAGCGTGATACCAAACGCCTTTTCCACCAGGCCGCCATGACGGATATTGCCGGCCAGTTGCAGCGGCAGTGTGCCCGTCGAGCGACCCATTCCGTAGTCGCGATAGAACGCCGCGCCACGCGCCAGAATCAGGGGCACGCTGGCGAAGGTGATCACGTTGTTGATCACGCTGGGCTGGCCAAACAAGCCGCGAATCGCCGGCAACGGTGGTTTGGCACGCACAATGCCGCGCTTGCCTTCCAGGCTGTCGAGCATCGCGGTCTCCTCGCCGCAAACGTAAGAGCCTGCTCCCTTGCGCACCTCCAGCCGAAAGCTCCGGCCCGATCCGAGAATGTCGTCGCCCAGAAAACCGGCCGCTTCAGCGTGGCCGATGGCTTCGTTCAACGTCGCGATGGCGTGCGGATACTCGGAGCGCACGTAGATATAGCCTTGGGTCGCGCCAGCAGCCAGGGCAGCAATGGTCATGCCCTCGATCAACATGAAGGGATCGCCCTCCATCGTCATGCGGTCGGAGAACGTGCCGGAATCGCCCTCGTCGGCATTGCATACGACATACTTCTGCGCCGCCGGCGTGGCCAGCACGGTTTTCCACTTGATGCCGGTCGGAAAGGCCGCGCCGCCGCGGCCGCGCAGACCGGCGTCGAGCACCTGTTGCACGATGGCTTGCGCTTCCATCTCCAGCGCACGCCGCAGGCCCGCGTAGCCTTCGTGCGCCTGATAATCGTCCAGCGATACCGGATCGGTGATACCGATGCGCGCGCAGGTCAACCGCTGCTGGCTTTTCAGGTACGCGATTTCCCCGGTCGGACCCAGGTGCAACGCATGCGAAGCGCCGTTCAGAAAGCCCGCGTCGAACAGACTGGCAACATCGTCCGGCGTTACCGGACCATAGGCGATGCGCCCGTCATCGGTCGCCACCTCAACCAGCGGCTCGAGCCAGAGCAGGCCGCGCGAGCCATTGCGCACAACACGGATGTCGATGCCGCGGGCTACCGCCTCCTCGGCAACGCGCCGCGCCACGAGATCGGCGCCAACAGCGAGGGCCGCGGAATCGCGCGGCACGTACAGAGTGATGCTCATGACTCGCTCCCGGCACGCGCCACCAGTGCATCGAACATCTGCGGCGTGACACGCGCATGCGGCTCGTCATCAAACATCATGGCAGGCGAGCTTGCGCACAGGCCAAGGCAGTAAACGGGCTCCAAACTGAATGCCCCGTCCGGTGTGGTTCCATGCAAATCGCAGCCCAGACGCTGTTTTGCATGGGTTAGCAACTGATCTGCACCCATCGCCTGGCAGGATTCTGCACGACAGATTTGCAGCACGTGCCGGCCGGCCGGCTCGGTGCGAAAGTGCTGGTAATACGTGATCACGCCATGCACTTCTGCCCTCGACAAGCCAAGCGCCGCGGCAATCTCGGGCACGACGTGAGCCGGAATATGGCCAAGGGCATCCTGCACGTCATGCAGGATCGGCAGCAACGCACCCGGCACGCCGGCGCGGCGCTCGAGCACACCGCGCACGGTGGTCAACGCCTCCACGTTAGCGGATCCGGACCGCGCAGTGCCGGGCGGAACAGTCTCCAATTCAACGATTGCCGACGGCATGTTGTCTCCTGTGTCTTTGGCCACACTTTGAGCAGCGCGGCATTGGGTTTCTTCCGGCCCGCACTGTATCGGGACTATCTCGGCTTCGCAATATGACAGGGATGATTCAATCAATATGTCATCAACAGCATAATATGTAGCTAGATAATGTTGATGGATATGGGAATTTGGTCGGATATATGATCCATTAAATATGCCATTGATCGCATGAACTTCAAACCCTCCGATGCACCGCACTGGTTATGCGCGACCCCAGAGGCCCATGGGGAACGTGCTCGTTGAGATGCCCGTCGCAGATACCGTGAATCGCTTCATGCCCCGGAGATTGCCGTGCACGAAATTACTATCAAGCCGCAGTGGATCATTCGCCGCCCAGGAGGGCCAGCGTTGCCACTGCGTGTCATCGATCTGCTCGTGAAGGTGCACGAGTTCGGCAGCCTGTCCAGCGCCTGCAAGGCCTCCGGCACCTCCTACCGGCACGCCTGGGAACTGCTGCGCGACGCAGAGCAGTTGTTTGGCGACGCATTGGTCGTGATGCAGCGCGGCAAGGGCTCCCGCCTCACGGCGTTCGGTGAAAAACTCGTGTGGGCGGATCGACGCGTCGGCGCACGGCTGTCGCCACTGCTCGATTCGCTTGCATCGGAGCTTGGCGCCGAAATCGAGAAGGTGATTTCGCCCGTCCCCGCGCTGCTGCGGATTCACGCGAGCCACGGATTTTCAATCCAGACGCTGCACGATTTCCTGGGTGCGGCCGACATACCGAACGAGCTTAAATACCAGAGCAGTCTGGAAGCCGTCGTGGCCCTGCACAACGGCGAGTGTGACGTGGCCGGATTTCATGTCCCGCTTGGCGAATTCGAAGCACCGGTGCTCGAGCACTACCGTCCGTGGCTGACGCAGAGGGCTCAGAAAATCATCAATATCGTGACGCGCCGTCAAGGGCTGATGGTCGCGCGTGGAAATCCCAAGGAAATCTATCAAGTCAAGGATCTCGCCCGGCCCGACGTTCACTTCATCAACCGTCAAGCGGACTCCGGCACGCGCCTGCTGCTGGATCTTCAGTTACGCAAAGAGGGGATCGAACCGGAGCGGATCAGGGGCTACGAGCAGTGCGAATACACGCATGCAGCCGTCGCGGCGTTCGTTGCCAGCGGCATGGCGGATGCCGGCTACGGAGTGGAAACCCCGGCGCGCCAATTCAAGCTGGACTTCATTCCGGGGCAGACCGAGCGCTACTGCCTGATGTGCCACGAAAAGACGCTGGCGTCGCCCAACATGCAAAAAATGCTCGCTATCCTGCGCAGCGACGCCTACAACGCAGCGGTCAACCAGTTGCCCGGCTACCACATGAGCGAAGCGGGAACCGTGATGGAGCTCAATCAGGCTTTCAGCGCACTGCAAGGCACAACGCCGCGCCAGAAAAAGCGCCCCCGACCATCGCCGGATCGGGCGGCTTAGCCAAGCACCTCTCAAGGCATCCCGCCCCCGTCGTACTATTGGAACAGCTTCATCGCATTCGAGAGCGTCTTCAGCACACCCCAGACCAGCGGAATGCCGACAAAGCCCCAGGCGAGAATCAGCTTGATCGTCGTGGACGAGCTGGTTTCTGATGAATTTGCCATGGTTCGCTCCTTTAAGCCTTGGCACCGACGAGCGCCTGATCGTGGGCGCGTGGATCGTTGGCCTTCATGTGATGGCGCTCATTGACCGCCTTCACCAGCAGATTGCAGATGAAGCCGATCACCAGCAAAGCGGCCATGATGTACATCGTGTTGTTGTAGGCCTGCGCCTTCGGCACGCCATGGGCGATGTTGTATTGCCGCAGGTAGTTGACCAGCACCGGGCCGAAAATGCCGGCAGCCGACCAGGCCGTCAGCAGCAAACCGTGGATCGCGCCGACGTAGCGCGTGCCGTACATGTCCTTCAGATAGGCCGGCACCGTGGAAAAGCCGCCGCCGTACATGCTGATGATGATCAGGAAACAGCCGACGAACAGCGGCACGTTGCCGGTCAGACCGGCATGCGGCACCGTCACATAAAGCAGGAAGCCCAGCACCATGAACACGAAGTAGGTGTTGCGCCGGCCCAGGTAGTCCGACACTGTCGCCCAACAGAAGCGCCCGCCCATGTTGAACAGGCTCATCAGCCCGACGAAGCCGGCCGCCGCGATCGGCGTGATGTGGCCGGGGAACATCTCCTGGCTCATCGCCGAGGCCTGGCCCAACACGCCGATGCCGGCGGTCACATTCAGGCACAGCACCCACCAGATCAGCCAGAACTGCGGCGTCTTCAGCGCGTCGTACACGAACACGTCGTTCTTCGTGATCAGCTTGTTCTCCTTCGGGGCGACGTACCCTTCGGGTTCCCATCCCGGTGGCGGCACGCGCACGATGACGGCACCGACCATCATGAAGATGAAGTAGACGACGCCGAGCACGACGAAGGTCTCCAGTACCCCGACGTGGGTCGGCGTGCCGAACTTGGCCATCAGCCAGACCGACAGCGGTGAAGCAATGAACGCGCCGCCGCCGAAACCCATGATCGCCATGCCGGTTGCCATGCCGGGACGGTCCGGAAACCACTTCATCAGCGTCGACACCGGCGAGATGTATCCGACGCCGAGCGCGATGCCACCGACCACACCGTAACCCAGATAGATGATCCAGATGTTGTGCACTGAGACGCCAATCGCCGAGATGAAGAAGCCAGCGGCCCAGCACAGCGCCGCGGTGAACATGGCCTTGCGCGGGCCGCCCTCCTCAACCCAGCGGCCGAACACCGCCGACGATACGCCGAGAAAGAAAATCGCAAGCGAGAAGATCCAGCCGAGCTGGGTCAGCTTCCAGTCACCCGGCGCGGACTGGCTGATGCCGAGCAGTTTTGTCATCGGCAGGTTGAACACGCTGAATGCATAGGCCTGGCCGATGCACAGATGCACGCAAAGGGCCGCGGGCGGCACCAGCCATCGATTGAAGTTTGGACCCGCCACGGTCCGCCGCCTGTCCAGAAACCCCGGCGTGCTGCTGCCCGGAGCACTCTCCGCTCCAACAATTGCTGACGACATGTTGTCTCCTAGGTTATATGCTGTTAAGCCTGCTATGCATTCTTAGCATTGGCGTTTGCGCCGATACGCACTATAAGGTGTCACTTAGCGTCATGACAAGTGCAATTTAATTCAATCAGCCTTACGGGCTTAGGCAATTACCCTTAGTCCCGATAGCACTGAATCAAGTGCGAAAGCGCACCTGTGAAGCAAAGCTCGGCAGCGCACTTCACGACAATCCGGCCTTATTAGCAAGAATTCATAAGTATATTTACAATCAATATCCTTATGAAAAGAGACTTCACGCAACGGTTTGGCTTTTTGGTAAATGACGTGGCCAAGCTTTATGGCGAGCTGTTCGACCGGCTGGCGCGCGAGCGTATCGGACTGTCGCGTGCCCAATGCCGACTGCTCGGCGCGCTGGCAATGCATGGCGACGAGCGGCCGATGTCGCAAATCGAGCTGGCACACCGGCTCGGCCTGAGCGCCATGGGCGTGGCCGGGCTTTGCGATCGCATGGCCGCAGCCGGCTGGATCCGTCGTCAGCCCAGCGCGAGCGACCGCCGTGTCAACGAGGTCCATCTGGAGTCCAGTGCCGAACAAGCGCTTGATGCCGCACTGACCATTGGAGACAGCCTGCACGCGCAAGCGCTCGCTGGACTCACGCCGCTCGAGCGCTCTCAACTGCTCGCCCTGCTCGGCAAGGCCCGCGCCAGTCTGGTGAGCCTGGCAGCGAACCAGCCGGTGACCGCATGAGCGCCGCCAGCCTGGCCGGCCACGCGCCCGCCGCGAGCGACGCGTTCCCGCACCGGCGCATGATCACCGTCTCAATCATGCTGGCGACCGTCATGCAGGCCCTCGACACCACGATTGCGAACGTGGCGCTGCCGCACATGCAAGGCAGCCTGGAGGCCTCGCAGGATCAGATCATGTGGGTGCTCACCTCGTACATTGTGGCCGCCGCCATCACGCTGCCATTGACCGGCTGGCTGTGCGGCATGTGGGGCCGGCGCAAGGTGTTCATTGTCTCGGTCCTCGGTTTCACGGCGGCGTCGGCACTGTGCGGCCTGTCGAGTTCGCTCGTCGGCATCGTGCTGGCACGACTGCTGCAGGGCGTGTTCGGCGCTGCGCTGGTCCCGCTCTCGCAGGCGGTTTTGCTGGACATCAACCCGCGCGAGAAGATCGGCCAGGCCATGGCGATCTGGGGTGCCGGGATCATGGTCGGCCCGATCCTGGGTCCGCTGCTCGGGGGCTGGCTGACCGAGAACTACAACTGGCGCTGGGTGTTCTTCATCAACCTGCCGGTGGGTCTGTTTGCGTTTTGGGGCATCGCCCGCTATGTGCCGGAAAGCCGGCCCGGGCGCGAGCGGCTCGATCTGTTCGGCTTTGCCACGCTCTCGCTGGCGATCGGGACGCTGCAGCTGTTCCTCGATCGGGGCCAACAGCTCGACTGGTTTGATTCGTGGGAGATCCGGCTCGAGGCAGCCACCGCCGTGGCCGCTTTCGCATTTTTCGTGATCCACACCTGGACCGTGCAGGGAGTCTCGTTTTTCGACCGGAAATTGCTGAAGGACCGCAACTTCGTGACCGGCCTGCTGTTTTCCTTCGTCGTGGGCATGATCCTGTACGGAACCATGGCACTGCTGCCCAATTTGCTGCAGGACTTGATGAATTACCCCGTGTTCTACACCGGCGAAGTGACGGCGCCGCGTGGCGTCGGGACCATGCTGGCCATGCTCGTGGTGGGGCGGCTGGTGCATCGCATCGACGTGCGCGCCATCATGGCCGTCGGCTTTGCGCTGACCGCTTTCGCGCTGTGGCAAATGACGCAGCTGACGCCGCAAATGGACGCCAACCTGTTTATCGTCTCCGGCTTCATTCAGGGCGTGGGTATCGGCTTTACCTTCGTGCCGCTGTCCGCAGCGACGTTTGCCACGCTGGCGCCTATGCTGCGCCACCAGGGCACACCGATTTACAGCCTGCTGCGCAACATCGGCTCCAGCGTCGGCATCTCGATCGTGCAGACCCTGCTGACACGCGGGGCAGATACGGCGCATGCACAACTGGCCGCCACCGTCGCTCCCGGTAACACGGCTCTGGCGAGCCTGCCGCCGATGCTCAATCCGGGCATGAGCACGGGGCTGGCGATCCTGAATATGGAAGCCACCCGCCAAGGAGCGCTGATCGGCTATATCAACGACTTCAGCATCATGACCGTCCTCACGCTGGCCGCGATTCCTCTGCTGCTGATCATGAGCGGCCCGCGCCGCGCCGTGGCGAACACAGGCGGCGCTGCCGAGGTGCCGCACTGACTATTGCAAGACTGCCGGCAGTCCTCGTCGGCGCGGGGGGTTCTTTCATATATATAAGAACCAGACCTCACCGTCTATACCTACTCAGACCAGGCGGCTTTATTCAACGACCAGACTCGGTTTTGCTTCATCCCCCCGTGGAATGGTCAACCTGATCAATACCGGCATGATCAGGAGAACCAGAGGCAACTGCACCACAATGCCGGCCATGATGGCAATCGCGAGCGGTTGCAGCATCTGGTCGCCCGCCCCGCTGATCGCAGCGCCCAGCGGCAGCAAGGCGAGGACCATGGCCAATGTACTCATCAAGATGGGACGGAATCGATTCAGCGCGGCCTGATAGATCGCCTCGCGTGGCGGCATTTCCTTTTCAAGCATCTGGTATTCGGATACCAGGAAGATTGCCATTTCTATCGCAATACCGAGAATCATCACCATCCCCATCATGGCGGTAATGTTGAGCTCGGTGCCGGTAAGCCAGAGGCCGGTGAAAACTGCCCCCGTAGAAACCAACGAGGTGAAAAGGATGATCAACGGAAGCGAGAAGCGTTCGTACAGAAAGAGCAGCAGGATAATTTCAGCCAGTACCACGGCACCGAACGTTATGACCATGCCATGAGCTGCTTCCTGCTGCTGCTTGTAGGCACCACCCAGCGTGTAATAAACGCCGCCAGGGAGCATGCCGGGCTTGTCCAGAACCTGCTTCACCGCGGCGACAGTCGACCCCAAGTCACGCTTGCCGTCCGTCTGGGCGGTCAATGAGACAACTTGCGCAAGATTGTTCCGGAAGAGCGCAGGCTGGCCATTGACGAACTTGATTTTGGCCATCGTTCCGAGCGGGAAGGTATGCCCGTCTGGCGCCTGAATCAGGAGGTTCTTCAGATCGTCGCGATGGAGCTTGGTGTTCTCCCGGCCACCGGTGTTCTGTGGTTGTACCCAGAGTCGAACACCCACGTCCTGTACGCGTCCCAGGTATTTGGTAATGACAGAACCATGTAAATAGCGGTGGATTTGGTTCTTGACATCGGATGCCGTGAGTTGGTGCATCGCCGCCTGCGCCGGATCCACAGTAATTTCCAAGGCATCGCCGGTTGGTAGAGTGCCGGGGTCCACGGATGACGGTTCGATCCCGCTAATAGTTTTGATAGCATCCGCGATCTTGCCGGCCGCGTCAGAAAGAACGCTTGGATCCTTCGCGCTCAGATTGACAACCACCGGCTGACGACGGCCGACCATGTCTCCAATCATGTCAGACAACAGTTGGTGGGTATCGTAGTCAAGCCCCGGGACCTGGCTGTTGATCTGCTTCGAAAGGGAACTCATCACCTGCCAGATCGGTGGCCGCTTGGATGAAGGAACCAATTGAACGAAAAAGTCGCCCTGATACGGGAGGTTGAGATCGCCGCCTAAGCCAGCTCCGGTCCGGCGCGTGTAGGTATCAACATATGAATTCTTGCTGATGATCGCTTCGACCTGTGCGAGTTCTCGGTTGGTCTCGATGAGCGATGTACCGGGTTTAGCCTGATAGTCAAGCACGAAACCGCCTTCATCCATTTTCGGCAGGAAGCCGGTGCCGACATGGGTATAGCCAAGATAGCCGATGCCACCAAGGACAATAAGGATGACGGCAGCCAACCACGGAGCCCCGAACAGTCCCTTCAAGATGCGTCCATGAGTGCGTCGCGACCACGTCTCGCGGCCATGCGAAGGATCATGCCATTTCTTGAAGTCAATGATCCCGCGAGCCATCAACGGCACCAGGAGGGCCGTAAAACCGTAAGAGATGATCAGAGACGCCGCCATCGTCAACGACAGGGATTTGAAAAATGCACCGGTCACACCAGACAGGAATGCCAGCGGGATGAACATGATGATGGTGGCACTGCTGGACCCCGTTAGCGGGGACAGGAATTCTCTTGCCGAAGAAAGCACCGTCCGGTGAGGTTGTTCCAGCCCCGGAACACCCGCGCGGCGGGCGATTTGCTCGACCATCACGATGGCGTCGTCGATTAGCAGCCCGATCGCAGCCGCAATTCCGCCAAGCGTCATGATGTTGAAACTCATGCCGAGAGCCGACAGCAGCACGCAAGTGGTCATCACCGACATTGGTACGGTGATCATTGCGACAAATGCCGCCCGCCAGTTTCGCAAGAAGCCAAGAATCACACAGGCCGCAAGAATAAGACCGATAACGATCGCCTCTACGACTGCCCCTATCGACGACCTGACGAGATCAGCCTGGTCGTACCATTTGTGAATCTCAATAGACTTCGGCTGGGTCTTCATGAAGGCGTCCAGCTTCGCCTGAACCTCTTTTTCCAGCGCCAGCGTATCTGCGGTATTTTGCTGAAAAACGTTGATGTTGACTGACGGCTTTCCGTTGTCGTCCACCAGCAGCCACTGTGGTTCCGATCCCATCTCTACCTTGGCAATATCGCCTAACCGGACAACCCCTCCATTCGGAGTATGCAGGGTTACATCACGAACCGCGTTGATAGATTTAAACTGGTTGTCTGCGATGGTCAGATACAGCAGGCCGTTGTCCTGAATGCGGCCCACCGCCTCCAGCGTATTTGTGCCAGATACGGCATCCGAAACATCGGTGAGGCTAAGACCATAGGCCTGAATTTTCTCGGGGCTGACGTAAACCTGTACCTCCCTGGTTTCACCACCTAGAGTAGAAACTTTCCGGATGCCGGGGATCCCCGTCAGCAACGGCGCTATCTGATACTTGGCGAGGGTCTTCAGGTCTGCTGCAGAGATCTTGTCCGAAATCAACGCATAAGACACGAACGGCATGATCGCGTTCGGGCTCATCTGGATGACGTCGTAACCTGTGCCCTGGGGCAGATCCGGCAGTGTCTGAGCCAAGGCCGCATCGACGCTCAGGACGGCTCGGTTCATATCCGATCCCCACGGGAAATCGACGAAAATTTCTGCCGAACCACGAGTGGTCGTCGATGTAACATCGAGCGCGCCCGGAACGGCGCGCGACACCTTCTCCAAGGGCTCCGTGACATCGATCAACATCTGTTTCGCCGGCATGTCACCGCTGTCGATCTCGATCCGGACACGGGGAAAGCTGACGGTCGGAAACAGCTGGATCGGCAGGGTGAGTGCAGCAAAAACTCCCGCCAGCGTCAGCGCGAAAGCAATGAAAATCAGGGAGCGTGCATGACGCTCAACCCAGTCGACGAAGTTCATTTGCCGCCCTTCACACCCGAAGCGTCGGCGGTCGAATTGGTAAGCCGCATCTTGTCGCCATCATCAAGCTGATAATTTCCCGCACCAACGACCGGCGCACCCGCGACAAGCTTGCCGCTGACCACGTCCGTGTCGCCTTGTGAACCGATCACGGTAACCGGCACTTTCTTGGCAGCCATGTCCACCGACTGCACAACATAGGTCTGGCCGCTGACGTCGAGCAGAATCGCGGCGTGAGGCACGACGTATCCATGTTGCTCGCCCGTATTGATTACTGCCTTGGCCATCTCTCCGGCCAGCGGATCACCGTCTGTTATGGCAATATCAATCGGGATCAGACCGTTCTGCAAGCTGACGGCCGACCCGCGCAATGCGACCCTCCCATGGAGGACTCCACCGCCACTGAACGGGGTCACGGTCACCGCGTCACCCTTTTTGACCTGGACCGCCTGCGCAGGCACCACCCCCGTCTTGAGCACGAGCCCTTTCGAGCTGGCAAGTTCGATGAGTGAAGTGCCTGGCGCGACGACCGCACCGGAACTCACGTTGACCGCCATGACAATGGCCTTGAAAGGCGCCGTTAGCGTGTTCGCCCCGTTCGCACCTTCCTCCTGAAGCGCTTCAAGCGTCGAGCTCGCGTCTGCAGCTGTCTTCTCGTCCAGCGCCAGCTGGGCAGCGGTCTCGAGATGCGCATTGGCCAACGAGCGGCTACGATCCAGGAGATGGTTGGCCGTGAGGACGGCCTGTTTAGCCTGCTTATACGCAGCTCTGGACTCCGGGCTGGGGGTCAGCGTGACCATCTGTGTACCTTTGTCAACCTCCTCGCCGACATGAACATTGACATTGCTTACCCGGGCAGCGATCGGCGCAGAGACGCTTTCTCGCCCTTTTTCCGCGGGCATGAACCTGCCATAAGCCGTAACGCTGGAAGGAAGGCTTCCTTTCTTCAACGGAATCAGATTGACCAGTGCGGTGGCATCAGTGGCATCAGGGGCGTCATCGGCGAGTGCGGCTGCCGAGCCGATGGCTGCACAGATAACGAGAACAAGAGCAAAAGGGGTTTTCATGGGTTTTTCGCTTTACCTGGAGAAACGAGCATCGTCTTGGGGAAACCGGTACCGAGTTCAATCGATAGCGCAAGGGTGGTCTCATCGAGTGTGCGCTCGTACCCAAGCACATCCAATTGGCGCTCGAGCGCGGTCGTCTGAAAGTCCGTCAAGTCACGTTGCCCGAGGTTGCCTTCGTGGTAGGCGCGTAGCGCGGAGTCGGACAACGAGGACGCTTCCTGCGAGGCGGTACGTGCTTTCTCGAGATTGGCCGTGGTTCTCTGCTGGCGCGCCAGCAAGGCATTGCTCATCCCCACCGCTTCATCAAGTCGCGCCTGATAGTCGGCGCGCAATTGAAGACGAGTCGCGCTCGCTGAAGCGATCACCCCCTGGTTGCGATTGAAAATCGGCAAATCCATGTTGATGGTGGGTCCGGCCGAGGACACGTGCGAGGTATCCCAACCGCCAGCCACCCCCAGGCTGAGAGCAGGGAACTGGCCCACAATCGCCTTGCGCACATCCAGTTGCGAGGCCTCGTACCCGAGGCGCAACGCAACCAGGTCCGGGCGACGTGCCGGCAATGATTTAACCAGTGGATCAATATCATCCGGAAGTTTCATCCGCTCCGATGCAGCAATGGCGAAGCGCACCGATGGTTCCAGGCCAATCAACGCGTCGAGACTCTGCCAATCCTGTAGAAGAGTCATCCGGGTGGTGGCGATGGCGCTCTCGGCGCCGGCCAGGGCTGCAAGCAACGGAGCCTCGGCAGTGACATCGAGATTACCGGCAGTTGTCGCTGCCCGCACCTGGCTTACTTCCTTATCCAGCAGGTCGAGCTCCTTGCTGCGTACTTCGAGCTCGCGTTGATCAGCGTAGATATCCAATGCGAGCAGCTGCCCCTTCTGCGCCACCTGCCACTCCTGCCACAACAGGCCTGCACTAACCTGCCCAACACGGACCTTCGCGGCCTTGACGCGGGAGCTGTAGGTGATGATCGATCGAATATCCTGCGAGATGGAGGCGGCGAGGGAGTTGCTGGTTGCCGCCCCGCCCAAAAGAAACGCATAGGCAAGGCCTACCGATGGGTTTGGCAGAAGCGTCTCCGAAAGCAGGTCTGCCCTGGCAGCATCGAGTTGCGCAGGCTGCGACACGAGATCCGGGTTGTTGAGAACCGCGATCAAGCCGATCTCGCCGGGCGTCAGCGGCTTTTCCGGGTTTATCGTTTTGGGTGCCACGCCCGATCCATCTGATGGCACGGTGAGGTCCAACTGTGCGAGCCCGGACTTGAGGTTGGAGTGGTCCGGCGGCGGCAAAGCATGATAGGTGGCGCATCCGGCCAGCGAAAGAACGAGTCCGGCCGCGCTCGCTCGAAATAATCTGAATGACCTCATTGCCAACGTCCTTCTGCACTCACAACTATCGTCTGGCGATGGTACGGCAGCTCGCCTGCGGGACCTCGATCGGCTCGCAAATCTGGTGTATGGGCTCATCAAGTTTCAGGTGGTTTTGGGAAGCTTGCGAGGGGCACCACCGCTCAGCTTTGATCGCCTGCATCGCTGCGACGCACTTGAAAGCAGCCTCTGCGATGGGCAACAGTATGCCCCGGCCCGGCAGAACTTGGCCAGCCGGGGCACACCCTCGATGATTCGATCGATTTACTCTTTGACAGGCTTGAAGACCAAGAGCGCGGGGCCAGCGCCCTTTCCGCCTCCATTAAATGCGTAAACCAAATGGGTTGCGGGGTCGACCATTCCGGTGTGTGTGTTCCCCTCACCGGTTGAGACATGGGTCAGGTGCGTCATGGAGTTCGTGTCGTAAACGTCGAAGCCCTTGGAAGAGGTCGAATACAGGTAGAGCAGGCCCAGTTCCGGATCCGCTTGCGCATCATCAACACCACCTGATTCCGGGAGTGTCTTGATGATCCTCAGGTCCGGCGTCAACACGAATACGCCCGGGTTTGGGAAGTTTGTCGTCGCAAACCACAGCCGTTTGTTCTTGGCGTCGAAGTACGACGCCTTGGTGCCGCCATGTTTTCCGATCTTGACGCTGGTGTCGAAATGGTTCTCGACCTCCCCCGTTGTGGTGTTGATCTTCAGGACGTAGGCATCATCTGCCTGGTAGATGGTGTTCGCAGCAGGAACGATCGTTCCAACGTCCGGACCGGACTCTGGTTTCGAGGGATAGAGGTTGATTCCCGCCTTGTAAACCGGCTTTGCCGGATTGCTGACATCGTATATCTCATCCCAGTTGCTGTCGTCCGAAGCGACGTAAAGAGTATGGGTGGCCTGGTTGATCGCCAGCCAGTCCGGCGACGTGCCCTTGGTGTTGACGCGCGTGACCTCCTTCAGGGTTTGCGTATCGATGACGACGATGGCGTTCACCTTACCGGCGCCCGCGCCATCGGCGGCGGCAACGAAGGCGTAATGGCCATCGACGGCAATGCCATTGGGGTTGGGGACATCGGGGATGTACTTGATGAACTTGTTCGTCTGGGTATCGACCACGCTCACGCCATGATCGTGCATGGAGATGAACAGGCGATGGGTTGTCGGATCAAGACTCAAGAGGTCGCCGTGACCAGCCGGTCCTTCAAGCTTGATCGTCGCGACTTTCTCGAACTTGTAGTTGCCGGCCGCAAACGCCGATGTTGCCAGCAAGCCTGTCAACATAACGGCAATCGCGCCACGGAACACGTTGTATCTCATCTTCATCATAGTCTCCTGTTTCTAATGGTTAGTTAACTTCACAACTTCAATCGGTTTTAAATACCACGCTCTTATGGCCTTCAATCAGCAATCAGCGTATATCGGCCCGCATTTCTGCTTTCGGTGTTTTCACAGAACGGGACCTATGGCTGTCTCGCCCGGGGGCAAGGTGTCACAGGATTTCCCGTGATATCGGATCGGGGGCGCCCCTGCTGCACGCGACACGCCCCCTCCGAAAATCAATTCCGCTTGACGTCGCCGAGCAGCCAGCCGACCTCGATGAGCGCAGCCACCTGTGTGGATTTGTCTCCGTTCGGACCCCAGCCATTACCCGGCTCGAAGTTCGTCAGGTGGGTAAAGGCGAGGAATGGGCGAACGAACATGTTCTTGTACATCCAGGTTCCACCCACCTGAACCCCAACCATGCTGCTTCCCTGCCCAAGGTTCCCGGCTCCATTGGGGGCACCGAGGCCGAGGTAGTTCCCGTAGATGTTGTTGAGTTCCACGCCATTCACGGTGTCAGTTTGGGTCGCATCACCACGCTGATGAACGTACGACACCTGGAGAGCCGACTGCCAATAGCTGTTGACCTGGTCGGTCAAGTCGATCATGGCCGCTACGTTGGAGTAAGTCGTCTTCGGTGCCGTCGCGGGGGTGATGCCACCACCCGTGATGCCTTGAGGCAACCACTGGTACTCGATTTCCGGGCTGATGGCGTACTTGTGATTGATATTCCACATGCCGGCAAAACCGATGAGGTTGGAATTGACGACGCCAAAGGAAGCGACGTGGCCGGCATAAGACAAGGTACCCGCAGTGCGCAGACGGTGATGGCCAAATGCGATAACGTAGTCGCTGCCATCCGCGTTCAGGTTGTATTGCCCAAGGGCACCCAGTTGGGAGAGCTGGCCCGTGTTATAGCCATCTCCGAGCTGGACCGACAGCGATGCAGGCCCATGGTTGAAATCAAACTGGATGCCATCCGCTGTCGTCGATTGCATGTTGTTGAGCGGGGAGACCATTGGCGTCGGATTGAAAAAGCCAACACCGATCTCGTTACCATCCACAGAGTCGATGCGGCCCACGTCGACGCTGAACCAGTCCGTCGCAGAGTAGGTGACATACCCCTTGAACAATTCAGACGGGTGACCATAGGGATTTTCGTTGGACCCGGCCGTGTGGAGGTTCGGGTTCAGGCCGGGGCCAGTCCAGCCTACGATCGGAGTCATCGGCGGCAGCCCCGCCCACAACCTGAGACGGAACTTCCCTTGTGTTCCGTTGAGCATGAAGATGGCATTCGGGATGGTCACGCCGTAGTGGGAACTGCCGGGCGCGTCTGCACTGTTGGTCCACGTCGAGGCCAGGGCACTGATGCCGCCGCCTACGGTCCACTGTCCAAGTGGACCTAAGTCCTCTTGATAGTCCGGTGTACCGTTTGGATTGGCTGGCGCCCAGGGCGCTGCTTGTTGCCAGGAATGGGCCGGACCGGCATCAGGGGGGAACAACCCATCTGCCTGAGCCTGACCGAACCCGATCAAACAACCACTCGTAGCCAAGCCTACGGCGAGCGTTCGCATATAGCTTTTCATTCGTTGTCTCCGTTATTAAGGTAAACTTCCCCGCTTTTTTCCCCCATCTTTACGCTGGGATGCCGTCTGTGCGGCTAGCTGCGGCTGAAGATACTCTGGCGCCGCAATCGAGTAAATTGACCTAGGTCTAGTTTTCAAGAAATTTCTTCTTCTTTGTAAATTTTCTTGACTCCAGTCAATTTTTTGCGATGCCTCGGAACCGCTTGTCTATTCGAGGCCATCAGGATGGTTTCGACCCGGCGGACAAACTCGATCCTCAAGTCGCCCGACAAGCAGTTTCAGTACGACTGATTTGGTTTGCCGAGCCCATTGTCAGTGTCGATTCTTCGAGGGGGACAAGCCGCGCGGATGCAGGCATGCCGTCATGCTGGCTTTGTCAGTCGCGGAGGCTGCCTTGGTCACCCAAACCGGGCCACTGACGGGTGCTGCCCAGGTGCGACTGGAGGGCCTCGCGCTGCAAGCGATTCGGCCAGGAGCCGCGCCATCGTGATCCAGTGTGCCTGTTCCGCCGAAGACGCCACCGTGGTGCGTGCGGCACATGATCTGGGCAAGCTGGGCCGCCCCGCTTAAGGGCGACCAGGAGTCGCCGGCGTCAGGCACACGGCGCGGCGCTGACGCAATCACTCGTCGCGCTCGCCCGCCTCGTACAAGGTTTCGCGCCCCATGCGGTCGAGGATCAGCTCGGCCGTCCAGGGCAGCATCAACGCGCCGCAGCGGCTGTCGCGGTACAGGCGCTCCAGCGGCAGGTGCTTCATCATGCTCTGGCCGCCGCAGGTGCGCAGCGCGAGACGCGCGATGTCGTTGGCGCCTTCCATCACGCTGTAGTGCGCGGCGTACAGGCGCAGTTTCTCGTCTTTTGACGGGTTCGGTTTGGCCTCGGCAATGGCGCGCGTGAACAGGCTGCGCATGGACTCCAGCTGGATGCGCATCTGCGCCACGGCGATCTGCTTGGTCGGGTACTGGCGGCGCTTGACGGGCGGCTCGCCGGGCACATCGCCGCGCAGGTAGCGCACCGTGAAGTCGTAGGCCGCGTTGGCGATGCCCAGATAGGTGGGCGACAGCGTGAAGAACATGGCCGGCCAGGTCTGCGCGCCTTTGAAGTAAATGCCGCGCGGCATGAGCTGCTCGTCGTCGCCGACGAACACATCCTTGAACGTGAGGTTGCGGCTGACCGTGCCGCGCATGCCCAGCGGGTTCCAGTCGCCGCTGATGGAAAAGCCCCCGGCCGTGGCGGGCACCGAGATGTAGAGCGTGTCGTGCGCGTCGGGGTGCTGGTCACCTTTGTCTTCCGTGCACAGCACGCCGTAGTAGTTGGCCGCGCCTGACAGGCTCGCAAAGATTTTTTTGCCGTTGATGAGCCAACCGCCCTCCACCTTGCGCGCCGTGGTGCCGAAGGGCGCGCGCCCGGCCGCGGCGGCCGAACCTTCGGAAAACGGCTGCGCGTAGATCGCACCATCCTTCACGACGCGCGAGAAGTGCAGGTCGCGCCGGCGCACATGCTCCGCGCGCTGCGCCTCGGTCATGGCTATGCCGTCGGCCAGCACGCCGGTCCACAGGGTCGAGCAGATGTGCATGTTGTAGGTCAGCGCGGTGGCCCCGCAAAAGCGCCCGACCTCGGCCGCCACCATCATGTAGGTGGCGTAGTCCGCGCCCAGGCCGCCGTGTGATTCGGGAATGCACAGGCCCAGCAGTCCGGTCTCGCGCAGGTCGTCGTAGTTGGCAAACGGGAAAGTCGCCGATTCGTCCCATTGCGGCGCGCGCGGTGCGAACTTGTCGCGGCCCAGTTCATGCGCCAGCGTCAGCAGCGCGCGCTGCTGGGCGGTAAAGGGCAGGTCGCCAACTGCCGGCGTGAAAGACAGGTTTACTACAGATTTCATAGCTAATAGTCAGCGCCCCATATGGGCTAGTGAAGGTTTTTATGTGAACTGGCGAGAAAGTCGAGCACCAGCGCGTCGAACTCGTCAGGGGCTTCCAGGTTCTGCAAGTGGCCGATGCCCGCCAGCTCGGCATAGCGGCTGCCGGCAATCTGCTCGGCCATTTTTTTCATCACCGCGGGCGGCGCGTTCTTGTCAAACTCGCCGGCCACCAGCAGCGTGGGCACATGGATGTTCGGCAGATTCGCCTTGCGGTCAAACGTGACCAGCGCCTGCAACGCGCGCCGGTAGGTGGCGGAGCTGACCTGCGCCATGCAATGCGTGGCCAGCTGCACGCCCTCGGGCAACGAGCCCGGGCCGATCATCTGCGGCACCAGCAGATCGGCCATCTCGGCCATGCTCTGGCCGGCATCCAGCGGGGCGGTGCGCTGCGCGACGAAATCGCGTTGCCAGTCGCCGTCGGGCTTGCCGAAGGCGGGCGAGGTGCCGCACAGGATGAGCCGGTTCACGAGTTCGGGCCGGCGTGCCACCACCTCCTGCGCCACCATGCCGCCCATGCTGTGGCCCAAAAGAATAATGCCCCCACGCTTGTCACTGCATGTCCTTTGCTGCCCCCCGGGGGGGCCCTCGCGCCTTGGGGCGGCCCGGCGGCGCTCATCGTCGCTGGCCAGCAGGCCTTCGATCAGCGCGATGCAGCTTTGCGCCAGCCCCTTGAAGGTGTAGGGCTCGATCGGCGCGCTGTGGCCGTAGCCGGGCATGTCCCAGGCCACGGCACGGTAGCCCGAGGCGGCGAAGCTTTCCACCTGCGGCGCAAAGGCCAGGTTGCCGCCGCCGATGCCGTGCAGCATGAGGAGGGTGGGGCCGACACCCAGCGTGGTAAATGTGGGCAGCACCGTCATGCCACCACCTCTCCCTGATCGACCACGACGGCACCGTCCAGCGCAATGGTGCAGTGGCGCATCGGCAGGTCGAAATGGCCCTGCGTGTAGCGCCCGGCCACTTCGTTGGCGCCGGTGCTGTACAGAAAATTGCCGGCAAAGGCGCGCAGTTCGGTGCCGTTGAAGTCGCGCTTGTCATACAGCGCCATGCTGTCCCAGCGCGCGACCGGGTTCAGGCCGTAGCCGACGTGGCTCACGGCGTAGGCGTCCCGGTCGCCTTCTTTGGAAGACCACGCCGCGATGTAGCTGCGCATCAGCTCGGCGTCCACGCCCGCGCCCTCGATGGCCGTGATGTAGTCGCGCTCAATCGTCAGCGTGATGGGGCGCTCGATGTAGCGCTTGAAGGTCAGGTTCACGTCGCCCTCGGCCAGTACCAGACGCCCATTGACGCTGCCGGCCGCGGGGAACGCCAGCGCCAGCCCGCCGGGCCAGTGCGTCAGCGTGCCGGGCCGCGTGGTACTGCCCCAGTTGCCGCCCACCACCGCCTTGCCATGCGCGCCCTGCAGCGCGACCTCCAAGTCG
>DATNBD010000123.1:0-20861 GCA_035572155.1 Rhodoferax sp.
CGCGGCGCAGTCCTGACGTGGCAGGTAGAAGCGCCCGCGCGCGATGTCCAGTCCCAGGTCCTGCCAGAAGTTGATGAGCTGCAATGCGGTGCAAATGCAGTCGCTGCGCGCCAACGCCTGTGCATCGTTCACACCATACAAATGCAGCAGCAGCCGGCCCACCGGATTGGCGGAGCGGCGACAATAGTCCAGCAACTCGTCGCGGTCTTCGTAACCCGCGCGATCCCGCGTTTTGGTCACGTCCTGCGCGAACGCGCTCAGCAAATCGGCGAGCAGGGGTACAGGCAACTCGTAGTCACGCAGGGCAGCGCGCAGCGGACCGAACACCTCGGGCCAGCGCGAGGAGGGTACTCCACCGCCGGCCACGGCCGCGAGATCGGCGCCATAGGCGGCCAGATCGTCCAGCCGCTGCTGCGCCGGCGCATCGCCTTCATCCGCCATGTCGTCGGCCGTGCGGGCGAACCAGTAGATGGCCGCGATGGCCGGACGCAGCCGCGGCGGGCACAGCCACGATGCGACCGGGAAGTTCTCGTAGTGCGTTCGGGGCGGCGGGCTGTCTGGTGCAGAGCGATTCACGGCACGGATTGTCGCCGACCCGGCACCGCCGTTTCGGACGCATGGCGCGTTCCGTCTAAAATAGAAGGTTGACCGAATTGAGACGGGCGATCGCGCGGCTGGCGGGCACCTGCCCGCGTGCAGCCTGTCCGTTTTGCTTCTTTAGACTGCGCGGGTGGCGAAATTGGTAGACGCACCAGGTTTAGGTCCTGACGCCAGTGATGGTGTGGGGGTTCGAGTCCCCCCCCGCGCACCAGATGGCCCGAGATATTGATATTTGGAGAACCGTATGTCCGTGACTGTTGAAACCCTTGAGAAGCTGGAGCGCAAGATCACACTGACACTGCCCGTCGGCGTCATCCAGTCCGAGGTCGACGCGCGCCTCAAGCGCATGGCCCGCACCGTGAAAATGGACGGCTTTCGCCCCGGCAAGGTGCCGATGACGGTGGTGGCGCAGCGCTACGGCTATTCGGTGCACTACGAGGTCATGAACGACAAGGTCGGCGAGGCCTTCGCGACTGCCGCGAACGAGGCCAAGCTGCGGGTGGCCGGCCAGCCCCGCATCAGTGAGAAGGAGGGCGCGCCCGAGGGAGAGTTGACCTTCGATGCAATCTTCGAGATTTTCCCCGACGTGAAGATCGCCGATCTGTCCACTGCCGAGATTGAAAAGCTGAGTGCCGAGGTGGACGATGCCGCCATCGACAAGACGCTGGAGATTCTGCGCAAGCAGCGCCGTACCTTCACCCAGCGCGCGCACGATGCGGCGGTGCAGCCGGGGGATCGCGTCACGGTCGACTTCGACGGCAAGATCGACGGCGAGCCGTTTCAGGGTGGCAAGGCCGAAGACTTCCAGTTTCTGGTCGGTGATGGTCAGATGCTGGCGGAGTTCGAGGACGCCGTGCGCGGCATGAAGGCCGGGGAGAGCAAGACCTTCCCGCTGTCGTTCCCGGCCGATTACCAGGGCAAGGAAGTGGCCGGCAAGGCGGCGGACTTCATGGTCACGGTCAAGAAGATCGAGGCGGCGCACCTGCCGGAAGTGAACGAGGCGCTGGCCAAGTCGCTTGGCATTCCCGACGCGACGGTCGAAGGTTTGCGCGCGGACGTGCGCAAGAACCTGGAGCGCGAGATCAAGTTTCGCCTGCAGGCGCGCAACAAGCAGGCCGTGATGGACGCACTGGTGGCGAAGGCCGAACTCGACCTGCCGAAGTCCAGCGTGCAGGCCGAGGTGGATCGCATGATCGAAGCCGCGCGCGCCGACCTCAAGCAGCGCGGCATCAAGGACGCCGACAAGGCGCCGATCCCCGATGACGTGTTTCGTCCGCAGGCCGAGCGCCGCGTGCGCGTGGGCCTGGTGGTGGCCGAGCTGGTGCGCAGCCATGAACTGCAGGCAAAGCCCGAGCAGATCAAGGCGCACATCGACGAATTGGCTTCCAGCTATGAAAAGCCGGTCGATGTGGTGCGCTGGTATTACAGCGACAACCGGCGCCTGGCCGAAGTGGAGGCCATGGTGATTGAAAACAACGTGACAGAATTTGTGCTGGCCAAGGCGAAAATCAATGAAAAGACGGTTCCGTTCGACGAGCTGATGGGCCAGAACTGACCAATCCGTCCATCTGGCGACCGGGGGCTTGTGCTTCGCGGCACAGGCCCCATTTGTTTCTCGGTACAGTACCCGCAGCATCTCTGGAGAAAACATGAGCGCACTGGAAACCAAGGGCCTGGGCATGATCCCGATGGTCATCGAGCAGTCGGGCCGTGGCGAGCGGTCCTACGACATCTATTCACGCCTGCTCAAGGAGCGGGTGATCTTCCTGGTGGGCGAGGTCAATGACCAGACTGCGAATCTGGTGGTGGCGCAACTGCTGTTCCTGGAAAGCGAGAACCCGGACAAGGACATCTCGTTCTACATCAACTCCCCGGGCGGTTCGGTCAGCGCGGGCATGGCGATCTTCGACACGATGAACTTCATCAAACCCGACGTCTCCACCCTGTGCTGCGGTTTCGCGGCCAGCATGGGCGCATTCCTGCTGGCGGCCGGCGCCAAGGGCAAGCGCTTCTCGCTGCCGAACTCCAAGATCATGATTCACCAGGTGCTGGGCGGCACGAGCGGCCAGGCGACGGACATCGAAATCCATGCGCGCGACATCCTCAAGACCAAGGACCAGATGAACCGCATCCTGGCCGAGCGCACCGGCCAGCCGCTGGAGAAAATCACGCACGATACCGAGCGCGACTATTTTCTGTCGGCAGACGAGGCCAGGGACTACGGCCTGATCGACAAGGTGATCGCAAAGCGCGCCTGAATGCGCCTGTAGGCTGCGTTGCATGGCGGCAACGGCGTTTTCTGTAACAGAAAACGCCGTTTATATTTGGTTATCATTCAGAAACTACCCGTAACAAGGCAAGGCGCCCTCTACATGGCCGAGAAAAAAGGCTCTTCCAGCGAAAAAACCCTGTACTGCTCCTTTTGCGGGAAAAGCCAGCACGAGGTGAAGAAGCTTATCGCAGGCCCGTCCGTTTTCATTTGCGACGAGTGCATCGACCTGTGCAACGAGATCATTCGTGACGAGTTGCCGGTGGCCGATGGAACGCGCGAAGCGCGCGGTGACCTGCCCACGCCGACCGAGATCAAGGCCAACCTGGACAACTACGTGATCGGCCAGGAGGTCGCCAAGCGCACGCTGTCGGTGGCGGTCTACAACCACTACAAGCGGCTGCGGCACCAGGAGAAGGCCAAGAAGGACGATGTCGAACTCGCCAAGAGCAACATCCTGCTGATCGGCCCCACCGGCTCTGGCAAGACACTGCTGGCCCAGACACTGGCTCGCATGCTCGACGTGCCGTTCGTGATGGCCGACGCTACGACCCTGACCGAAGCCGGCTATGTGGGCGAGGACGTCGAGAATATCGTGCAGAAGCTGCTGCAAAGCTGCAATTACGATGTGGAGCGGGCTCAGCGCGGCATTGTCTACATCGATGAAATCGACAAGATTTCGCGCAAGTCCGACAACCCGTCAATCACGCGCGACGTATCGGGCGAAGGCGTGCAGCAGGCCTTGCTCAAGCTGATCGAAGGCACCATGGCGAGCGTGCCGCCGCAGGGAGGGCGCAAGCATCCGAATCAGGATTTCCTGCAGGTCGACACGACCAATATCCTGTTCATTTGCGGCGGTGCTTTCTCGGGCCTGGAAAAAGTCATTGAAAACCGTACCGAGTCTTCCGGCATCGGCTTTGGCGCCGCGGTGAAAAGCAAGCAGCAGCGTGCGTTGACCGAAGTCTTCAAGGAAGTCGAACCAGAAGACCTGATCAAGTTCGGGCTGATTCCCGAACTGGTGGGACGCATGCCGGTGGTGGCCACGCTGGCCGAACTCAGCGAGAGCGCACTGGTGCAAATCCTGACCGAACCGAAAAACGCGCTGATCAAGCAATATGGCAAATTGCTGGCGATGGAGGGCGTCGATCTGGAGATTCGCCCGTCGGCGCTCAACGCCATTGCCAGGAAGGCGCTGGCGCGCAAGACCGGCGCGCGCGGCCTGCGTTCGATTCTTGAACAATCGCTGATTGACACCATGTTCGACCTGCCGAACGCGTCGAATGTGGACAAGGTGGTGGTCGACGAGTCGACCATTGACGAGAACAAACCCCCCTTGCTTGTTTACCGCGAATCCGCGAAGAAAGCCTAGTGCGACGCTCGCCTCCCGCCGCCCCATCGCGAGTTGACACGTCGATGGGTTGAAATTTTGCGCATGCGAGCCATATTCAACACTTAAATCAAAGGTTCTCTATGTCTGGCCAAACGCCCCTGTCCGCGACGCCCCTCGATCTGCCGCTGCTGCCATTGCGCGACGTGGTGGTTTTCCCTCACATGGTGATTCCGCTTTTTGTGGGGCGCCCGAAGAGCATTAAGGCGCTGGAACTGGCGATGGAGTCGGAGCGCCGCATCATGCTGGTGGCGCAGAAGGCGGCCGCCAAGGACGAGCCATCTGTCTCGGACATGTTCGAGGTGGGTTGCGTTTCCACCATTTTGCAGATGCTCAAATTGCCCGACGGCACCGTGAAGGTGTTGGTGGAAGGGCAACAGCGCGCCAAGGTGAACCGGATCGAGGACGGAGAGACACACTTCGCGGCGAATGTTTCACCGGTGGAGCCCACGCCGTCCGACCAGAAATCCACCGAAATCGAGGCGCTACGCCGCGCCGTGATGCAGCAGTTCGACCAGTACGTCAAGCTCAACAAGAAGATTCCGCCCGAGATCCTGACCTCGATCTCCAGCATCGACGATCCGGGCCGATTGGCCGATACCATCGCGGCCCATCTGCCGCTCAAGCTGGACAACAAGCAGGCCGTGCTGGATCTGGCCGATGTCAAGCCGCGCCTGGAGAATCTGTACGAGCAGCTCGAGCGCGAGGTCGACATCCTGAACGTGGACAAGAAAATCCGTGGCCGCGTGAAACGCCAGATGGAAAAAAACCAGCGCGACTTCTACCTGAACGAACAGGTCAAGGCGATCCAGAAGGAACTCGGCGAAGGCGAGGATGGGGCCGACCTTGAGGAGGTCGAAAAGAAGATCAAGCTCGCCAAGATGTCGAAGGAAGCCCTGAAAAAGGCGGAAGGCGAGCTCAAGAAGCTCAAGCTGATGTCACCCATGTCGGCCGAGGCGACCGTGGTGCGCAACTACATCGATGTGTTGATCGGGCTGCCCTGGAGCAAGAAGACCAAGATCAAGCACGACCTGGGCAATGCTGAGACGGTACTCAACGAAGACCACTACGGTCTGGAAAAGGTGAAGGACCGGATTCTCGAATATCTTGCGGTGCAGCAGCGTGTGGACAAGGTCAAGGCGCCGATCCTGTGCCTGGTCGGGCCGCCGGGCGTGGGCAAGACTTCGCTCGGTCAATCCATTGCGAAGGCGACCGGGCGCAAGTATGTGCGCGTGGCGTTGGGCGGCATGCGTGATGAAGCGGAAATTCGCGGCCATCGGCGTACCTACATCGGTGCGATGCCGGGCAAGGTGCTGCAGAGCCTCTCCAAGGTCGGCACGCGCAATCCGCTGTTCCTGTTGGACGAGATCGACAAGCTGGGCACCGACTTCCGCGGCGACCCGTCTAGCGCCCTGCTCGAAGTGCTGGACCCGGAACAGAACCATACCTTTGGCGACCACTACGTCGAGGTGGATTTCGATTTGAGCGACGTGATGTTCGTCGCGACCTCGAATTCCATGAACATTCCGCCGGCATTGCTGGACCGCATGGAAGTGATTCGTCTGGAGGGCTATACCGAGGACGAAAAGATCAACATCGCGATCCGGTACCTGCTGCCCAAGCAACTCAAGAACAACGGCCTCAAGCCGGGTGAGTTGCAGGTTGCTGAAGATGCGGTGCGGGACATCGTGCGCTACTACACGCGAGAGGCGGGCGTGCGCTCACTGGAGCGTGAGCTGTCCAAAATCTGCCGCAAGGTGGTCAAGGCGCTGTTGCTGAAGAAAATAACGCCGCAGGTGATCGTGAACAGCGAAAACCTCAATGATTTTTTGGGTGTTCGCAAGTTCAGCTATGGGCGCGCCGAAAATCAGAATCAGGTTGGCCAGGTGGTGGGGCTGGCGTGGACCGAGGTCGGCGGAGATCTACTCACCATCGAGGCCACCAGCATGCCGGGCAAGGGGGTGATCAGCCGCACCGGCTCGCTGGGCGATGTGATGAAGGAGTCGGTGGAGGCCGCGCGCACCGTGGTGCGCAGCCGGTCGCATCGTCTTGGCATCAAGGACGAAGCGTTCGAGAAGAAGGACATCCATATCCACGTTCCGGACGGCGCCACCCCCAAGGACGGCCCGAGTGCCGGGGCTGCGATGACGACCGCTTTCGTGTCTGCGCTGACGGGTATTCCCGTCCATGGCGATGTGGCCATGACGGGCGAGATCACCTTGCGCGGTGAAGTCACGGCGATTGGCGGGCTGAAAGAAAAACTTCTCGCGGCATTGCGTGGCGGCATCAAGACGGTCCTGATTCCGGAAGAAAATGCGAAAGACCTGCAGGACATTCCGGAGAATGTCAAAAACGGTCTGGAGATCGTGCCGGTCAAATGGATCGACCAGGTGTTGCAGATTGCGCTGGAGCGCATGCCCACGCCGCTGGTCGACGATGAAGGGGCCGCAGCCGCGGTGCCTGCGCCGGTGCCCGCCGAAAGCGGGGCGCCGGTCGCCACGGTCGCAGTCAAACATTGATGACGCGGCGCGGTTGGGTCGAAAAACTACGCTATAATCCGACGCTTGAAACGCGGGAGTAGCTCAGTTGGTAGAGCGCAACCTTGCCAAGGTTGAGGTCGAGAGTTCGAGACTCTTCTCCCGCTCCAGATTGATCAAAAAGGGAAGCCGCAAGCTTCCCTTTTTTGTCGCAAGACTTGTTCCGATCTGGCGCGGTAACAAAGCGGTTATGTACCGGATTGCAAATCCGTCTAGCCCGGTTCGACTCCGGGCCGCGCCTCCAGATTCAGCCCTGACAACCGCTCTGTTGCCGGGGCTGTTTTGTTTCACAATACAGGGTCCGCCCGGATGGTGGAATTGGTAGACACAGCGGACTTAAAATCCGCCGCTTTCCTGAACAAGGGGCGTGCCGGTTCGACCCCGGCTCCGGGCACCATTAACATCCGACCATGCCAAGCTACAACACTCCTTTTGAAATCCATGTTCACGGCGAGGTTCCGCTGCGCCCCGACGTGACGTTTGGCCAGCTTCAGGATGCGCTGGCCCCGATGTGGCGATACGCGGGCGCCCGTTCGTTGGCCGACGGCGCCGCCAGCGCCTACGAAGAAGAGCCGGGCATCCGCTTCGATGCGCAGGAACATCTGCTGCAATTGTGCTGGACGGTGCGCGGAGACGAGGACTTTCGTGAGGCGCTCGACGAAATGGGCATGAGCCTCAACGAGTTGGCGGCGAAGGGTGCGGCCATCGAGGTCTCGTTTTATGACGCCGATTTCGACGAAGACGATGACGACGAGGGCGCGCCCGAGGAGTCGCGCGACGACTTCATCATGTTTTTCGTCGGACCCGATCCCGCCGCGATTTTGCAGGTCCAGCGTGACTTGCTGGTGCAGGACGTCGTGGGCACGATGGAGCGGCACTTCGATGGTGCCGAGCTGACCGGTGTGGTCGCCGAGATCGACAAGCTGTTTGCACGGCGCTTCGATGCGCTCGTCAGTTCGCTGGACATTGGCAAGCTACCGCGCGGCACGGGCGGCCATGGGGGCTTTGGTCATGGCGGCGGGCGCAAACCTCGGCATCTGCACTGAAAGCGGCCCAACGCCGCATTGCGGCGAGCCACCGGCTGCGCGTCAACCGCATTGACCTACAAAGCCGCAGGCCGTGCAAAAGTCGCAACCGTCCTTCTGGATCATGGTGTGGTTGCTGCATTCCGGACAAATTCGTCCGGCTAGCAGCAGGGGTGCATCGCGATCGCGGGGTGCATCGAGCACGCCCATGTCACGCAGCGGATAGCCTTCCTCGCTTAGCACGCCCAGCATCGCGTAGCGGTGGATGATGAGTCTGGCAATATACGCGACGGTGGATGGCCAGGTCTGCTGGCGCCGCTCGCTGTGCGGCAGGCCGGGCACAAAGGCCATGAAGCTTCCCAGCGGTTCGGCATAGTTGAGCAGCTTGCGCAGCTTCATGCCGATCCAGGCCGGATCGACCACCCGCATATCGAGAGAAAGCAGGCGGGCGAGCCCGTCCAGCGCGCGCGGGTAGTTGCCCGAGAAGCCCACCGCACACGGCCGCGTGACCGTGCTGCCGTCGGCACCCGGCAGCGTGACCTCCTTGAGCGTCACGGTGAATGCTTCACCCGTCGCTGGGTTGTCCACGTCCACGGCCCAGGCCAGCGTTCCGGAAGGACCGGTGTGTGGCTCTTCCCGGCTGAACATGGCATCCAGCACGGGTGTGGCGCCGCCACGTCCCAGCAGTGGCAACGCCTTGAGCTGTTCGCAACGCCAGCGGATGACCGCGGCCGTGGCGGCGACCACGCCCGGGAACAGGCGCTTGTGGCCGTGCGGGGGAAACGGCATCTCGAACGAGCGCTCTTCCGCCACCGTGGCCAGCACATCCAGCTTGAGCTGCAGCCAGGCTGGGTCGTTGGCCCGCAAGTCCATGGACAGGGTCTTCGCCAACGCGCCCAGCCCGCGCGGCTGCTCCGCGCCGTTGACCCAGACCTCGAACGGCTGTGGGGCGCCGCCATCCTCGGGCGCAAGCTCGCCCACGAACAGTGCAAAGTCCCCGAACGGGTGATGCACCATGAAGGTCCACGCCGGGTTGCCACCGGGCAATTCGGGCCGACCCGGCCAGCGCAGCGAGGAAAGCACCGGCGCCGGCAAGCGATCCAGCGCCAGACGCCGGTTCACACTGTCGATATACAGCGGCGCGATGACCGGGGTGGGCGAGGTGCTGAGCACGGCGCCCAGCACGTCGTTGGGCCGGTAGGTGGCCAGCCCCTTGAGTCCTGATTGCCACGCTTGCAGATAGAGATTCTGGAAGTCGGTGTAGGGATAGTCCGCCGGCACGTTGACGGTCTTGGAAATCGAGGTGTCGATAAATGGCGCAACCGCCGCCACCATGGCCGCGTGTGCCTGTGCGCTCATCTCCAGCGCCGTCACGAAGGCAGGGGTCAGTGGCGTTTCCTCACCCTTCAGATGTCGATACAGCCGCCACGCGTGGTCTTCCACCGAGTATTCCCGGGTACTGCCGTCCGCCATGCGCTTTTTGCGTGTGTAGCTCCAGCTGAACGCGGGTTCAATGCCGTTGCTGGCGTTGTCGGCAAACGCCAGGCTGATGGTGCCGGTGGGCGCAATGGACAGAAGATGCGAGTTGCGCAGTCCATGTGCCCGGATGCGGTCCTTCAGAGCTTGGGGCAGGCGTGAGGCAAACGTGCTGCCGCTGAGATACAGGTCCGCATTGAAGAGCGGAAAGGCGCCACGTTCGCGTGCCAGCTCGACCGAAGCATCGTAGGCGGCATCGCGCATGACCTGCGAGATGTGCTGTGCCATGGCCCGGGCTTGCTGCGTGTCGTAGCGCAAGCCCAGCATGATGAGGGCATCGCCCAGTCCGGTGAAGCCGAGCCCGATCCGGCGCTTGCTGCGGGCCTCATCGTGTTGTTGGGGCAAAGGCCATACCGTCGCGTCGAGCACATTGTCGAGCATGCGCACGGCCACACGCACCACGCGGGTAAACGCGGCGGCATCGAACTGGGGAGTGTCTTCGAACGGCTGCAGGATGAAGCGCGTGAGGTCGATCGAACCGAGACAGCAGCAGCCGTAAGAGGGCAACGGCTGCTCGGCGCACGGATTGGTGCTGGCGATGGATTCGCAGTACGACAGGTTGTTGTCGCGATTGATCTGATCGAGGAAAAGCACACCCGGCTCCGCGTGGTCGTAGGTGGAGCGCATGATCTGGTCCCACAGTTCGCGGGCACGCAGCTTGCGATAGACCCACTGTGCACTGCCGTCCGTCAGGGTCTGGCGGTAAGCGCCGCCCGCCTTTTGCGCAGCGCCTGGCTCTGCCCGGTGTACCAGCTCGACCTCGGTGTCGTCCTGCACCGCCTCCATGAAGGCATCGGTGACGCCGACGGAAATATTGAAGTTGGTCAGGTTGCCGGCATCCTTCGCGTGGATGAATTCTTCGATGTCGGGATGATCGCAGCGCAGCACGCCCATTTGCGCGCCGCGCCGGGCGCCTGCCGATTCGACGGTCTCGCACGATCGGTCGAAAACGCGCATGTAGCTGATCGGGCCCGAAGCGCTGCTTTGTGTGCTGCCGACCCAGGCACCGCGCGGCCGGATGCGCGAGAAGTCATAGCCGACGCCGCCGCCGCGCCGCATGGTTTCCGCCGCCTCGGTCAGTGCCGTGTAAATCCCAGGATAGCCGTCCTCCATTTGTGCAATCGAATCTCCGACCGGCTGGACGAAGCAATTGATCAGGGTGGCAGAAAGATCGGTCCCGGCCGCCGACTGGATGCGCCCCGCCGGCAGAAAACCCTGCTGCATGGCCTCGACGAACTTCGCCTGCCACGAGGCCCGCTGCTCCGGCGCTTCGCTTTGCGCCAGCGCACGAGCCACGCGCAGGTTCACGGCGTCAATGGTCCGTTCGTCGCCTTTGCTGTATTTTTCCAGCAGAACTTCTTCGCTGATGGACTGGGCCGAGAGCGCAGGCTTGGCCGGGCTTTTGCGCAGGGTTTTGGTCATGAGAGTCATTCCCTCGGTGTCGGTGTCTGGCATCGTAGTGCTGCGGGTGTTCCGGTTCTTTGACCTGGAGCAAACCACGGACATTGATTGGACCATTCGGGCGGCGCGGCTTCAATACAATTCAATGCAAGACACTACTTGAGTTGCGTGCATTGCCGGCCTGCCGTGGCATGGCTTGGCATGGGAATGCCGCTTTGATCTCTGGGGGGAGCATGAACAATGACAATTTCAAGTTTTGACGAGTTGATGCTGGAGGCGCGCCAGCAGACAGAACCGCAGCGCCTGCTGTTTGTTTTTTCGCGCGCCGAGTTGCCGGAGGACGCTTCGCCGGTGCAACGCGCGCACTTCGATGCGGGACTCGGTGGCGCCCTGACACCGCTCATGTACGTGGACAAGGCGCCGCATGAGTTGGGCACGTTTCCCGCGCTGGTTGAGGAGGCGCGTCAGTTCGGGCGCGAATGGGCAGTGGTGTTCGTCGCGGCCCTGGCAGGGCGGGGCGGTCTGGCACCGACCCACGAGGAAGTTGAGGCGTCCTTGCTGCGCATGGTGGAGTCCATCAAGGCTGGGCGCGTGGCGTCGTTCATTCCGTTCGACCGCCAGGGGCAGCCTGTGCTGCTGGGCTGAGTTTGCGCCGCCGCTCAGCAAGGCCGCGTTGCGCCCCGGCGGGCATAGAACCACCAGGTGATGGCGATGCACGTGAGATAGAAAACGATGAACCACCAGAGCGCCGCATGCGGGCTGCCCGTCATGTCGATGGAGGTTCCGTAGCTTGTGGGAATGAAGAAGCCGCCATAGGCGCCAATCGCGGCGGTGAACCCGAGGGCGGCGGCGCCCTGCTTGCTGCCTTCCCTGGCGGCGGCAGCCTGTGCCTCGTTACCCTGGCCGCGCGCGGCTTCCAGACACTCATCCATGAAGATCACCGGGATCATCCGAAAAGTGGAGCCGTTGCCGATACCCGAGGCGACAAACAGCACCATGAAGCACAGGAAAAATCCAGTCAGATTTCCGCTGGCACCGTGATACGGTAAATATTGCATCACGCCATAGACGCCTGCGGTCATGACGACAAACACACCCAGGCTGACACGCGCGCCGCCCATCTTGTCGGCCAGCCAGCCGCCCACCGGTCGGATCAAGGCGCCCAGGAACGGCCCCATCCACGCGAAGGCCAAGGGGTTCACGCCCGGAAACTGGCTTTTGATGAGCAGTGGAAATCCTGCCGAAAAGCCGATGAACGAGCCAAACGTGCCCAGGTAGAGCCAGCACATGACCCAGGTATGCCGGCGCCTGAAAATCACGGCCTGGTCCGAGAACGAGGCTTTGGCATCCGCGATATCGTTCATCATCAGGTAGGCCAGCAAGGATGTGATCAGGATCGGGATGACCCAGACGAATGCGGCGTTTTGCAGCCAGATCTGCTTCATCAGGCCGCCCGGCATCTGCACGGAGGTCGGCTCTCCGCCGAACCAGCCGAAGATTCCGACGGAAATGACCAACGGGACCATGAACTGAACGGCCGAGACACCCAGGTTGCCCAATCCGGCATTGAGTCCCAGCGCCGATCCCTTGCGTTCTTTCGGGAAGAAGAAGCTGATGTTGGCCATGCTGGAGCTGAAGTTGCCGCCGCCGAAACCGCACAATGCGGCCAGCGCGAGCATCACCCAGTACGGTGTCTGCAGGTTCTGGACCGCGAACCCCATACCGATCACCGGGATCAGCAGCGACAGCGTGGAAAATACGGTCCAGCGCCGTCCACCCACGATAGGCACCATGAACGAGTAAAAGATGCGCAGCGTGGCGCCTGCCAGCGCGGGCAACGCGGCAAGCCAGAACAGCTTGTCGGTGCCGTACCTGAAGCCGGCGGCCGGCAGCTGCACGATCACGACGCTCCACACCATCCAGACGGCATGCGCGAGAAACAGGGCGGGGATGGAAATCCACAGGTTCCGGTTGGCGATGGCATTGCCTTGCGTCGCCCAGAACGCCTTGTCCTCCGGGGTCCAAATGGTCAGCAGCTTGCCCGTGCCGGTGGTTCCTGACGGCGATGTCGCCATGGTGTACTCCTGCTCACTGCACCAGTGGCGATGCCGATGCGTCGAGTTCCACGCCTTCGATATCGGCGTTGCCTGCGAGTATGCGCACGTATTGCGACAGCGCGCGGGCTTCGCTGCGCTTGCGCAGCTCGGCTGCCACTTCGTCGCGCACGAGCTCGTAGGGCAACTGCTTGCCTTCGATGCGGCGATCGACGGCGATGATGTGGAAGCCGTGCCGGGTCGTGACCAGACCGGCCAACACACCTATCGTTGCATCGCCGAAGACGGCCTTTTCGAATTCCGGCACGGTTTCGCCGCGCTGCAATTGGCCCAGGTTGCCGCCGTTGGCGCTGGACGGGCAGTTCGAGTGCTGGCGCGCATATTCGTCGAAGAGCTCCGGCCTGGCATTGATCTCGTGCAGTATGGTTTCCGCTTTGGCGCGGATCACCGACACCGGTGCCCCGGGGATGATCTGAAACAGGATGTGGCGCGCGCACACGAGGTCGCCGCTGCGAAAGCGCTTCATGTTGGCGTCATACCAGCGTTTGCACACTTCTTCGGTGGGTTCCGGTACCGGTATCTCCTCGGCCAGCGTGCGTTCCAGCGCGCGTTCGGTATCCGTTTCGCTGGCGCCATCCCTGGTAAAACCAAGTTCGCATGCGCGTTGGCGAAGCAGTTCATGCACCGCGGCCAACTGCGGCGTGGGCCACGCCGCCACGTCGATTGCGACGCCGTTCACGGTAACGCTCATAGAGCCCTCCGGCGGCCGCTCTTTCGCACCAGTTGATAGGGGCGGAACAGGTAGGCCAGCGAGCCGACCCCGCTCCAGATGTGCACCATGCGGGTGAATGGCGACACCAGGAAGATGGTGAAACCGAGCAGGATGTGGATTTTGTAAACCCAGGGCACTGCAAGCAACACCGAGGCGATGCCGCCATGGAAATACACGATGCCCTTCACGTAGCTGACGATCACCATGAACATGGCTCCATCCATGTGCTGAGCGGAGATCGGGACGGTGAGCAGTCCGAGCAGCAACTGAAGCCACAGCATGACGACGATGCTGATGTCCCATTTGCGGCTGTTGCGGCGGATGCGCGGGTCGCCGAGCCGGCGATGGATCAGGATGGAAAGGCCGATGATGGCGATCAGCCCCGAGACGCCGCCCACCACCATGGCCAACAGCTCGTGCTGCCCGGGGCTCAGGAGCCAGTCGACCATCCAGTCCGGTGTGAGGAAGCCGGCGAAGTGGCCGAGGATGACCACGAGCACACCGTAGTGAAACAGGTTGGAGCCGAGCCGCAGTTCGCCTTTGCGCAGTGTCTGCGAGGAATCGCTCTTCCAGGAATACGGTTCGCGGTCGAAGCGGACCAGGCTGCCGAGCAGGAGTACCGAAAGGCAGATATACGGATAGACACCGAACACGAACTGGTTCCAGGCGGGTGACAAGGTCATGATGTTTCTCCTGTGCGATCAGGCCGTGGGTGTCGCGGATGGTTTGGTTTGACGAACACCAGCGGATGGGTTTCGGGGGGGGCGAAGGCCGGCTTCTCGTCCCACGCGCGATCCAGGTCTTCCGGTGGTGGCAAGGGCGCGTGCGCATCAAGACCTTTCTCTGCGCCAAGGGACAACAGCGCGGCCATCACGGCCGCGTAACGGCTGTGCAATCCGGTCAAGGTATTCCCGAGCTGGCGCAGGACGTGGGCCATTTCAGCGATGGTGTCTTTTGTCTCTGCCAGGTCGCGGCAGCTCAGGTATTCCAGCAGCAGCGGCAGATGATCCGGCAGTTCGTTGGTGCTCGGCTCCATTCCCGCATCGAGGTAGCGCTGACGCAGTTCCAACATGGCCGGACCGCGCTCGCGGCCGTCGCCGTGGACGTATTCGAACAGGTTCAGCGAGGTGCGTCGTCCGCGGTCGAACAGGTCGACATAGCGGCCTTCGGCTTCGAGCGCGTCGCTGCCCAGAATTTCGTGCGCGAGCGCCAGCAGCTCATGTCGCTGCTGCGCGTCGATCGCCCGGCTGTCGCGGATGACATCGATGATTTCCGGCAGGGCGGCTCGCAACGCCGCGTCCGGATAGCTCAGTAGGGCGGACAGGGCGCGCAGCAGCAGGGTTGGGTTATTCGACATGAAAGTTCATGACCTGTGTGGAGGCTGTGATGGGATGTTGGTGAGCCGGGAAGGATCACTCATGGTCGTCCAGCTCGCGGATCGGAACGATCTTGCGCCGCCCCATCTTGCCGCCGAACAAGCCGGCCTTGGCGTCGATGCCATCGCAACCGTTGCCGAAGGTGAAGCCGCAGCCCCCGCGGATCTGGTAGGCGTTTTCCGCTTCCTCGCGATGTGCCGTGGGGATCACGAAGCGGTCCTCGTAATTTGCGATGGCAAGGTAGCGGTGCATGTCGTTGGCCGTTGCCTCGTCCAGTCCCACACTGGAGAGCAGCTTGGGGTTTTGCGCCTCACCCAATTGCCGGGCGCGGAACCAGGCACGCATGGCCATCATGCGCTCCAGAGCACTCACAATGGGTGGCTCGTTGCCGGCGGTCAGGAGGTTCGCAAGGTAGCGCACGGGAATGCGCAGCGATCCCACGTCCGGCAGGCCGTTGGCACTGCTGTCGATGGAGCCCGCGTTCGCATGTGCCGTGATCGGCGACAGCGGCGGCACATACCAGACCATCGGCAGCGTGCGGTATTCGGGATGCAGTGGAAAGGCTATCTTCCATTCGACAGCCATCTTGTAGGCCGGCGACTTTTGCGCGGCCTCGATCCACTCCGCCGCGATGCCGTCCGCCAGCGCCTGCCGCTGGATCGCGGGATCGGAGGGGTCGAGAAAAACGTCGAGCTGTGCCTGGTACAGGTGCTGCGGATTCTCGGTGGACGCCGCCTGTTCGATGCGGTCCGCGTCGTACAGAACGACACCGAGGTAGCGGATGCGCCCAACGCAGGTTTCCGAGCAAACCGTCGGCAGGCCGACCTCGATTCGCGGGTAGCAAAAAGTGCATTTCTCCGCCTTGCCGCTGACCCAGTTGTAGTAGATCTTCTTGTACGGGCAGCCCGACACGCACATGCGCCAGCCACGGCACTTGTCCTGGTCGATCAGGACGATGCCGTCCTCCTCGCGCTTGTAGATCGAGCCGGACGGGCACGATGCCACGCAGGTGGGGTTGAGGCAATGCTCGCACAGCCTGGGCAGATACATCATGAAAGTGTTTTCGAACTGCCCGTAGATGTCCTTTTGCACCTGCTCAAAGTTGTAGTCCTTGCTGCGCTTGCTGAACTCCCCGCCGAGGATTTCCTCCCAGTTCGGACCCCATTCGATCTTGTCCATGGTGCGGCCCGAGATCAGCGAGATCGGGCGTGCGACTGGCGCGGTCGGAAGCTCCGGCGCGGTCTGCAGGTTCTCGTAGTCGAAGGTAAACGGCTCGTAGTAGTCGTCGATTTCGGGCAGATTGGGATTCGCAAAGATGCGCGCCAGCACGCCCCAGCGCCCACCCTGTTTCGGCACCAGCCTGCCGTTGGACTTGCGCTCCCAGCCGCCTTTCCAGTGGTCCTGATTCTCCCAATCCTTCGGATAGCCGATGCCGGGTTTGGTTTCGACGTTGTTGAACCACGCGTATTCCATGCCCTTGCGCGAGGTCCACACGTTCTTGCAGGTGACCGAACAGGTGTGGCAGCCGATGCACTTGTCCAGGTTGAGCACCATCGCGATTTGTGCGCGTATCTTCATGTTGTTCGCCTCACTCCAGCTTCGAGTTGAGTTCCGCCTCGCGGGCGGTGTGCTGGACGCGGTCCATCCAGTCCACTGTTTTCATCTTGCGCACCACGACGAAACCGTCCCGGTCATTTCCGACCGGGCCGTAGTAGTTGAAGTTCCAGGAGAGCTGCGCGCACCCGCCGATCATCTGGGTCGGTTTGACCAAGATGCGCGTGACCGAGTTGTGGATGCCCCCGCGCATGCCGGTGATCTCAGAACCCGGCACGTTCACGATCTTCTCCTGTGCGTGGTACATCATGCACATGCCTTCGTTGACGCGCTGGCTGACGACCGCGCGCGCGGTGAGCGAGCCGTTTGCGTTGAAGCATTCGATCCAGTCGTTGTCCACGATCCCAACCTTCTTCGCGTCCACTTCCGAAATCCACACGATCGGGCCGCCGCGCGAGAGCGTGAGCATGATCAGGTTGTCGGTATAGGTGCTGTGGATGCCCCACTTCTGGTGCGGGGTGATGAAGTTGAGTGCGATCTCGGGATTGCCATTGCTGTGCTTGCCCATCACGCTCTGAACGGTGCGGGTATCCAGCGGTGGCCGGTACAAGGCGAAGGCCTCGCCGTAGTCGCGGATCCACGGATGGTCGAGATAGAAATGCTGGCGGCCGGACAAGGTATGCCACGGCACCAACTCATGCACGTGGATGTAGTGGCCGCTGTAGCTGACTTCCTCGTCCATCACCCCCGACCAGGTGGGTGCGGTGATGGCCTTCCTCGGCTGCGCCTGCAGGTCGCGGAAGCGGAACTTCTCGCGTTCGCGGTCGGCCGCCAGGTGCCGGTGGCTGCGGCCCGTATGGTGCGAGAGCGCCTCGAAGCCACGCACGGACACTTCGCCATTGGTGACCGGGTCGAGCATCAGAATGGTTTCGCAGGCATCGATGTCGCTGTCGATGCGCGGCCGCCCCTTGGCTGGCCCCGACTCCACGGTCTTGTTGAGCCTGGCCAGTTCCTCCACCTCGCGCTTGGCGTCCCAGTGCAGGCCGTGGCTGCCGCAGCCGAGGCTGTCGAGCAGGGGTCCGAGCGAGGTGAACCGATCAAAGGTGGCGGGGTAGTCGCGCTCGACCAGCACGACGTTGGGTCCGGTGACGCCGGGCTCCAGCTTGCATTGCCCCTTCTTCCAGTCCGCCACCTCGAAGGCTTGCGCCATTTCTCCCGGGGTGTCGTGCAGGATTGGAGTCAGCACGACGTCCTTCTCCTTTCCGAGCCGGCCTTCACAGAGCTGGGAAAACTTCTTGGCAAGCGCCTTGTAGATTTCCCAGTCACTGCGGGATTCGAACACCGGATCCACCGCCGCCGTGAACGGGTGGATGAAGGGGTGCATGTCGGTGCTGGAGATGTCCTGCTTTTCGTACCACGAGGCCGTGGGCAGCACCACGTCGGAGTACAGGGCCGTGGTGGACATGCGAAAGTCCAGCGTGACCACCAAATCCAGTTTTCCCTCCGGAGCCGGTTCCTGCCAGCGCACCTCCTCGGGTTTCCTGCCGCCCTGTTCCCCCAGGTCTTTGCCTTGCAGTCCGCAGCGCGTGCCGAGGAAGTGCTTGAGAAAATACTCGTGGCCCTTGCCAGAGGAGCCCAGCAGATTGGAGCGCCACACGAAAAGGTTGCGCGGGTAATTAGCCGGATTGTCAGGATCCTCGCATGCCATCGCCAGGCGGCCGGATTGCAGACCATCCACCACGTACTGGGCCGGATCGGCACCGGCTGCCTCGGCTTCGCGCGCCACGTCCAGCGGATTGCGGTTCAACTGCGGGGCCGAAGGCAGCCAGCCCATGCGCTGCGCACGCACGCTGCAATCGACCATGGAGCCGCTCTGCCGGCTGCGGTCGGCCAATGGCGAGAGCAAATCGTCCATTCCTACCGTCTCGTAGCGCCACTGGTCAGAATGCAGGTAGAAATAATCGGTTCCGGCCATGCGACGTGGCGGGCGGGTCCAGTCCAGCGCAAATGCCAGTGTGGCCCAGCCCACTTCGGGGCGCACAGCCTCCTGGCCGGTGTAGTGCGCCCAGCCGCCACCCGACTGGCCGACCGTACCGCACAACATCAGCATGTTGATGATGGCGCGGTAGCTCACATCCTGGTGGAACCAGTGGTTCATGCCCGAGCCGATGATCACCATCGAGCGGCCCCGGGTCTTCTCGGCATTGTCGGCAAAACCGCGTGCAACACCGATCACCTGGTGCGCCGGCGTGCCGGTGATTCTTTCCTGCCAGGCGGGTGTATAGGGAACGTTGTCCTCGTAGCTCTTGGCGCAGGCGCCGCCGAGGCCCCGGTCCACGCCATAGTGGGCGCAAAGCAGGTCGAACACGGTCGCCACCAGGACTTCACCGCGCTTTGTGGCCAGCTTGCGTGCCGGCGCCTTGCGCAGCAACACCTCATCCTGCAGGTTGGCGGTGTAGTGCTCGTTCGCCACGCCACCAAAGTACGGGAAGGCCACGTCCAGCACCTCATCGCTGCAGTCGATGGTGGTGAGCTTCAAGGCCATGTCGCTGCCGTCAACGGCTTTGTCCTCGAGGTTCCACTTGCCGTGGTCGGCGCTGCCGGCGGCGGCCCAATGAAAGCCGATCGAGCCGCGCGGCGCGACCGGATGCGCCGCTTCATCCAGCCCCACGGTCTTCCAGTCCGCATGCTCCGGTGTCCCCAGCGCGCCCTCGAAGTCGCTGGCCCGCAGGTACCGGTCGGGGATCCAGCGTTCACCGTCGCGGCGCAGCGTCACCAGCATCGGCAGATCGGTGTAACGACGGCAATAGTCCTGGAAATAATCGACCTGGCGATCGATGAAGAACTCGCGCAGGATCACATGCACCATCGCCATCGCCATGGCGCCGTCCGTGCCCTGCTTGGGGTGCAGCCAGATGTCGGACAGTTTGGATACCTCGGAATAATCAGGGCTCACCGCCACGATTTGCGTGCCGTTGTAGCGTGCTTCCACGAAGAAATGCGCGTCCGGCGTGCGCGTCTGCGGAACGTTCGAGCCCCACGCGATCAGGTAGCCGGAGTTGTACCAGTCCGCCGATTCCGGAACGTCCGTCTGGTCGCCCCAGGTCTGCGGGCTGGCCGCGGGCAAGTCGCAGTACCAGTCGTAGAACGACAGCATGGTGCCGCCGATCAGGCTCACATAGCGGGCGCCCGACGCATAGGACACCATCGACATGGCCGGGATCGGCGTGAACCCGGCGATCCGATCCGGGCCGTATTGCTCGATCGTGTGCACATTGGCGGCCGCCACCATGTCCAACGCTTCGTCCCACTTCACGCGCACGAAGCCGCCGAGGCCGCGCACGGCCTTGTAATCCTTGCCGTCCGGCTGCTGCATCAGCGCGGCCCAGGCCTGCACCGGTGGCAGCGCCTCGCGCAGCTCGCGCCAGCGCTTGAGCAGGCGGCCCCGCACCATCGGGTACTTCAGGCGATTGGCGCTGTACAGGTACCAGGAATACGAGGCGCCGCGCGAGCAGCCGCGCGGCTCGTGGTTCGGCATGTCCGGGCGCGTGCGCGGGTAGTCGGTCTGCTGGGTTTCCCAGGTCACCACGCCCTGTTTCACATGGATTTTCCAGCTGCAGGAGCCGGTGCAGTTGACGCCATGGGTGGAACGCACGACCTTGTCGTGCGCCCAGCGATTGCGATAGCCGTCCTCCCATTGGCGCGCCTCGGTGCGCGCTTCGCCCCAGCCTTGTGAAAAGGGCTCGCGAGGCCGCGAGAAATAGCGCAGGCGTTCCAGGAATTGTCCCATGATGTCTGATCCTCAGTGCGGCATGTTGTCGGTCGCGAGGGCGGGTTGCGGCGCTTGCCGGCTCCCGAATCGCGCTCGCCGGATCCCGATGAAGCGCATCGGAAACCGTGATGCGTCACCGTACCACGCAAAGGCGCGGCCATGACGTGCGTGAGGTGCTCAGCGGGCTGAATTCGGGCTCTTTGCGGGCCGCATTGACGCTGGTTTGATCCAGGTCAATGTTTGGTAGTGTGGGTGGCAGCTGTCTGCGCCGTGCCTTGTTCCACTCGATTGACGAGAACCTGGGCCACCCGATCGCGCAGCACCGGCAGCACCTCGGCTTCGAACCACGGGTTGCGGCGCAGCCAGAGGTTGTTTCTGGGGCTGGGATGCGGCAGCGGCAGGACGCGCGGCCACTGGTCGCGCCACGACTTGACGGCCTCGGTGAGCGAGGGGTGCCGCGCGCCCAAGTGATAGGCCATGGCGTACTGCCCGATCACCAGCGTCAGTTCCAGGTGGCGCAGGTGGCCGAGCAGGGGTTTCCTCCAGGCGGGCGCGCATTCCGGCCGGGGCGGCAGGTC
>DATNBD010000124.1:0-13869 GCA_035572155.1 Rhodoferax sp.
AGGCCGGCCTCGATGGCGTGGCCAAAGGTGTGTCCAAAGTTCAGCATCGCGCGCAGGCTGGTATCGTGCTCATCCTGTGCGACCACGCGCGCCTTGATGTCGCAACTGCGTTGCACGGCGTGCGCCAGCGCCGCCGGCTCGCGCGCCAGCAGCGCCGGCAGGTTCGCCTCGATCCAGCCGAAAAACGCCATGTCCGCGATCGGCCCGTACTTGATGATCTCGGCCAGCCCGGCACTGAGCTCGCGCGCCGGCAACGTCTGCAGCGTGTCGAGATCGCACACGACGAGCTGTGGCTGGTAGAACGCGCCGATCATGTTCTTGCCCAGCGGGTGGTTGATCGCCGTCTTGCCGCCCACCGAGGAATCGACTTGCGCCAGCAGCGTGGTCGGCACCTGCACGAACGGCACGCCGCGCATGTAGCTGGCGGCGGCAAAGCCGGTCATGTCGCCCACCACGCCGCCGCCGAGCGCGAACAGCACGGTCTTGCGGTCGCAGCCGCGCTCCAGCAGTGCGTCGAAAATCAGGTTCAGCGTGGCCCAGGTCTTGAATTCCTCGCCGTCGGGCAGCGTCACGGTATGGATCACGCCATAGCGGCCCGCCAGTGCCGCCCGCAACCGCTGCGCATACAGCGGCGCGACGGTGGTATTGGTGACGATCAGCGCGGCACTGGCGCGCGGCAGCGCGGCCCAGGTGGCGGGGTTGTCGAGCAGGCGGGTGCCGATGAGAATCGGGTAGCTGCGCTCGCCCAGCCGGATTTGCACCTTTGCAATGGCGGTCGGCGTGGTGGCGACGGATGCAGTCGCGGAACCGGTGATGGCTTGCATAGACCCCGAGTTTAGGCGACCTGCCGCCGGTGTTGCTGGCGCGCGCACTGTCAACTAACGAGGCGGCACAACCCCTGCGAGCTCCAGCTGCATCACGATCATATTGACGAGGGTGGCCACCGAGGGACGTCCGGTCTCGATCACGAAATGCGCGGTCTCGCGATACAGGGGGTCGCGCACGGCATGCAGGTCGCGCAGGCGCCCGAGGGGATCGTCCACCTGCAGCAAGGGGCGGTTCACATCGCGCCGCAAACGGCGAAACACCTCTTCGGGCGTGGAACGCAGGTACACCACCTGGGTGCGGCCATGCAGGCGCTCACGGTTCACCTGGCGCAGCACGGCGCCACCGCCCGTGGACAGCACGCCTGCGTGCGTTTGAGTCAGCTCGTCGATCGTGGCTTCTTCCACGTCGCGAAAGCTTTCCTCGCCTTCGCGCTCAAAATACGCCCGGATCGAGCAGCCGAGTCGGCGCTCGATGACCGGATCGCAATCGGCAAAGGGAAGTTGCAGCCGCCGGGCAAGCTGGCGCCCGACGGTGGATTTGCCGGAACCGGGGAGACCGACGAGCGCGACACCCTGCACGACGTGATCAGCGCAGGGAATTCTTGTCGGTGATGATTTTCGGCGTAATGAAAACCAGCATTTCCTGCTTGTTGGAGATGCGCGAATTGGTCTTGAACAAATTGCCCACCACCGGAATGTCCCCCAGCAACGGCACCTTGTCGGTGTTGTTGGTCTCGGTCAGCGTATAGATGCCGCCGATCACGACCGTGCCGCCGTTTTCGACCAGCACCTGCGTCTTGACGTGCTTGGTATTGATCGCAAATCCAGCAGAAGTTGCCTGACCCACCGAATCGTTGCTCACGTCCAGATCCAGGATGACGTTGCCTTCCGGCGTGATTTGCGGTGTGACTTCGAGCGACAGGTTCGCCTTCTGGAAGGCGATCGAGGTCGCACCGCTGGAGGTGGCGGTCTGGTATGGCAATTGCGTGCCCTGCTCGATGATGGCCTTGGTCTGGTCGGCCGTGACGACGCGCGGGCTGGACACCACCTTGCCTTTGCCGTCGGACTCGAGCGCCGAGATCTCCAGATTCAGCATCCTGGACACGCTGGAATTGAACAGCGAGATCGCAAAGGCGCCGGGAGAGTTGCTGTCGTTCGATGTGGCCGGCAAATTGACAAAATTACCGGTGTTGAACAGCGGATTCGTCGCCGTCGCGGTCGAGGTCGTGATACCGCCTGTATTGGTCAACGAATAGGTGGTGGAGCCTGCGCCGGGTGGCGGAAGGCCCGTCGGTGTGGTGCCGAAAGAAGACCTTCCATTGATAATGCCCCCGCCGAGCCGCACGCCCAGCGACTTGCTGAAGGTGTCGGTGGCCTCCACGATGCGCGCCTCGATCAGCACCTGGCGCACCGGAATATCGAGTTTGGTGATCAGCTCCTGGACCTGCTCCAGCTTGGAAGGAATGTCCGATACGAACAGCTGATTGGTGCGCGGCTCGGCAATGACACTGCCGCGCGGGCTCAGAATGCGCGTGCTGCCGGTGCTGACGGCTCCACCGCCCCCTCCGCCCACGCCCGGAACTCCGACGCCATTCAGCTGCGCGGCAATGGTCACCGCCTTGGCATAGTTCAGCTGGAACGACTGGGTCTGCAGCGGCTCCAGCCCCTGCAGCGCCGCCTTCGCCTGGAGATCACGTTTCTCCGTAGCCTCGATCTCATCCTTGGGCGCGATCCACAGCACATTGCCATTCTTGCGCATGCCCAGGCCTTTGGCCTGCAGAATGATATCCAGCGCCTGGTCCCAGGGCACGTCCTTGAGGCGCAGCGTGAGCGAGCCCGTGACCGAATCGGACGTGACGATGTTGAAGTTGGTGAAATCGGCGATCACCTGCAGCAGCGAACGAACCTCGATGTTCTGGAAATTCAGCGACAGTTTTTCACCGTGGTAGCCCGGACCCTGGGTCAGCTTGCTTGGGTTGATTTTTTGCGGCCTGACTTCCACAACAAACTGGTTGCCGCTCTGGTAGGCGCTCTGCTCCCAGGCGCCCTTGGGCTCGATCACCATGCGCACCCGGTTCCCCGCCTGGTACGTGCTGATGGTCTGGACGGGCGTGCCAAAGTCGGCCACATCCATGCGGCGGCGCAAACCTTCGGGGAGTGAGGAATTCAGGAATTCCACGACCAGGGTCTGGCCCTTCTGCCGGATATCGACGCCCACCCGGTCATTCGCCAAGTCCACCACGACCTTGCCGGTGTCGTCCGCGCCACGCCGGAAATCCACATTCTGGATGGGCAGCACATTGGCGTTCCCGTTTTCGGCAAAAGACGGGGCCGCAATAGACGGCAACGTGGAGGCCGGTGGATCGAGCGAAATGAACAACGATTTGCCCTGAATTTGCGTTTTGTAGGTCGCTATCTGCTTGAGATTCAGCACCACCCGGGTGCGGCGCTCGGCCTGCACCACGTTCACCGATACCACGTTGCCCTGGTTGATGTCCACCGTGGAGTGTCCGAGCCCATTCGTGACGCCGGGAAAATCAAGTGCAATTCTGGCTGGCACCTGAATCGAGAATCCGGTGGGTACTGCCGCGAGCGGTTGCGCGAGGTCGATCCGAATCACTTCGGAGCCGCCCTGGGAGGAGCCCGTCACCGACTGGATCGCATTTTGCGCATAAGCAGACAGCGATATCAGCGCGGCCCCCAACGCCACCCCCAGGCATCGAAATGCCCGGCGTGCTGTCATGTTCTGATGATCCATTTATTTTGACCTCTCTTGCAACTGCAGCGTGGCAGGGCGCTCTATCCATTCGCCAGTGGCATCCTGCACAATTTCGCGCAATGTGACCTGTGTTTCGGTAATTTTGGTGATTCGACCATAGTTTTGACCCAGGTAATCACCTATATGGACCAAGTACAGCAGTTTGTCGACCTGAATGAGCGCCTCGGGCCGGCCCGGCTTGCCCAGGCTTCCGACCATGACCATGGAATCGAGCGGAAAGGCTTCCAGCGGCTCCTTGCGGCGCGCCAGTTCGGGCGCCACCAAGGCCGCATTCGAGGCCGCCTGGCCCGATTCGCGCCGCAACGCCTGCGTCAGTTTCTCGATGTTGAAAGGATCCGTCAAGCTGGCTTCCGTGTAGCTCTGCGGAACGAACTGCGTGGGCGCGGCGATGGGAGTGATATGCGGGTGCGCGGCATTGCGCTGCGCGGTCATCCACGCCTGCAATTCCTCATGATCGGAAGCCCCGCATCCCGCCAGCATCAGCGTGGCCAGGCCGACCAGAACAATGCGCGCCAGGCTCATTTCCGGGCTCCCTTCTTGGGCTCGGTCGCCTTGTGCTGGGCTGCCACCTCATCCGGGTCGAGGTAGCGGAAGGTTTTCGCCGTGGCATCCATGGTCAGCATGCCATCCTTGGCCGGAACAATGCTGAGATTGTTGAGGGTCACGATGCGCGACAGGTTGGCAATGTCGGAGGCAAAGGCGCCAATGTCGTGATAGTGTCCGGTCACGCGCAGCGCAATGGGAAGTTCCGCGTAGTAGTCCTTGACAATGACCTGCCCCGGGCGGAACAGGTCAAACTGAAGACTGCGGCCCAGGCCAGCCTGGTTGATATCCGACAACAACGCGTCCATCTCGGCCTTGCCGGGCAACTGCTTTTCGAGTTGCGTCACATACTGGAGAACCTGCTCGCGCTGCTTCTTCAGGGCATCCAGATTCACGGCCTGCGCCACTTTCTGCTTGTATTCCGCGCGCAGCGTGACTTCCTTGGCGCGGTCCGTTTGCAATTCGGTGTCGGAATCATTCAACCAGAGGAACCACAACAAGACCACCACCAACACGGTCACCGCAACCGCCAGCAGAGTGCGCGGCAAGGCGGGCCATGAAGAGGGGTCATTGGGATTCAGCCCGCGGAACTGCGACTGCAACCGTGCCAGCTGAGCTGACGGATCGATCTTGACTTTGGATTTGGTGGCCATCGCGCGGGCTCGCTACATCTTCGCCGGCTTCGGAGCGGGCGCGGCGCCCCGCGCGCCGGATGCGGGCTTCGTGTTATCCGTGGGCCGCTTCAGCAGCACAGTGAGCGTGAAATCCGATACCCGGCGCTGATCGCTTGGGCTCAGTTTCACATTGCCCGCCACGATTTCGACCAACTCGGGCTTTTCCAGCCAGGGACTGTTGTTCGCCAGGTTGCGCAACAGGTCTGACACCCGTTCGTTCGATTGCGCGACGCCCTTGAGCGTCACCTTCTGCTGTTCCTGCTGCATGCTCGTGAGGTACACGCCATCCGGCAACTGCTTGACAAGTTCGTTCAGCAGATTCACCGGCAGGTTGCGGTCCGACTGCAAATCCTCGACCGCTTGCTGGCGAGCGCGCAGCCCGGCGATCTCGGTCTGCAGACCGGCGATGTCCTTGATCTGGCCGTCGAGCCGCTTGTTTTCACTCATCAGGTAGTCGTTTCTGCTCACCTGACTGGAAATCTGCGCCTGGTACCAAAGGTAAATCCCGCCCGACAGCAGCCCGCCGATCAGCGCGGCCGCGCCCAGCGAAGCATAGAACGCGTCGCGCCGCTGCTTGCGCGCCACCTCTCGATGCGGCAGCAGGTTGATCAGGATCACTGCAAAAACCTCCGCATCGCCAAGCCGCACGATGTCAGATAGGAGGACGCCTCACGCAGCATTTTTTTCTCGCGCACGGTGCCGGCAATTTCCATGCCGTCAAACGGATTGAGCACGCTGCAGGCAAACGAAGTGTGCTGTGTCACAGCCTCCGTCAATCCCGGCAAGGCCGCAGAGCCCCCAGCCAGCATGATGTAGTCAACCCGGTTATAGGGCGTGCTGGTGAAGAAAAACTGCAATGCCCGCCCGATTTCCTGGGCCATGCTTTCCACAAAGGGCGTCAGGACGCCGTCGGTGTAGTCATCCGGCAGATCGCCATTGCGCTTCTTGGCTTCGGCCTCCTCGAGCGAAAACCCGTATTGGCGCACGATCAGTTGCGACAACTGCGCGCCCCCAAAAGCCTGATCGCGATCGTAAAGCACCTCGTCGTTGCGAAGCACCTGCATGCTGGTCGTGAAAGCCCCCACCTCGAACAGCGCCACGATCGTGTCCAGCCCCCGGTTGGGCAGATTCTCGATGAGTCGCCCGGTCGCAAGACGGGAGGCGTACGACTCGACATCGACAACGACCGGATGCAGCCCCGCCGCTTCCGCCAGCCCTTGCCGATCCTGCACCTTCTCCTTGCGCGACGCTGCAATCAACACCTCCACGTCGCCAGCCGACGACGCACTGGGGCCGACTACACAGAAGTCCAGGCTGACCTCGTCCAGGGAAAAGGGAATGTACTGGTTGGCTTCGGATTCGACCTGAATCTCGAGTTCCTGCTCGGACATGCCACCCGGCAGGATGATCTTCTTGGTAATCACGGCCGACGGCGGCAACGCCAGCGCCACGTTCTTGGCGCGAGTGCCACTTTTCTTGACGACCCGGCGTACCGCATCGGCGACTTCATCGAACTTCTCTACATTACCGTCGGTGATCCAGCCACGCTCCAACGGCTCGATCGCACAGCGCTCCAGCACCAGGTTTCCATCCTTGTCACGGCCCAATTCCACCAGCTTGACGCTGGAAGAGCTGATATCCAAACCAAGCAACGGCGCCGGCTGGCGTCCCAATAACGATCCCAGTGAGATCAAGAAAGTCCCCTGTTACCAGCTGTAAAACAACTGAACTAGCGTAAGAATCCTAGCGAATGCTATCAGCAAGACCTCGGTACAACCAAGAGATTCCGAAAACCTGCGCTGTTCAACCGTTGTCAAAAGCCGACGCCACGCGCGGATCGGCGAAGCCGGCACTAACCCCTTAGTGCACAAGGCCTTACACCTGGGGCGGCTGCAGGGCGTGAAACGCGATCCCGCATTTCTATAATGAGCCGCGCCATCACCTGGACCTGTATGCCCCCTCGTTCCGAATCCGAACAACCTCCCCGATCCCGCAAAGTCACTGAAAACCGGCGCCCCTCGGGCGGGCGCTGGCTTTGGCGCCTAGCGTACGCGGGCGCGGGCGTGGCCGTGGCAGGAGTGCTGTCGCTGTTGATGCTGATCGCGGTGGCGCTGGCTTTTGCCTATCCGAACCTGCCCGACATCGGCACCCTGTCCGATTACAGCCCGAAGTTGCCGCTGCGGGTGTTTACGTCGGACGGGGTGCTCATCGGTGAGTACGGTGAACAGCGCCGTAACCTGGTGCCGTTCAAGGACATCCCCGCCATCATGAAGGAAGCCGTGCTGTCGGCCGAGGACGCGCGCTTCTACCAGCACGGCGGAGTCGACTACATCGGCATCGTGCGGGCCGCGATGGCCGATCTCGGGCACGCCAAGAGCCAGGGCGCATCCACCATCACGATGCAGGTCGCGCGCAACGTGTATCTGTCGGCGGAGAAAACCTATACCCGGAAAATCTACGAAATCCTGTTGAGCTTCAAGCTCGAGCACGAACTCACCAAGGATCAGATCCTCGAGATCTACATGAACCAGATCTTCCTGGGCCATCGCGCCTACGGTTTTGCCACGGCCTGCGAGACATATTTCGGCAAGCCGCTGAAGGACATCACCATTGCCGAAGCTGCGATGCTGGCCGGACTGCCCAAGGCGCCTTCCGCGTACAACCCGATCAACAACCCGGCGCGTGCGCGGGCGCGGCAACTCTACATCATCGACCGCATGCAGGAGAACGGCTACATCACGCCCGACCAGGCGGCCGCCGCGAAAAAGGAGCAACTGGAGATCAAGTCGGGCGCGGATGAACCCAGCATACACGCCGAATACGTGGCCGAAATGGTGCGCCAGCTGATGTTTGCACAGTATGGCGATGCCACCTACACGCGCGGCCTGGATGTTTACACCACACTGAACTCCGCCGATCAGAGCGCCGCCTATCACGCGCTGCGCAGCGGTGTCATGGCTTTTGAACGACGGCAGATTTATCGCGGTCCGGAGAAGTACATCGACTTGCCGGCGGATCCGAACGAGGCCCAGGACGTGATCGACGACGCGCTGGTTGACCATCCGGACGACGACGATCTGATGTCGGCGGTGGTCCTGCAGGCCAGCGCAAAAAAGGTGACGGCCATTCTTGACAGTGGCGACACCATCGAGATCACGGGCGAGGGCCTGCAGCCGGCCCGCGCGGGGCTGTATGACAAGGCGCCGCCCAACATCAAGATCCGGCGCGGCGCCATCATCCGGGTCGTGCAGACGCCCAAGGGCGCCTGGGAAATCACCCAGCTGCCCGAGGCGGAAAGCGCTTTCGTCGCAATGGACCCGCACGATGGCGCCATCAAGGCGCTCGTGGGTGGTTTCGACTTCAACAAGAGCAAGTTCAACCATGTCACCCAGGCCTGGCGCCAGCCCGGCTCCAGTTTCAAGCCCTTCATCTACTCATCGGCGCTGGAAAAAGGCTTTACGCCAGCCACCATCGTGAACGACGCGCCCCTGTTCTTCGATGCCAGCGTCACTGGCGGCCAACCCTGGGAACCGAAAAACTACGAAAACACTTACCAGGGCCCGGTCACGCTGCGCCGTGCGCTGGCCGAATCGATCAACACCGTGGCGATTCGTGTGCTGCAGGCCGTGGGAGTGCCGTATGCCCGCGACTGGGCAACCCGCTTTGGTTTCGATCCAGACAAAATTCCGGGCTACCTGACGATGGCCCTGGGTGCCGGCTCGGTGACCCCCATGCAGATGGCGACGGCCTACTCGGTGTTTGCCAACGGAGGCTACCGTGTCAATCCCTACCTGATCACCAAAGTCACCAACGCCAAGGGCAAGTTGCTGGTGGCGCCGACGCCGACCATCCCCGACGCCGCCGACCGGGTGATTCCCGCACGCAACGCGTTCGTGATGCAGAGCATGCTGCAGGAAGTCACCCGCTCGGGCACCGGCGCGGCGGCGCAGCGCATTCTCAAGCGGCCCGATCTGTACGGCAAGACCGGCACCACCAACGATTCGGTCGATGCCTGGTTTTGCGGCTACCAGCCAACGCTGACAGCCGTTGCCTGGATGGGCTTTGACACGCCGCGCACGCTGGGTCACGGCGGCACCGGCGCGAGTGTGAGCCTGCCGATCTGGATCAGCTTCATGCAAACCGCGCTCAAGGGCATTCCGGTGGCTCCGACGCCGCCAGCGCCCGCCGGCGTCGTCAACGTCGCCGGCGAGTGGTATTACACCGAATATGCGAACGGAGCAGGCGTGAGCAGCGTCGGGCTGCAAGATGGATCACAGCCGCCCGCTGCGGGCGCGTCGGCGCCTGCACCCAGCGAGCGCCAGCGAATTCTGGACATGTTCAAGAACTGAACTCAGGCCTCGAACCGCAGCATGACACCGGCCTGCTCGCTGGCAGCACGCGACAGATTCGCCAGCAACTCGCCGGCACCCTTGGTATCGAGCCATTGCCGGCCATCGAAGCGGTAGTGGTAGCCGCCGGACCTGGCGGCCAGCCAGATTTCCTGCAGCGGTTTTTGCAGGTTCACCACGATCTGGCTGCGGTTCGCGAATGTGATGGTGATCATCCCGCCCACCCGCTGGTTGTCGATGTCAACCTCGGTTTCGTCGGCAATCCGGTCGCAACCCGACTCGATCTGCCGCAGCAGCATCTCCGCCAGATTCATGAATTCAGGGTCGGTCATTACAATTTGGCGATGTTGTGCATGAGCAAAATTTTAGCTGGCGCGATGCGCCCTGCCTGCGTCGCGGCGGGTCGGGTCGCGCTGGCCGCATCGGCCTTGCTGGCGTTGTCCGCCTGCGGCCAGAAAGGGCCGCTGTACCTCCCCACGGAACCGGCCGCGGCGCAGCGTGCTACGCTGCTGGAAACGCTGCGACCTGGCCGGTCCATTGAGCCCACGCCCGGCACGCCCGCCGTGCCGGCGCCCACCGCCTCGTCGCCCGGCAACACACCATGACCTCATTTGCGCTACCGGCAACCCTGCCCGGCCAACCCCACTTCGCCTACCGGGACGGCGAGTTGTTTGCCGAGAACGTGCGCCTGGCCGATCTGGCCCGGCTGCATGGCACGCCGCTGTTCGTCTATTCAAAGGCCGCCATGCTGGCGGCGCTGGCCGCCTACCAGCGCGGCTTTGCCGGACGCAATGCGCAGATCTGCTATTCCATGAAAGGCAATTCGTCGCTTGGCGTGCTGCAGGTGTTTGCCCGGGCCGGTTGCGGCTTCGACATTGTCTCGGGCGGCGAGCTGGCGCGCGTGCTGGCGGCGGGTGGCGCGGCGAACCGCGTGATTTTCTCCGGGGTCGGCAAGACCCGCGCCGAGATGCGCCAGGCGCTGGACGCGGGCATCGCCTGCTTCAATGTAGAAAGCGAAGGCGAGCTCGAAGTGCTAAACGAGGTCGCGCTGGCCGCGGGCAAGCCCGCGCGCGTGAGCATCCGCGTGAATCCGAATGTCGACGCCAAAACACACCCGTACATTTCTACTGGGCTCAAAGGCAACAAGTTCGGCATCGCCCACGAGCGGGCGCTGGACGCCTACCGGCGTGCGGCCGCGCTGCCGGGGCTGCGGGTGGCCGGGATCGACTGCCACATCGGCTCGCAGATCACCGAGGCCACGCCCTACCTGGACGCGCTGGAGCGGGTGCTGGACCTGGTGGAGGCGATCGAGGCCGCGGGCATTCCCATCGGGCACCTGGATTTTGGCGGCGGCTTGGGTATCGATTACAACGGAGAGACGCCGCCGCCCGCGGATGCGCTGTGGGCGCAGTTGCTGGCCCGGCTCGACGCGCGCGGGTTTGGCCAGCGCCAGCTCATGATCGAGCCCGGCCGCTCGCTGGTCGGCAATGCCGGTGTGTGCGTTTCGGAGGTTTTGTACCTCAAGCCCGGAGAAGAAAAGAACTTCTGCATCATCGATGCGGCGATGAACGATTTGCCGCGCCCCGCCATGTACCAGGCCTTTCACCAGATCGTTCCGCTGTCGCCGCGTGCCGGTGTGCCCGTGCCGACCCGCTGGGACGTGGTCGGCCCGGTGTGCGAAAGCGGCGACTGGATCGGCCGTGACCGCGCCCTGGCGGCACAGCCGGGCGACCTGCTGGCCGTGCTGTCGGCCGGCGCCTACTGCATGAGCATGGCAAGCAACTACAACACGCGGGGTCGCGCTGCGGAAGTCCTGGTCGATGGCAGCAACGCCACCCTGATCCGCCGGCGCGAAAGCGCCGCGGACCAGATGCGCACTGAGACCCTGCTGCCCTGACGGCGACTGGCCAGCGTCGCACACGCAAATAAAACTACGGTTTTGATAGCTGCCCGCCCATGAATGGTAAGGGCAAAAGCCGCTTTTTCCTTAAAAATTGCAGCGCACGCCAGCCCAGCAGCACGGCCATGATGGCGGCATATACCTTCACTTCCGCAAAGTTGTGCTTGCCGGCGCGCATCCAGAAAAAATGCAGGATGCCCAGCCCCCCGATCAGATACACCAGCCTGTGCAGCGCCTGCCAGCGCCGGGCCCCCAGCGCCCGGATGGCGCGGTTGAACGAGGTCGCCGCCAGCGGTGTCAGCAGCAGGAATGCCGCGAAGCCCACCAGGATGAAGGGGCGTTTCGCGATGTCCTTGAGAATGTCGGCCAGGTCGAAGCTCTTGTCGAACCCGCTGTAGCTGAGCAGGTGCACAAGCACGTAAAAATAGGTGAACAACCCCAGCATGCGCCGAAAGCGCAACAGCGCGGGCGTGTGGGTGATCACGCGCAGCGGCGTGATCGCGAGCGTCAGGCACAGGAAACGCAGCGTCCAGATGCCCGTGGCGCGGATCAGGTGTTCCGCCGGATTCGGTCCCAGGCCGTCGGTGAAGGCGCCGTAGGCCAGCCATGCAAACGGCAGCAGCGCCAAACCGAACAACAGCGGCTTGGCGGCGCGGTGCAACAACAGTCTGGACAGCGCGGCCTTCAAAAGTACTTCCTCAGATCCATGCCGGCGTACAACTGGCCGACCTGGGGTTCGTAGCCGTTGAACATCAGCGTCTTGCGCCTCTTTGCGAACAGGCCTCCCTCGCCGATGCGCCGCTCGGTCGCCTGGCTCCAGCGCGGATGATCGACGTTCGGGTTGACGTTGGAATAGAACCCGTACTCACGGGGCGCCGCCTTGTTCCAGGAAGTCACCGGCTGCATGTCGGTGAAACGGATCTTCACCAGGCTCTTGCCGCTCTTGAAGCCATATTTCCAGGGCACCACCATGCGCACCGGTGCGCCGTCCTGGTTCGGCAGCACCTCCCCGTACAGGCCGAACGTCAAAAGCGCCAGCGGGTGCATGGCCTCGTCCATGCGCAGGCCTTCCACATAGGGCCAGTCCAGCACGTCCGAACGCACGCCCGGCATGGTCTTGGGATCATCCAGCGTGACGAACTCCACGTACTTGGCGCTGCCCAGCGGCTCCACTTTCTTGATGAGTTCGCCAAGCGAATAACCGACCCAGGGAATCACCATGGACCAGCCTTCGACGCAGCGGTGGCGGTAAATGCGGTCTTCCTGGGCACTGAGCTTGACCAGATCTTCGAGCGTGTACCGCGCCGGCTTCTTGATCAGCCCTTCCACCGAGACCGACCAGGGGCTGGTTTTCAGCGTGTGCGCGTTCTCGGCCGGGTCCGTCTTTTCGGTGCCGAATTCGTAGAAGTTGTTGTAGTTGGTGATGTCCTGATAGCTGGTGAGCTTTTCCGTGGTGACGGCGCCCGGCACATTCGAGCGGACGCCGGCCAGCGCCGCCAGTTTGCCGGGGCGCGTCACCTGGTCCGCCTGGGCACGAGCGTCGCGCACGGCCCAGGACGCCGCGGCAGCACCCGCGACGCCGGTGGCCATCAGCTTCATCAGATCGCGCCGGCCTTCCAGGACCGCACGCGGCGTGATTTCGCTCGGTAGGGGATGACTGAGGCCGCTTTTGCCGGTTTTGATCAACATGTGCTGCTCCACTGTGTTCCCGTTCGTCGTGGGACAGCCCCCATTCTTACAAGTTCCCTACAGGGATCCGTAGCTGTGCAGCCCGCTCAGGAACATGTTCACGCCCAGAAAGGCAAACGAAGTCACTGCGAGCCCGGCCAGCGCCCACCACGCGGCCACGGTGCCGCGCAGGCCCTTGACGAGCCGCATGTGCAGCCAGGCCGCATAGTTGAGCCAGACGATCAGGGCCCAGGTTTCCTTCGGGTCCCAGCTCCAGTAGCCGCCCCAGGCCTGGTCGGCCCACAGCGAGCCCAACACGGTCGCCACCGTGAAAAAGGCAAATCCGACGGCGATCGACTTGTACATCACGTCATCCAGCACCTCGACCTTGGGCAGGCGCTGCGCAATGCGCTTGCGCCCGAGCAGGATGCCAGCGGCAATCAGCGACGCGACCAGCGCGTAACCGACCCAGTAGCTGCCGCCCGCCTGGGCCACGCCGCGATCGCGAAAGGCAATGGGCACGAAGCACAGCGCGATCCCGAACAGCCAGATCGGCGTCAGCTTGTACCATCGGGTCTCGGTGGCCTGCTGCTTGACCAGATAGGCGAACGCCACCATAGCGGATAGCGCGAACGAGCCGTAGCCAATGAAGTTGGCCGGCACATGCAGCTTCATCCACCAGCTCTGCAGCGCGGGGATCAGCGGCTCGATCTCGCTCGCGCCGCGCACCACCGAATACCAGAGCAAAAAGCCCACGGCGGCGCTCACCACCAGCATCACGAAGGCGCCCATGGAACGCGTCTTGTACTGCGCCTCGAAATACAGGTAGAACGCCGTCGTGAGCCACGAGAACAGCACGAACACTTCATACAGGTTGCTGACCGGAATGTGCCCCACGTCGGGGCCGATCAGATAGCTTTCGTACCAGCGCACCATGGTGCCGGTCAGCGCCATGGTGATCGCCACCCAGGCCAGGCGCGAGCCGATTAGCTCCATCGTGCCGCCCTGCTGCGATGCCGCCGCGCCGTCCCGCGCCGGGCCGAACATGCCCAGCCAGTAGAACGTGGTGCTCATGAAAAACAGCAGGCTCATCCACAGGATGGCGGTCTGGCTGGACAGAAAATACTTG
>DATNBD010000125.1:0-18272 GCA_035572155.1 Rhodoferax sp.
GACATCGAGATTTTCCATGGCCGCAGCTCCTTCCAACGCGTTCACCCCGAGCTTATCGACGCGCGTCAACCAACGCCGCCCGAACGGGTATTACCAAAGAGCAACGCTAGCGCCACCACCAGATGAGGGCCAGCACCACGATCACGCCCACGACCCAGGCCCACACCGGAATCTTTGAGCCTTTTGTTCCTGTAGCCGTTACTGAATCTTGACTTGTAGCTATCGATTTTGAAGCATACGCATCCGGGAAGCGACGCTGCATTTCATCGTCGAAGCGTTTGAAGAAGTCTTCCGCCATCGACTTGGCCGCGCCGTCGATCAGGCGCTGCCCGAGCTGCGCCACCTTGCCGCCGACCGAGGCATGAACGACATAGGCCAGGTCGCAGCCGGCATCGTTCGGGGTCAGCGTGACCTGGGCATTCCCCTTGCCAAACCCGGCCACGCCACCCTGCCCCTCGAAGGCGATGTTGTAGCTACTGGGCGGCTTGATGTCGCTGAGGTTGATTTTCCCGGCAAATTTCGCCGCCACCGGGCCGATCTTCAGCGCCATGCCGATGGCGAACTGGTTTTCGCCCGTGGGCTCGACCTTGTCGCAGCCCGGAATGCAGGCTTTCAGGACCACGGGGTCGTTCAGTGCATCCCAGGCTTGTTGTTGTGTCACGGCCAGTTGGCGGTTGGCTTGCATGTCCATGGGCTTCTCCTCGATTTGTGTGGGTATGGATGAGGGATCGATCAGCGCTTCATCAACGCCGCCAGGCTGGCCGCCAGGTCTTCCAGACGGCTGAGGTTATGTACCGCCAGCATGCCGTGCGCATAGCGGTGCAACACGGCGGCACCGCGCGCGCTCGGTGCATAGCCGTCGAAGCGCAGCAGCGGATTGAGCCAGAGCAGCCGGCGGCTCGCACGGCGCAGCCAGGCCAACTCCGGCTCCAGTTGCTGCGGCTCGCCGGTGTCCAGTCCGTCGGTGATGAGGAGCACCAGGGTGCGCCGCCCAACCAGCCGGCGCGCATGGTGCAGGCGCAGGCTGGCCAGCGATGTGCCCAGCTGGGTGCCGCCGGCAAAGTCCTCGATGGCTGCGCTGGCCACGGCCAGCATCTCGTCGGTGTCGGCAATGCGAAAGGCCGGTGTGAGGTCGGTCAGCTGGGTGCCGAACGCGAACACATCGCGGCGCCGGTGGCGCCGGGTGGCAGCATGCAGAAAGGCCAGCAGCAGCCGGGCGTAACGCTCCATCGACCCCGATACATCTACCAGCACCAGCAGCGGCAGCGGCTGCTCGCGCCGCTGGAGCCGCGGCAGGCGCATCAGCTCGCCGCCGGTACGCGATGCGTGGTGCATCACACCGGGCCAGTGCACTCGCGCGCCGGCACTGGCCGGGTAGGTGCGGCGCGAGGCAAAGCACGGCAGTGGCAACGGCACGTCACGGGCCAAGCGCTCCACCAAGCGGTACTCCATCCCGGAGAGCGCATTGAAATCGGCGTGCCGGAGCCGCTGCAGATCGCTGGCCGTCATGGCCGCGTCGAATTCCACCTTGTCGTCCTGCGCACGGGGCTTGGCCTGTTGGCCATACGCCTTTTGCGGCGACAGCGCCTCGCGCACGCGCGGACGGCGCTTGCTGGGCTGGGCCGTGCCCTCGGCGCTGGGCAACAACTGCGCGAGCAGCTTGCGGGCTACTTCGGGGTTGCAAAAATAAGCATCGAACAGCTCGCGAAACACCAGCCGGTCCTGCTCGCGACTGATCATCACGGCTTCCAGCGCAGCACTCAGGTCGGCCTTGGCGCCGACGCCGACGGCCAGCGCCGCATCCTGCGCCAGCGAGATGCGCGAGCTGTCCACACGCACGCCGGCACGGCGCAACGCGCGGCCGAAGCCGGTGATGTTGTCGGCGAGTTTCCCGGTGCGCGCGTCGCCAAGCTGCATGACGTCTCGTTGGGAGCGTGAGGAATCTAGGCGGCTTGCGGCGCTTCTTCCGGGGCCAGCAATTCCGTGGCCAGGTCGCGCGTGAGGCTCGCCACGTCTTCGCGCTGCTTGAACAGAATGCCGGCCGTGTCGGTCACAACTTCGGGGTCCATCACCAATGTGTCGAGCGCGACCAGCGCGCGCGCCCATTCCACGCTTTCGGCAATGCCAGGCGCGCGCTGGAACGCGTTGACGAACGGCGCGCTGCGCAAGCGCCCGACGAACTGGGCCACCTGCGCCGCGAGCGCCTGGCTGGCCTGCGGCACCTGGGCCCGCACAATCGCCAGTTCCCGGTCGCGCTCGGGATAGTCGAGCCAGTGGTACAGGCAGCGCCGCTTCACCGCGTCGTGCAACTCGCGCGTGCGGTTGCTGGTGAGGATGGTCACGGGGCTGCTGACCGCGCGCACGGTGCCAACCTCGGGAATGCTGACCTGGTACTCGCCCAGGTACTCGAGCAGGAAGGCCTCGAACGGCTCATCGGCGCGGTCCACCTCGTCGATCAGCAGCACGGCGCCCGGCGCGGGTGCCTGCAATGCCTGCAGCAAGGGGCGGCGAATCAGGTAGCGGTCCTGATACACCTCGCGCTCGACCTTGGCGGTGTCGCCCTGGCCCTCGTGGCGCAACTCGGCCGCGCGCATGTGCAGCAGTTGGGCCGCGTAATTCCACTCGTACAGGGCTTCGCGCTGCTCCAGCCCGTCGTAGCACTGCAGCCGGATCAGGGCACGCTGCAAGGCCACCGCCAGCGCCTTCGCCAGTTCGGTCTTGCCAACGCCGGGTTCGCCTTCGAGCAGCAGCGGGCGCTTCAGCCTGAGCGCCAGAAACACGGCGGTCGCCAGCCTGCGATCGGCGTAGTAACCAGCCTTTTGCAGCGCGTTGATCAGTTCATCGATCGATGCAAACACGTCGCCCCTAGCCCAGCGCCTGAATGACCGCACGCTGGGCTTGCACGCTGATCAGGTTCGCGCGATAGGCCGCCGATGCGTGGATGTCAGCGTTCAGGTCGGTCGCGTCGATCTTGACCGCCGCCGCCGCTTGCGCCGTGAAGCTCTTGCCCAGGGCATCTTCCAGTCCCTTGTGGCGGAACACGCCGCTGCCCGCGCCCGTCACGGCCACGCGCACGCCGCCGTCCGTCTGCGCCACAAAAACGCCCACCAGCGCAAACCGCGAAGCCGGCTGCACGAACTTCATGTAGGCGGCCCGTTTCGGAATCGGGAAGCTGATGGCCGTGATGAGTTCACCATCGTTGAGCGCCGTGGAAAACATGCCGGTAAAAAAGTCGGCGGCGGAAATCTTGCGCTGCGTCGTCACAACCGTGGCGCCCAGCCCCAGCACCGCGGCCGGGTAGTCCGCGGCCGGGTCGTTGTTCGCGACCGAGCCCCCCAAGGTACCCATGGCGCGCACCTGGCGGTCGCCAATGTGCGCTGCCAGCCCAGCCAGCGCAGGCAAGGCGGACTTGAGTTCGGCATTGGCGGCCACATCGGCATGGCGCGTCATCGCACCGATCACGAAGGCTTTGCCTTCGCGCCTGATCCCGGCCAGTTCCTTGACGTTGGACAGATCCACCAGTCGACCGGGGTCGGACAGGCGCAGCTTCATGGAGGCCAGCAGGGTTTGTCCGCCGGCCAGCACCTTGGCGCCGGCGGCGGCGAGTTTGGCGGCGTCCGCGGTGGTGGAGGGACGCTCCAGCGTGAATGCGTACATTGTGGTTCTCCTTAGGCTTTGGCGGACTGGATGGCTGCCCACACGCGGCTTGGCGAGGCAGGCATGTCGAAATCCTTCACACCCATGCCGTGCAGCGCGTCCAGCACGGCGTTGATCACGGCCGGCGGCGACCCGATCGCCCCAGCCTCTCCGCACCCCTTCGAGCCGAGCGGATTGTGCGTGCAGGGCGTGCAGACGTGACCGAGCTTGAAATCCGGGAGATCGTCGGCGCGCGGCATGGTGTAGTCCATGAAGCTGCCCGTCAGCAGCTGGCCGGTTTCCCGGTCATAAACGCAGTTCTCCAGCAACGCCTGCCCGATGCCCTGCGCAATGCCACCGTGCACCTGCCCCTCGACGATCATCGGATTCACGATGGTGCCGAAGTCATCCACCGCGCTGAAGCGGTCGATGCGGGTAGTGCCGGTAGCCGGGTCGATCTCGACCTCGCAGATGTGGGTTCCGCCCGGATAAGTGAAGTTGGTCGGGTCGTAGAACGCGGTCTCATCCAGCCCCGGTTCGAGCTTGTCGAGCGGGTAGTTGTGCGGCACATAAGCCGTCAGCGCAACCTGGCCGAACGTGACCTTCTTGTCGGTGCCCTTCACGGTGAACTCGCCGTTCGCGAACTCGACATCGGCGTCGCTCGCTTCCATCAGGTGCGCCGCGATCTTCTTGGCCTTGGTCTCGATTTTGTCGAGCGCCTTCATGATCGCTGCACCGCCCACCGAGAGCGAGCGCGAGCCGTAGGTGCCCATGCCGAACGGAATGCGACCGGTGTCGCCGTGCACGATATCCACCGCGTCGACCGCGATGCCCAGGCGCGCCGCCACCACCTGCGCAAAGGTGGTCTCGTGGCCCTGGCCGTGGCTGTGCGAGCCGGTAAACACCGTGACGTTGCCGGTCGGATTGACCCGCACCTCGCCGCATTCGAACAGGCCGGCGCGCGCGCCGAGCGCCCCGGCGATGTTGCTCGGCGCCAGTCCACAGGCCTCGATATAGCTCGAATAACCGATGCCGCGCTTGAGGCCCTTGGCTTCGCTGGCCTTGCGGCGCGCGTCAAAGCCGGCCACATCGGCCAGCGCCTGGGCCTTGTCCATGCAGGCGCGGAAATCGCCCGTGTCGTACTGCAGCGCCACCGGCGTCTGATAGGGAAACTGGGTAATAAAGTTGCGCTTGCGAATTTCGTCCTGGGACAGCCCCAAATCCCAGCCGCAGCGGCTGACCAACCGCTCCACGACATAGGTGGCTTCGGGCCGGCCCGCGCCGCGGTACGCATCGACCGGCGCCGTATTCGTGAACCAGGCGTCCACCTCGACGTATATCTGCGGGCAGGTGTACTGGCCCGCCAGCAGCGTGCCGTACAGGATGGTCGGGACCGCCGTCGCGAAGGTGGACAGGTAGGCGCCCAGATTCGCGTCGGTATGCACGCGCATCGCGAGGAATTTGCCGTCCTTGTCCATCGCCATTTCGGCGTGGGTGACGTGGTCGCGGCCATGGGCGTCGCTGACAAAACTCTCATTGCGCTCGGCCGTCCACTTGATCGCGCAATTGAGCTGTTTGGCGGCCCAGGTCAGGCACACATCTTCCGCATAAAGATAAATCTTGGAGCCGAAGCCGCCGCCGACATCGGGCGCGATCACGCGCACCTTGTGTTCGGGCAGGCCCAGCACAAAGGCAGTCATGAGCAGCCGCTCGACGTGCGGGTTCTGGTTCGCCACATACAGCGTATATTCGTCGTTGGCACGGCTGTAGGCGCCGATCGCGGCACGCGGCTCCATGGCGTTCGGGATGAGCCGGTTGTTCACCAGATCGAGCCGCGTCACATGCGCGGCCTTGGCAAACGCCGCATCGACCTGTGCCTTGTCGCCCAGCGCCCATTTGTAGCAAAGATTGCCGGGCGCAGCCTCGTGCAGCGCCGTCCCCTTGGCGGCGTCGCGCACATCCACCACGGCGGGCAGCACGTCGTAGTCGACTTCCACGGCTTCGGCGGCGTTCTTCGCCTGCTCGACGGTGTCGGCCACGACCATCGCCACGTGGTCACCCACGTAGCGCACCTTGCCCTGGGCCAGGATCGGGTGCGGCGGCTCCTTCATCGGCGTGCCGTCGGTACTGGTGATCAACCAGCCACAGGGCAGGCCGCCCATCTTTCCTTCCACATCCTTGCCGGTGAAGACCTTGGCCACGCCGGGCATGGCCTCGGCGCGGCCAACGTCGATGCTCTTGATGGCCGCGTGGGCGTGGGGCGAGCGCACGAACACGGCATAGCGCTGGTTCGCGAGGTTCACGTCGTCGGTGTACTGGCCGCCGCCGGTCAGAAAGCGGTAGTCCTCCTTGCGGCGGACCGCCTCGCCGATGTGCGGCAGGTTGGCAAAATCGGATGCACCCATGTTGTCTACTCCTCAGGTGGTTCTGCGATGAATCGGGCCTGGATCAGGCGGCCATGGCGGCGGCGCCCTGCTGCACGGCCCGGACGATGTTCTGGTAGCCCGTGCAGCGGCAGATGTTGCCTTCGAGCAATTCGCGGATTTCGGCCTCCGTGGCCTTCGGGTGCTGCTGGCACAGGTCGATCGCACTCATCACCATGCCGGGGGTGCAGAACCCGCACTGCAGCCCGTGGCACTCCTTGAAGGCCGCCTGCATCGGGTGCATGGTGCCGTCCGCCTGCGCCAGCCCCTCGATCGTGGTGATTTCGGCACCGCTGGCCTGCGCTACCAACATGTTGCAGGACTTCACGGCGTGTCCGTTCACGATGACGGTGCAGGCGCCGCACTGGGCGGTGTCGCAGCCGACATGGGTACCGGTGAGCTTGAGATGCTCGCGCAGTGCCTGCACCAGCAAGGTATTGGTTGGCAGGTCGAGCGTGGTGGATTTTCCGTTGACTTTGAACTGAACTTGCATGGGCGTGTCTCCTTTAAGCAGCAGCGTTTAGTTTGTTCGAAGCTTGCACATTGTTCAAGCGGAACTCGTGAGTTTCCCTAGGCTAAACCCTAGATTCATGTCAAGATCAAGTTAAATTCTCAAAATGAAACAACCTTGGACACGCCATGCAGCATGCCCTGACCATCGCGCCTGAATTGCGCCTGCAGGAGATCAGTCGGGCCCGACGCGCCGTGCTCGAGGAAGGTGGAGCGTCGGCCGGCACGCTGTCGGCGGCGTGGATCGAAAATTCCTGGCGGCGCTGTCTGTCGCGCGGCCAGCAGCCCGGGCAGAGCGTGGCGTTCGAAGTCCTGCCGGCGCGCGCGCTGCAACATGCGGAGGAACAGCACCACGACCTGGTGCATGCCGCGCGGCCGGTGCTGGAAAAGCTGGGCCGGGCCATTGCCGATACCCGCTATTTCGCCATTCTGACCGACGCGCAGGGCGTGGTGGTGGACGTCAGCGGCCCGATCGACCGCAGCGACCGGCGCGCCGACCTGATCACCCGCGTAGGCACCGACCTGTCCGAGCGCAGCGTCGGCACCACGGCCATTGGCGCCGCCCTGAACGAGCTGCAGCCGGTCTGGCTGCACCGCGGCGAGCACTTCTTTGCGAACACCTCGGTGTACAGCTGCGCGGGCGCGCCGCTGTTCGGTCCCGACGGGCACTGCGTCGGCATGCTGGATTTGACCGGTATCGAGGCGATGGAACGGCCGGAGCTCACGCATCTGGCGGTCCAGTCGGCCTGCCGGATCGGGAACGCGCTGCTGCGGGGCCGCCCGCACAGCCTGCTGCTGCGCCTGAACTGGCCCGGGCATACGCTGGGCTTCGACGCGGACGGCCTGGTCTGCCTGGACGCCGATGGCCTGATCGTCGGCGCCAACCAGATCGCGCGCCAGATGGTGGCGCAACTCGCAAACCCCCACGCCGGCACGATGCACATCGGCGATGTGTTCGGCGTTCCCCACCAGATGCTGTTTGACGCCGCGCGGCACCAGAGCCCCATGATCGAAGTACCGCTGTGGAGCGGCTTGCGCCTGAACGCGCTGGCGATGACGCACTCGCGCGAGGTCGACGCCGGCGATGGCGGCGGCGGGTTGCGTCCCAGCGAGCCAGCGCCCTTGCGGGAAGTGGAAACCGTGCTGATCCGCAAAGCGGTCGACGACGCGCGCGGCAACGTCGCGCAGGCCGCGCGTGCCTTGGGCATCAGCCGCGCCACCGTGTACCGCAAAATTGGGAACGGAAAACGGCATTAGCCCATGTTGGCAAAGGCCAGCTAGCTATTAATTTAGTTGCACACCTCACTCCGTGAGGGCGATCACCAGCGCCGACTCCTCGACCATCATCTCGACCCGGCTGCCGGCGCGCAGGCCGCTGGCGGGCGCCGCAAAGCCCACCACTTGCAAGCCGGCATCGATCCGCGCCGCCACCTCGTCTCCCAGGGGGCCGCGTGCCACCCGCGTGGCTCGTCCTGGCAGCGCATTCACGCCCGGCAAACCCGGTGCCGCGGTTGCGCGGCGCACCGCCACCGCCATCGCCTTGCAAAGCGCCAGCACGGGCAAGGCCTCGCGCAGGCCCAGCAGCTGGACGCTTTCCACCGTGATGCGCGACACCAGCGTGGCGCCCGGCGCCGCGGCACCGGCCAACCGCAGTAGCACGCGCACGACCTGGCCCTGCTGCTGCAGCGCCTGCACCACGCACGGCAACTGGTTGCGCATGCTGGTGCGCACAGACAGTTGCGCCAGCGCGGGTGCGATCCCGCCGGCATGCGCCAGGGACGCCAGCGTCGTGCCACGCTGGCGGCGCAGGCGTTCCAGCACCTGCTGGCGCGCCTGCTCCAGCGCATCCGCCGCGGCCAACAGTTGCAGGCCGGCCGCCGTCACGCGCGCACCGCCGCCGCCGGACCCGCCGACCTCGCGCTCGACCAGGGTCACGCCGGCCAGATTCGTCAGTGTGTCGATCGCCTGCCAGGCGGCCTTGTAGCTGACGCCGGCGTCGCGCGCGGCCTGCGAGATCGAGCCGCTCGCCCCGATCAGGCGCAGGATTTCGACGCGCTTGTCGGTGGCGGCCTGGCCCAGGGCGTTGCTGTACGAAATGGCAGGATTGCGAGGTCTATTGGGCATGGCGCTATTTTCAACGCGGCTGCTTCAGCGACCTCTGGCTGGGCTGAACCGGTGTCATTGAACTGGTAGGGCTTTCTGGTAGGCTTTTCAACTCTGCCGTACGCCGGACGCTACGGGGCAAGCCCATGCAGCGCCGGCCATTTGAGCGTTGATTGTCATTCAAGGAGGAGTCGCCCCATGAAGATCACCGTAGAGACCGCCGTTGCCGCACCCATGGAACGTGTCTGGAACGCCTGGAATACGCCAGCCGACATCAGGCAGTGGAACGCGGCATCGGATGACTGGCACACCACCAGCGCGACCGTGGACCTGCGCGTTGGCGGCGCGTTTTCGTCCCGCATGGAGGCAAAGGACGGCAGCTTTGGCTTCGACTTCGCCGGAACCTACACCAGGATCGTCAAACATAAACTCATCGAGTACACCTTTGGCGATCGTGCCGCGCAGGTGACGTTTGACGCAACAGAAACAGGTGTCACGGTGCGCGTCACGTTCGACGCCGAGTCAGAAAATCCGGTCGAGCAGCAACGTCAGGGTTGGCAGGCGATCCTGAATAATTTTGCCCGGCACGTCGAAGCGGGCCGGTAAATTGAGGGTGTCGGCGAAAGCGGCCAACAACCAGTTTCGGAAAGGAACCTCATGCCAGCCCCTGGAAGCCGGGCAGCGGCGCCGGACAACACAGCCGTGCGGACCGCCTTGTGGCGGGCGCTGCATGTACTGGCGGACCCGCCCCCGCATGTGTTTGAAGATGAAATGGGCTTGAAGCTGGCGGCGCCCGAGGAGGGATGGCGCGACCGGCCTGACATGAGCCCGTTCACGCGGCCTTTTCGGGCATCCATTCTGGCCCGCGCGCGCTTTGTCGAAGATCTCGTCGCGGAACGGGCTGCCTGCGGCGTCGGTCAATACGTCATCCTCGGAGCGGGGCTGGACACCTTTGCCCAGCGCCGGCCGACGCTTGCCTGCGGGCTGCGCGTGTTCGAGATCGACCAGCCCGGCCCACAGGCATGGAAGCGCCAGCGCCTCGTCGATCTGGGTATCGGCATTCCGCCGTTCCTGCGGTTTGTGCCGGTGGACTTCGAAGCCGGCGCAATCTGGTGGGAGCGGTTGACCGCGTCGGGTTTCGAATCCGCCCGGCCGGCCGTCGTGGCATCCACCGGCGTGATCATGTACCTGACCCGGGAAGCGATCACGGCAACGCTGCGCCAGGTTGCAAGCCTTGCTCCAGGCTCCACCTTCGTGATGTCGTTCATGCTTCCGATCGATCTGCTCGACCCAGAAATACGCCCTGGCGTCGAACGGGCCGCGGAGGGCGCACGCGCCAGCGGCACACCGTTCCTGAGTTTCTTCACGCCCGCCGACATGCTCGCGCTGGCCCGTGACGCGGGGTTCCAAAACGTGCAGCATGTGTCGGCGGCCATGCTTGCGCAACGCTACTTTGCGGGCAGGACGGATGGCCTTCGTCCACCCAATAATTCGGAAGAACTGCTGGTGGCAACCACCTAGCAGCTTGCCGGTGATACAAGCATCCGGCTTTGCCGTGAAAGTCGAGGGCTGGGCCGAATTGGGCAGGACCGGGAAACCAGGCTAGGGATCCGCGCCGGCTCTTGCCGGTACCCATGCGCATCGACGTTTCTTTCGATGTTAGACTTTCGCTATTCATTAAGGTAATAGCGAAAGGACTCTGCCGTGGCACATCGCTCCTCCCACCTCCTGTGCGCCGCGCTGGCGCTGGCCCTGTCCGCCGCGGCACGCGCCGGCACGGTGCAGATGGCGGTCGCCGCCAACTTCACCGAACCGATGACGGTGATCGCGGCGGACTTTGAAAAGGACACGGGCAACACCGTGCAGCTGTCGTTCGGCTCCACCGGCAAGTTCTACGCGCAAATCAGGAATGGCGCGCCGTTCGACGTGTTCCTGTCGGCGGACGAGGCAACGCCGGCGCGGCTGGAAAAGGAAGGCGCCGCGGTGGCCGGCAGCGCCTTCACCTACGCCACCGGCAGGCTGGTACTTTGGTCGGCCAAGCCGGGCGTGGTGGACGCACAGGGCGAGGTGCTGAAGAAAAATGATTTCAAGAACATCGCCATCGCATCGCCCAAACTGGCACCTTATGGCGCGGCGGCCGTGCAGACGCTGACGCACCTGGGCTTGCTGGCTGCCGTGCAGCCGAAGCTGGTCACGGGCGAGAGCATCGGCCAGACCTTCAGCTTCGTGTCCACGGGCAATGCCGAGTTGGGCTTCGTGGCACTATCTCAGGTCTATGAAAACGGCAAGATCAAGAGCGGCTCGGGCTGGATCGTTCCTGAAGATCTGTACGCCCCGCTGCGCCAGGATGCGGTGGAACTCGATCACGCCAAGGGCAATCTCACCGCAGCGGCGCTGCTGTCCTATCTCAAGGGTGACAAGGCACGGGCGGTTATCCGCTCCTATGGCTACGGAGTTTAGCGATGCCCGCTGACGCTCTGGGCCACACCGCCTGGAGCGCCATCCAGCTGACGCTCGAACTGGCGAGTCTGACGACCGTCATCCTGCTGCTGCTGGGCACGCCGCTGGCCTGGTGGCTGTCGCGTGCACGCTCCTGGTGGAAAGGCCCGGCCGGTGCGCTGGTGGCGCTGCCGCTGGTGTTGCCGCCCAGCGTGCTGGGGTTTTACCTGCTGGTGACCTTGGGGCCGCAGGGACCGATCGGCAAACTGACCCAATCGCTGGGACTCGGCGTACTGCCTTTCACCTTTGCCGGCCTGGTGGTGGGTTCGGTGCTGTATTCCATGCCGTTCGTGGTACAGCCCATCCAGAACGCGTTCGAGGCCATCGGCGAGCGCCCGCTGGAAGCCGCTGCCACCTTGCGCGCGTCACCGCTGGACACCTTTTTCAGTGTGGTGCTGCCGCTGGCCAGGCCGGGCTATCTGACGGCAGCCGTGATGGGTTTCGCGCATACGGTGGGTGAATTCGGCGTAGTGCTGATGATAGGCGGCAACATCCCCGACAAGACGCGCGTGGTGTCCTTGCAGATCTACGACCATGTGGAAGCGCTGGAATTCACCCAGGCATCCTGGCTGTCGGCCGGCATGGTGGTGTTTTCTTTCGTGGTGCTGCTGGCGCTGTACACGCTGAACCCGACGGGCCGGCGTCGATCCGGGCGCATGCGATGAGCACGACCTCCGACGACGTGGTCCGGTTGCGCCTGCAGATGCGCTACGCCGACTTTGCGCTGGATGTTCAGGCTGACTTGCCGGGGCGCCGCGTCAGCGCGCTGTTCGGCCCCTCCGGCTCGGGCAAAACCACCTGCCTGCGCGCCATCGCGGGGCTGCAGCGAGCGCCGGGCGGCTATGTGCAGGTGAACGGCGAAGTCTGGCAAGACGACGCCCGCGGACTGTTCGTGCCCACGCATCTGCGATCACTGGGCTATGTATTTCAGGAGGCAAGCCTGTTTGCGCATCTCACGGTGGCGCAGAACATTGCGTACGGTCTCGCGCGGGTGCCGGCACGGCAGCGACGGGTTTCGTTGACGCAGGCGGTGGAACTGCTGGGCCTGGCGCACCTGATGCAGCGTCGCCCCGGCACGCTGTCGGGTGGCGAGCGCCAGCGCGTGGGCATGGCTCGCGCGCTCGCCACCAGTCCGCGCATTCTGCTGATGGACGAGCCACTGGCCGCGCTCGATGCCGGGCGCAAGGCCGAAATCCTACCTTACCTGGAGCGGCTGCACGGCGAACTCGACATCCCCATGCTGTACGTGAGCCACGCGCCCGATGAAGTGGCCCGGCTGGCGGATCACCTGGTGCTGCTGAACGCCGGAAAGGTCGTGGCCAGCGGTGCCACCTTCGACCTCATGACACGGCTGGATCTGCCACTGGCACATGGGGACGCTGCCGGCGCGGTGATTTCCGCCACCGTCGAGAGTCACGACACCGACTACCACCTCACGCTGGCGCGTTTTGGCGGCGGACAACTCTGCGTGCCGCGGCAAGCGACCGCGCCGGGTCAAACCATCCGGATTCGCATTCAGGCGCGTGACGTGAGTCTGACGCTGGAGCGGCAATCGGGCACCAGCGTGCTGAACATCCTGCCGGCCCGCATCGTGGCGCTCGCCGACGACAGCCCCGGCCAGATCATGGTGCGGCTCGATGCGGGTGGCAGCCCACTGCTCGCCCGCATCACTCGCAAGTCCGCGCTGGCGCTGGCGCTGACGGAGGGACAGCCGGTGTTTGCGCAGGTCAAGGGCGTAGCGATCCTCGGATAGGCAGTCGGTAGCCATCGGCGCCTCTCGTCGATCGCCCAAGTGCTATCCGCCGCGCACTGTAGGGGTTGCACGGTTGCGCTCCAAAATGGGTGTGGTAATAATGAAAATCCAAAAAAACTGGAGACATCGACACATGGAAAAATCCCTTCGGCCGCATTCCCGCCGTTTGCCGGGCAAGCTTTTGGGCGTGGCTGCCCTGACATTTCTTGCAGGGGTTTCGACCCTGGCATCGGCCGCCGAGCCCCCAATCAAGATTGGCGTGATCGCGGAAGCACAGGCGATTGCAGGCGCTTCCATTCCGCAGGCGGCGCAGATGGCCGCCGACGAAATCAACGCCAAGGGGGGTGTCGACGGACGCAAGATCGAGCTTGTCACCTACGACGACCACAGTTCTTCGGCAGATGCGGTGCGTGCATTCCAGCGCGCGGTGAACGAGGACAAGGTGGTGGCGGTGATCGGCAGCTATATCAGCGAGGTAGTGCTGGCGCTGGAGCCCTGGGCGGCACGGCTGAAGACGCCCTTCGTCACGCCCGGGGCTGCGTCCAACGACATCAGCCTGAACGTGCACAAGGATTACGACAAGAACAAATACACCTTCCACGGCTACCTGACGTCCGCCGCGCTGGCACAGGAGGTTTGCGATGCGGCGAAGGATCTGCTGGTCGATGGCCTGCACATGAAATCCGCGGTCATCATGAGCGAGGACGCCGCGTGGACCAAGCCGCTGGACGCCCAATACGAGGTCTGCCTGCCCAAGGTCGGCCTGAAGGTTCTGGATCACATCCGCTTCTCGCCCGACACCACGGACTTCACCCCGATCTTCAGCAAGATCGAGACCGCCAAGCCCGACGTCATCATCACCGGCATTTCGCATGTGGGTGTGCAGCCCACGGTGCAATGGAAGACCCAGGAAGTGCCGATCCCGATGTTCGGAATCAGCTCGCAGGCCTCGAGCAGCACGTTCTGGAAAGACACCAACGGCGCGGCCGCGGGCGTGCTGTTCCAGGCGGTTTCCGCGCCTGACGCTGCGGTGTCGCCCAAGACCATTCCATTCGCCAATGACTTCAAGAAGCGCTTTGGCAACTACCCGTCCTACGCGGGCTACACGGCGTACGACGAGGTGTATTACATTGCTGACGCGATTGAACGCGCAAAGTCCACCGAGGCCGACAAGCTGGTGGCGGCGCTTGAAAAGACCAATTGGGTCGGCACCATCGGCCGGGTCCAGTTCTATGGTCGGAACGACGAGTTCACGCATTCCATCAAGTACGGCAAAGGCCTGATCCAGGGGCTGATGTCGCAATGGCAGGATGGCCAGCAGATCACCGTCTGGCCCAAGGACATCGCCAAGGGTTCGCTCAAGTTCCCGAGCTTCGTCAAAGTTGGCGCCGGCAAATAGCGCCGTCCGTGTTCCCGCACTGGAGTTCGCTCCGGTGCGGAACCCTATCTTTCTTTCCACAAGTTGAGGCGACCGGCTTGCCGGTCAGTGCAGATGCTTGCCTTACAAATCCTGATTGACGGTTTCGCGATCAGCGCGCTGTATGCATTGGGGGCCACCGGCTTCACCCTGATCTTCGGGGTATCCGGTGTGCTGAATTTGTCGCACGGCGCCGTCATGGTCACGGCGGCGGTCGCCGCCTGGGCCGCCGGCAGCGTGCTCCACCTCAATCCCTATGCCGATGCACTGGTGGGGTTGCTGGCGGCGCTTATCGCCGCCATGGCAACCTATTTCGTATCGGTTCAGCCCATCCAGCATTCCCGGCGGATTCCGGGTGAAGAGAAAGAAATCTTCATCCTGACCGCGACGCTGCTGTGGGGAATCATGCTGCAGGAGCTCGTGGCCTACTTCTTCACCAACAACGCCAAGACGGTGCTGCCGATCGTCCAGGGCGTGGTCTCCATCCTGGGTGTGCGCACCCCGCGAAACGAAGTCTTCACGGCCATCGTTTGCTGGGCGGTCATCGGCTTGCTCTGGCTGCTGGTGAACCGGACCAAGATGGGAAAGACCGTGCTGGCAGCCTCGATGAACCCGCGCGGCGTCACCTTGCTCGGTCATGAACTGACGCATATTTACATCGTCGTATGGGCGATCTACGGCATCCTCGCCGGCATTGCGGGCGTGTTGCTGGGCATGTTCCTGGGCGTCAGTTCCTACAGTGCCGGCCCCTTGACGGCAAGCGCGTTCGCCATCGTGGTGCTCGGTGGGCTGGGAAGCGTCTCGGGATCGCTGATCGCCGCCTACGTGGTGGGTTATCTCGAAACCTTGACCGCGTATCTGATATCACCCGCCTACCGATCCATTCCCGCATTGCTGCTGCTCGTCGTCGTCATGTATGTCAGGCCGCAGGGCCTGCTGGGGAGGCGCTAGCCATGCCATCGCGATTCAGGTCACCCCTGCTGTGGATCACGCTCGCAGTGCTCGTCATTGCCGCGACCCTGCCCTGGTACGTATCCGCCTACATCCTGGGGCTGCTCACGGTGGCGTATTACTTTGGTGTATTCGCGATGAGTTGGGACCTGCTGTTCGGCTTCGCGGGCGAGGTCAATTTCGGCCCCACTTTTCTGATCGGAGTGGGAGCCTATACGGCCGGCATCCTGAACAGCCACTACAGCGTTGAACTTTATCTGTGTGTCGCGGCCGGGGCCCTCGCCGCGGTCGTCGCCGGTTTCGTTCTGGCACTGCCGGCACTGCGTCTGCGCGGGCCGTATTTCGGGCTCACGACACTCGTTGCCGTGCTGATCCTGCAAAGCTTCGTGGTCGTGTTCGCAGATCTCACGGGGGGCGAGATCGGCCTCACGATTCCGGATGTGCTGTCCATCAACGCCGGTGCCAATTACTGGATTGCACTGGGCTTCATGGCGGTCAGCGGAGCGATCCTGTTCGGTCTCGCGCAATCGCCGGTCGGACTCATCCTGCAGGCCAGCGGACAGGATCCGGTGCAGGCCGGCGCTTTAGGCTTCAACATCATCAAGCACAAGCTCGCCGCCTTCATCGTGAGCGCATTTTTCTCCGGGCTGGCAGGTGCGCTGATGGTGTTCTACATGGGAACTGCCTCCGTGGGGACCGTGGTCGACCTCGCCGTGGGCGTACAGGTGATCGTCGCGGCGGTGCTGGGCGGAAGGCGCACCGTGCTGGGGGGTGCGCTGGGCGCGATCTTCCTGATCGTTGCCGGCGAGTTCCTGCGGCCCACCGGAGAACTTGCCACCTTCATCGTGTCCAGCGTCGCGCTTTTGGTGATTCTTTTCTTTCCGAACGGCTTTCTGGGCGCCGTCCTGTCGAGGGGAACCCGGTCGTGACATCAACCTGGCAAGCCACACCGATTCTGGAGGTGCGCGGACTCACCAAGGCTTTCGGCGGCCTCACGGCCGTCAAGAACCTGAGCCTGAGTCTGTCGGCCGGTGAAATATTCGGGTTGATCGGTCCCAATGGCTCGGGCAAGTCGACCGCCATGAAAAGCATCATGGGCATAGTGCGCCCCACGGCGGGCCAGGTTCTGTTCCAGGGTGAGGACCTTGCTGGCCTGCCGGCGCACAAGATCGCCCGACGTGGATTCGGCATGGTGTTCCAGCACTCGCGGCCGCTGAACCGGCAAACGGTGCTGGAAAACATCATGGTGGCATTGCTGCCAGACAGCTTGCTGAAGGTGTTCGCCGACCCCTCGTTAACGCGGCGTGCCAGGGAGATCGCGCAGCGCGTGGGCCTGGAGCCGGTGCTGGACCGCCGGCCGCCCACGCTCCCGTTCGCCGACCTGCGCCGGCTCGAACTCGCCAAGGCCATTGCACGCCACCCGAAGGTGGTACTGGTCGACGAGCCGTTTGCGGGCCTGACCCTCGCGGAAGTCAGTGTCTTTTCCGAGTTGATCCGCAGCTTTCGCGACGAGGGCCGCGCGGTGCTGCTGGTGGACCACAATGTGAAGAGTGTCTCGGCGCTGGTCGATCGTGTCCTCGCGATGTACCTGGGCGAGGAGATCGTGACGGGGCGGGCCGACGAGGTCATGCGCGACGAAACCGTGCGGCGCGTTTATCTTGGCGGCGCCATCGAGACCGCGGCGCGGCCTGAAACCAGTTTCAAGGACAAAGTCCCGCTGCTGCAGGTGGAAAACATCAGCGTGCATTACGGCAAGGCGCAGGCGCTGAACAATGTATCCATCCACATTCACCAGCGTGAATTTGTCTCCATCGTCGGGCTGAACGGCGCGGGCAAGACAACGCTGTTCAATACCATTTCCGGCTTCCTGCCCTACGCCGGCGAAATCGTGCGGGGCGGCCAGCGGATGCGCGGCCTGACACCGGCGCAGGTTGCAAGAAGCGGCATCGTGCAGTGCCCGGAGACGCGCGAGCTGTTCGGCGAGATGAGCGTCCGGGAGAATCTCGACCTGGGCGGCCAGCACCTTGACGACACGGAGCGGGAGTCGCAGCTCGCGTGGCTGTTCGACCTCTTCCCCATCCTGCGCGAGCGCCAGGCGCAAATGGCGCAGACCCTCAGCGGCGGGGAGCAGCAGATGCTGGCCATCGGCCGCGCCCTGATGATGAAGCCGGAGATCCTGATCCTCGACGAGCCCACGCTCGGACTGGCGCCGGTGATTCTGGAGCAACTCTCGAAGGCGCTCGAAAAGCTGCGTCAGACCACGCCCATCACGGTGTTGCTGGGCGAGCAGAACGTCACCTTCGCCCTGCCCCACGCGGACCGCGTCTATGTGCTGGAACACGCGCGCATCGTATGGGAAGGTGACCCGGGCCGGTTTGCCCGGGAGGCCGGCGTCGACTATCTTTGAACGACGTCCGCGCCCCCGGGTGCCGCAAAGCCGTAGCGTCTGAGCACGGCTTGCGCGGGTGGCGCGAGCAAGGCCTGCTCGAATTCGAACGCCGGCCGCGCCGCAGTGCTGCGCACGCTCAGACCATAGAGCGCGTCGACCTGCAGGACGGGTGGAAACTGCACCACATTCAGCGACGGAACCTCTTTTTGCGCCGCTGCGGCGCTGCTGCAGTAGGTTAGGAACACATCCGCCTGGCGCTGCCGGATGACCCAGGCCGCAACGGATTGACCCGCTGGCGGCGGCGTTGAACTGGTGGCTCCGCCCGTGAGTCTCTGCGCTTTTGCATCCAGCGCCGCGTACGCGCCAGGCTGTATCACGTCAGCCTTGCGAAACAGGGCCCAGGCGTAGTCGCCCGCAGGATCGGCGCCAGGTGTCGACGTACCCAGCCGGATCTCGGGGCGCAGCATCGTCCCGAGCAGCGTGGCGGGCGCCGCGTGGACCTGGTCGCTGGTCAATGCGCACAGGGTATTGCGCGCGAACTCGACCGGTTCCTGCCAGCCGCCGCCGGCGGCCAGCTGACGCGGCTGCGCC
>DATNBD010000126.1:0-5521 GCA_035572155.1 Rhodoferax sp.
CTCGGGCGCATGTTCGTGCAGGCGGCCCAAAGCATGGGCTACTTCACGGTCGTGCTGGACCCGGACGCCGCCAGCCCGGCCGGGCTGGTCAGCCACCACCACATTCATGCGGACTACCTGGATCCGCAGGCGCTGGCGCAACTGGCGCAGCAATGCGCGGCCATCACCACCGAATTCGAGAACGTGCCGGCGCCGGCGCTGCGCCAGCTGGCCGCGCGGCGTCCGGTGGCGCCCGGCGCCGATGCCGTCGCGATTGCGCAGGACCGCGCGCGCGAGAAGGCACACTTCGTGGCCTGCGGCGTGCCCTGCGCACCGCATGCCGTGATCGAGACCGCGGCGCAGCTGGACGCGGTGCCCGGCGCGCTGCTGCCCGGTGTTCTCAAGACGGCGCAGATGGGCTACGACGGCAAGGGGCAAATCCGCGCCGCGACGCGCGCCGAACTGGCGGCGGCCTGGGCCGGGCTGGGGGGCGTGCCCTGCGTGCTGGAAAAAATGCTGCCCCTGAAGATGGAGTGCTCGGTGATCGTGGCGCGCGGCGCGGACGGCGCCATGGTCCACTTTCCGGTGCAGCGCAATCTGCACCGGGGCGGCATTCTCGCCGTCACCGAGGTTTATGAAGGAAATGTGCCTCAAGTCCTTTGTGAATCAGCAATAGAAGCTACCAGAAAAATAGCAGACGGATTGCAATACGTGGGCGTGATGTGTGTCGAATTCTTTGTGCTGCAGGACGATTCGCTGGTCGTCAACGAGATGGCGCCGCGCCCGCACAACAGCGGCCACTACACGATCGACGCCTGCGACCTGTCGCAGTTCGACCTGCAGCTGCGCGCGCTCACCGGCCTGCCGCTGATGGCGCCGCGCCAGCACAGCCCGGCCATCATGCTGAATCTGCTGGGCGACCTGTGGTTCCGCTCGGGCGAGCCGACGCCGCCGCCCTGGTCCGACGTGCTCGCGCTGCCGGGCGCACGCCTGCACCTGTACGGCAAGGAGCATCCCCGGCCTGCGCGCAAGATGGGCCATCTGAGCATCACGGGGGCGACGGTGGCGCAGGTGCGCGCCACGGCGCGCGAGGCGGCGAGGCTGCTGGGGCTGGACGCATTTTGAGCCGGCAGCGCCACGGGGCTCGCGCATGATCCTGCCTGCGGATGCCGCGGATTCGATCGACATTGCCGCTCGCGCACTGGCGGCGGGCGAGCTGGTGGCGTTTCCGACCGAGACCGTGTACGGGCTCGGTGCGAACGCCGGCGTGGACGCCGCCGTGGCGAAGATCTTTGCCGCGAAGGGGCGCCCGCGCGAGCACCCGCTGATCGTGCATGTGGCCGACCCGGACCCGCGCGGCGCCGGCGTCGCGCATTTCGCGGCCGGCGTGCCGGATTTCGCGCAGCGCCTGATGCGCGCCTTCTGGCCCGGCCCCCTGACGCTGATCCTGCCGCGCCGCGCCGGAGTCGGGGCCGCGGCGGCGGGCGGACAGGATTCGATCGGCCTGCGCTGCCCTTCGCATCCGCTGGCGCTGGGGTTGCTGCGCGCCGCCGCTGCGATCGGTGTGCCTGGCGTGGCCGGGCCCAGCGCGAACCGGTTCGGGCGCGTCAGCCCGACCACCGCGACGCACGTGCTGCAGGAATTCGGCGAGGCGCTGCTGATTCTGGACGGCGGCGCCTGCGCGGTCGGTATCGAGTCCGCCATCGTCGACTGCACGCGCGGCGCGCCCGTGCTGCTGCGCCCGGGCGTGCTCACGCCGGCGCGGATCGAGGCGGCCTGCGGGCGCCCATTGTTCTCCAGGGATGAGCCGGCCGGCCCGGCGCCGCGCGCTTCCGGCACGCTCGCGGCGCATTACGCGCCGAACGCCCGGGTGCGGCTGATGGACGCGCAGGCGATTCAGACCGCGCTGGATTTGCTGGGCACGGATCTGGACGGCTCCAGCGCACGCATTGCCGTGTATTCGCGCGCCATCGTGCGCAGCCGATCGGCACGCGTGCTGCGCCGGCGCATGCCCGATGACGCGGGCGCCACGGCGCAGCAGCTGTTTGCGGTGCTGCGCGAGTTCGACGCGCAGGGCGCCACCCTGATCTGGGTCGAGACGTTGCCCGCCGCCGCCGACTGGGACGGCGTGCGCGACCGGCTGCAGCGCGCCTCGGCGGCCTGAGCACGCCTGCCGGCTGGCGTGCTTTACGGAACCGACACTGCGCCTCGTTAAACTAGCGCCCCAGACACTGGAGATTTCAATGACAGGAACTTGGTTGCGCCGCGCTCTCATGCTGGCGACCTGTGCGGCGGCGACGCTGCTGGCCGGCTGCGGCAGCTCGACCGTCTCGGCCTTCACCCCGACACGCGTCATCTCGTTCGGGGATGCGTTCAGCGACGTGGGCAACCTCGGCGTGAACAACAAGTACACGGTGAACGACGGCAGCACCGACAACTGGGCACAGGAGGTCGCGGCCGACTTCAGCCTGGCGCTGGCGCCCTCGAACAGCGGCGGGCTGGGCTACGCCCAGGGGAACGCGCGCATCGCGCTGACGCCGGACGCGGCCGGCAGCACCAGCACGCTGACCGTGACCCAGCAGATCGACTCGTTCCTCGCGACGAACAGTTTTCAGCCTGGCGACCTGGTACTGATCAACGGCGGCATCAGCGACATCGTCTACAACTGGCAGCAAATGGTGGCCGGCCACATCACGCAGGCCCAGATGAGCGCCAACGTCGCGGCGGCCGCGAACGCGTTCGGGGCGCAGGTGCAGCGGCTGGTGGGCGCCGGCGCGAAGCACGTGATCGTGGTGGGCACCTACGATCTGAGCGACTCGCCGTGGGCCGCGGCCATCGGCCAGCCGCGCCTGGCCTCGTTGCTGAGCTCGACGACGGTGCAGTTCAACGACTCGCTGCTGCTGAGCATCGTGAACCTCGGCGCGAACGTCCTGTACATCGACTCGGCGTTCTACTTCAATCTCGTGACCTCGGTGCCAACGGCCTATCCACCGCTGGTCAACGGCACCAGCGTGGCCTGCACATCGGTCGATGCCGGCGCGGGCATTGGGATCGGCGCGGGCCAGGTCAACTCCTCGCTGTGCACGCCCTCCACGATTGCCGCTGGCGTCAACTACACCACCTACCTGTTCGCCGACCCGCTGTATTTCGCGCCGAGCGCGCAGCGTCTGTTCGGCGACAGCACCTACAACAAGATAATCCAGCGTTTCTGATTTCCGGGTTGGTGCCGCTCTACCGGTCCCTCACCGTCCACTCCACCAGCGCATCCAGCGCCGCGCGCGCGGCGCCGGCGTCGGGATGGTTGATCAGCCCGACTAGCACATAGCGGCGTCCGCTCAGTCCCGTGGCATAACCGGCCATGGCCGCCACGTTGCGCAAGGTGCCGGTCTTGAGCCAGGCATTGCCCAGCGCATCCGGCGCGTCGCCGCGTTCGCGCATGCGGGTGACCGTGCCGTTCACGCCGGCCAGCGAGAGGGAGTGTTCGAACACCGCGGCCGTGGGCCGCTCTGCCGCGGTGCGCAGCAATTGCGCCAGCGCCAGCGCCGAGATGCGGCCATCGCGGCTCAGCCCCGAGCCGTTGTCGAACACCGGCGTGGTGGGGCCGGCGGCGCCAAAGGTCTGGCGCCACCAGCGCGCCAGCACCGCGCGCGAGGCCGCGAAACTGCCGTGCCCGAGCTGCTGCGCGCTCAGGGTCAGGAACACCTGCTGCGCCATCACGTTGTTGCTGAATTTGTTCACGTCGGAAATGATGTCCGACAGTGGCAGCGACTGCGCCTGCAGGATCAGCCGGGCGTTGGCGGGCGTGGCCCCCTGGCGCACATGCCCGTCCAGCACGCCGCCACTGGCCGCGAACGCGGCCGCCAGCACGCGGCTCGCGAAACTGGCCGGGTCGACATAGGCCACCGGCCAGATCTGATCGCCGCAGCGCACGCTGTAGCTGCCGGCGAAGCTGATCCGGTCTGGACTGGAAAAGTCGGCGCGCAGCGCATCGCGCCAACCGGCGCAGTCGGCGCTGCTCAACGGCACGCTGGTCTGCACGGTGAGGCCGGCCAGCGGCGGCTCGCTCACGATGGCCGCCGTGTGGCTTGCCGGGTCGGGCGTGAAGTGCAGCAGCAGCGACTTGAAGTTCACCAGCAGGCCGTCGGGCCCGCTGTTGTAGGGGCGCAGCGGCTCGTCGTCGAACGCGCTGGTGTCGTGCGCGGGCACCTCGAAGATGCTCGGATCCAGCACCATGTCGCCGCGCACTTCGTGCACGCCCTGCTCGCGCAGGGCCTGGAAGTCTGCGGTGATGCGCTCGATCACCCATTTCGGGTCGCCGCCGCCGCGAATCACCAGGTTGCCGTTGAGCACGCCGTTGTCCAGCGTGCCGTCCGCGTAAAAGCGCGTCTTCCAGGTGAAGTCGGGGCCGAGCTGGTCCAGCGCCGCGAAGGTGGTGACCAGCTTCATCACCGAGGCCGGGTTCATCGGCGCCCGCGCCCGATGGCTCAGGCGCGCCGGGCCGCCGTCCAGCGGCAGCACCAGCAGGCTGACGGCACTTGGCGGCACGTCGGCGCGGGCCAGCGCGGCGGCGATGACGGGAGGAATCGGCTGGGCAAATGCCGTGCCCAGCACGGCGGCAAAGAGCGCGAGCGCGCAGCGGGCTAGGGAGGACATGCGCGGATTATCCAGTCCCCCGATAATGGAACCATGTGTTTGTCCCCGTGCCATGAAGCTGCTCGCGTTTGATACCAGCACCGAGGTCATGTCCATCGCCGTGGCGCATGGCGCGCGGCTTTGGCAGCACACGGGCGCCGGCGGCGCGCAGGCCTCCGGCACCTTGATTGCGGCGATCCTGGCGCTGCTGGCGCAGGCCGGCCTGTTGCTGCCCGAACTCGACGCGATCGCCTTCGGCCGCGGTCCGGGCTCGTTCACCGGGTTGCGCACGGCGTGCTCGGTGGCGCAGGGGCTGGCCTTCGGCGCGAGCGCGAAACGTGGGCCGGGCGCGCCGCAGCTCCAGGTGCTGCCCGTGGACACCCTGATGGCCGTGGCCGAAGAGGCGCGCTGGCGCCACGGCGCCACGCGCGTGCGCGCGCTGCTGGATGCGCGCATGGACGAGATTTATACCGCCGACTATGAATTCAAGAGCGATCAATGGAGCATCGACGGGGGTTTGGAGCTGATTCCATCCAAAAACCTGCGCGCGCGCGCAGGCTGGACGCTGGCGGGCCACGGGTTTGCCGAAGCGGACGCGCGCCTGCCGCCCGGCGAGCCCTGGCTCGCGGCGCTGCCGACGGCGACGGCCCTGCTGCGGCTCGCGCCCGCCCTGATCGCGGCGGGCCATGCCACGGCGGCGGAGCAGGCGCTGCCCCTTTATATTCGCGATAAAGTCGCCAAGACCACCCACGAGCGCGCGGCCGAGCGAGCCGCGTCGGCGGGCTGACCCGTAGCAGTCCTTTCTATCCGACCGTCCTCATGAGCGCCGTCCTGAAAACCCTGGAAGCCCAGTTCGAGCCCATGACCGCGGCGCGCATCGACGAGGTCGTGGCGATCGAGCAGACCGCCT
>DATNBD010000127.1:0-17649 GCA_035572155.1 Rhodoferax sp.
AGCAGGTCCGATGCCGGCCCCGGCGGCGGCGTGGCCGGGATGGGTGTTGGAGGAAGTGACATAGGGATACGTGCCGTGGTCGACATCGAGCATGGCACCCTGCGCGCCTTCGAACAGGATGCGCTTGCCGGCGCGGCGCGCCTCGTCCAGGCGCTGCCAAACCGTGTCGGCGAAGGGCAGTACTTTCGGCGCGATGTCGATGAGCGACTGCAGCAGCGCCGCGCGATCGACCTCGGGCGACGCAAGGCCGCGCAACAGCGCATTGTGATGCAGCAACAACTGGTCGATCTTGTCGCCGAGGCCGGCCGGATCGGCGAGGTCGCAAAGCCTGATGGCACGGCGCCCGACCTTGTCCTCATAGGCGGGCCCGATGCCGCGGCCGGTGGTGCCGATCTTCCGCTCGCCGCGCGCTTCCTCGCGGGCGCGGTCGATCTCGCCATGCGAGGGCAGGATCAGGGCGGCATTCTCGGCGATCTTCAAATTGTCGGGCGTGACCGTCACGCCCTTGTGCCGGATGGCGTCGATCTCGCGCAGCAAGGCCCAGGGATCGATGACGACGCCGTTGCCGATGATCGACAGCTTGTCCGGGCGCACCACGCCCGACGGCAACAGGCTCAGGCGATATTCGACATTGCCGATGACCAGCGTGTGGCCGGCATTGTGGCCGCCCTGGAAGCGCACCACGCCCTGCGCGCTCTCGGTCAGCCAGTCCACCAGCTTGCCCTTGCCTTCGTCACCCCACTGGGTGCCGACCACGACGACATTGCGGCCCGCGGTCCGCGCTTTGCTTGTATTCATCTTGGAAACCTTCAAATGACTTGCACGACCCACTGCCCCGCCGCCCGGATCAGCTCGCGGTCACAGTGGAATTCATCGACAACGCTTTCATGGCCCGGCAGCACGCAGACCACGGTTTCGCCGGCACCGCGCAGCGCCGCGATGGCCGCGCGCAATTCCGGCGCATCGCCCCAGGGGGCGCGGATGGCGGCGCGCAGCGCACGCGGCGCAACGGCCGCGACCAGCGCCTTCACGTCCAGACTGAAGCCGGCGGCCGGGCGATTGCGGCCGAACACCGACCCGACCTCGTCGTAGCGTCCGCCGCGCACCAGGGCGTCGCTGGCCTCTTGCGCGTAGATGGCAAACCGCGCGCCGGTGTAGTACGCGTAGCCGCGCAGGTCGGCCAGATCGAAGGTCACATGCGTGCCTTCCATCTGCCGCGCAAGCCACTTCAAATTCAAGAGCGACTCCTTGATACCAGGCAAGGGCGGAAGGGATTTTTCAGCCTCCAGAAGAACCGGTTCATCCCCATACAGCCGCACCAGTGCGAGCAGGCCCTCGCGCGAGGCGACCGGGAAGGACCGGGTCAATGACGCGAGTTCGCTGGCGTCCTTGGCCGCCAGGGCCGCATGGACCCGGGCCAGGCTCGCGGCGTCCAGCGCCACGCCCTCCAGCAGCGAGCGCACGATGCGGGCGTGCGCCATGTCCACGCCGGCGCCTTGCACCTGCGCTGCCTTCAGGCAGTCCAGCGACAGCAGCACGATTTCCAGATCAGCTTCGAGCCCGGCGTGGCCATAGATTTCGGCGCCGAACTGCAGCGGCTCGCGTGTGGCGTGCGGGCGGTCGGGGCGGGTGTGCAGCACCGGGCCGCAGTAGCACAAACGGGCAACGCCGCTTCGATTGAGTAGGTGCGCGTCGATGCGCGCCACCTGCGGCGTGGTGTCGGCGCGCAAGCCCATCATGCGCCCGGACAACTGATCCACCAGCTTGAAGGTCTGCAGGCCCAGCGCCTCGCCAGTGCCGGTGAGCAGCGACTCCAGGTGCTCGAGCAGCGGCGGCATGACCAGCTCGTAGCCATAGCCGCGCGCCGTGTCGAGCAAACACCGGCGCAGTTCTTCGATGTGTCGGGCCTCGGAAGGCAAAACATCGGCGATGTAATCCGGCAGAACCCAGGCGGACATGGATATTCAGGGGAGCTGATGAAACGGAGATTTTACCGGGCTGGCGGGCCCACCCGGCCTCAGGACAGCAGCCACAGCCACAGCAGCCCGGTCAGAATGCTGCACAGGCCGAAGAAGCGGAGCTGCCCGTCGTGCAACTGCAGGATTTGCACGAACACGCGCCGCCACCTTGCCGGCGACACGAGCGGCAACAGGCCCTCGATGACGAGCACCAGGGCCAGTGCCGTCCAGAACGTGTTGCTGTCCACGGTCGGCGCTTCCGGCGCTTACTTTTTCGCGGGCCGGACCGACGCCGCAGCCGCCGCGGGAGCGCCGCCGTCGTGCATGATCTTGAAGAAGTCGGAGGACTCGTCGATCACCATCGCGTCGCTCTTCTTGTCGAAGCTGGCCTTGTACGCGTCCAGACTGCGGTAGAACTTGGCAAACTGCGGATTCTGGCCGAACGCCTGGGCGTAGATCTGGTTGGCCTGGGCGTCGCCGGCGCCCTTGATCTTCTGGGCGTCTCGGTAGGCATCCGCCACGGTTACCTCGCGCTGACGGTCGGCGTCGGCGCGGATTTTTTCCCCTGCCGCCACGCCGGTGGAGCGCAGTTCGTTGGCGACGCGCTGACGTTCGGCCTCCATGCGCCGATAGACCGAATCGGTGATGTCACTCACATAATCGACGCGCGTGATCCGAACGTCGATCACATCGATGCCCCATGGCTTGGGACCGTTCACCGTGGCCAGCACCTGGCTCTTGACCGAGGCCATCAGCGCATCCCGCTTGGAAGACAGCAGTTCCTTGACCGTGTACTTGTTGATGTCGGCCTGGAACGCGTTGCGCACTACGACGTTGAGCTGGTTCGCGCCCGTGGTCTCATTCAACCCGACATTGCGGATGTATTCGGCCGGATTCGTGACGCGCCAGCGCACATACCAGTCGATCACGACCCGCTGCTTCTCCGCGGTGTAGACCGGTTCGGCGTTGGTGCTGTCGAGCGTCAGCAGGCGCTTGTCCAGATACGTGACGTTCTGGAACGGGGGCGGCAGCTTGAAATTGAGCCCGGGCTGGGTGATGACTTCCTTGATCTGCCCGAGCGCATAAACAATTCCAAACTGGCGTTGATCGACCACGAAAACCGTTGAACTCAGCAATACGAGCGCCACCAGCACCGTTGTAACAATGAAACCGATTTTGTTCACGGGCTGCTCCTAGCGTGGATCACTGTCACGCGAACGAGCCCCGGCGCGGCTGCGGTCATCGTCGGACGCATTGGATGGCGGCGTCGCAGGGGCCGGCGTCGTCGTATCGGGCGGCGTGGGAGTCGGCGCGGCAGCGGCGGCGGGCTGGCTGGTCATTTTCATGATCTTGTCGAGCGGCAGGTAAAGCAGGTTGGAGTTCTGCCGCGAATCCACCAGCACCTTGGTGACGTTGCTGTAGATTTGCTGCATGGCATCGATGTACATACGCTCGCGCGTGACCTGCGGCGCCTTCTGGTACTCGGCCAACACGGCATCGAAGCGCTGCGCATCGCCCTGCGCCTGCGCCACCACGCGAGCCTTGTAACCCTCGGCCTGCGCAATCATGCGCGACGCAGTACCTACCGCCCTTGGAACCACGTTGTTGGCATACGCCTGGGCTTCGTTCTGGGTGCGTATGCTCTCCTGCCCGGCCTTGAGCACGTCGTCGAACGCCGCCTGCACCTGTTCGGGGGGACGCACCCCGCCCTGCTGCAGATTGACATTCAAGACTTCGATACCCACGCCGTAACGGTCCAAAATGGTTTGCATCAGCGCGCGCACCTGCGGCGCAATCTTGTCGCGGTCCACGCCGATCGCGTCGTCCATCGTCATCTTGCCGACGACCTCGCGCACCGCCGACTCGGCCGCCTGCACCACCGCTTCGTCCGGATTGCGACTGGCAAACAGGTAGGCGCGGGCATCCTTGAGCCGGTATTGCACGGCGAACTTGATTTCAACGATGTTCTCGTCAGCGGTGAGCATGCCGGAATCGCGCAGGCCGGTCGCCTTGACGATGTTGTCGCGCCCAATGTCCACCGAGCGGATCTGCGTGACGTAGACCTTCTCGTCGCGCTGGATCGGATAAGGCAGGCGCCAGTTGAAGCCGGCCCCGACCGTGCCGTGGTACTTGCCGAATTGCGTGATCACGGCCTGCTGGCCTTCCTGCACGATGAAAAAACCGGAACCCAGCCAGATCAGCACGAGCACGCCGATGATCAGCCCGGCGCCGATTCCGGCACTCTTGCCGTCGGGCTGAAAGCCGCCGCCGCCACCGAAACCGCCGTTGTTGTTGCCGGAACCGCCGTTCCTGCGCCCGCCGAACAGGCCGCCCAACTTGCGGTTGAAGTCGCGCCACAGCTCGTCGAGATCAGGCGGCCCCTGGTTCGGGCCACGGCCATTGCCCTGCTGCGGCGGTGGCGCCGGCGGCTCGCCCTCCGGCCGAGGCGCTTCTGCCCGGGTGTTGTCGGATGGCTTGTCCTCGCCGCGTCCCCACCGAGGGTCATTCAGATTGAACATCCCCCACAGGCGCCGTTGCAAGGCAGCCCAGCCCGTGACTCTTGATGTGAGGTTCATGCGCAAGTTCTCTTCTTGTGTTGCCCCGATTGTGCCCAATCAGTGACCCGCCTCGTGAAATTCGGGGACTTGGGCGTGCGCCGGATCGGTCCCGGCCTGTGACGCGACCCGGCTGGCCAGTTGCCGGCGCAGCGTTGGCAGGCCCTCGCCGGTGCGCGCGCTGACGAACAAACGCGGGACACGAACGCCGCTCACTTCAAACATGTCGCTCAGATGCAGCGGCCAGCGGCTCTTTTCAAGGGCATCGAGCTTGTTGAAGACCAGCAGTTGCGGCACGTCGGCCGCGCCGATCTCGGCGAGAACACGCTGCACTTCGGCCATCTGCTCGGGGAAATCCGGCCGCGCGGCGTCCACCACGTGCAGCAGCAGGTCCGCATCCACGGCTTCCTGCAATGTCGCCTGAAAGGCATCGACCAGTCCGTGCGGCAGATCGCGGATGAAACCAACCGTGTCCGACAGCGAGACGGAACATCCGGCGTCGCCCAGATAGAGCTGCCGGGTGGTCGTGTCGAGCGTGGCAAACAGTTGATCGGCGGCATACGCGCGCGCCTTGACCAGCGCATTGAACAGCGTGGACTTGCCGGCATTGGTATAGCCGACCAGGGAAATGTTGAACGCATCACGCCGCTCGCGTTGACGCCTTTGCGTGTGGCGCTGGCGCTTGACCTTGTCCAGCCGGCTCGAAGTGCGTTTGATCGAATCTCCGATCATGCGCCGGTCCAGCTCGATCTGGGCCTCGCCCGGGCCACCGCGCGCGCCAATGCCGCCACGCTGGCGCTCCAGGTGGGACCAGCGCCGCACCAGCCGTGTACTCAGGTAGCGCAGCCGGGCCAGTTCCACCTGAAGCTTGCCCTCGTGACTGCGCGCGCGCTGGCTGAATATTTCCAGGATCAGCAGCGTGCGGTCGTTCACCGGCAAGCCCAGATGCCGTTCCAGGTTGCGCTGCTGCGCCGGACTCAGGCTCTGGTCGAACAGCACCTCGGTGGCGCCGAATTGCTCCGCCGTGAATTTGATTTCATCGGCTTTGCCGCTGCCCACGAACAGAGAGGCGTCGGGCGCCTTGCGCTTGCAGGTGATGCGCGCCACGGGTTGCAGGCCCGCGGTCTGCGCCAGCAGCCCGAGCTCTTCCAGCTCGCCATCGAAATGCGGCAAGCCGAAATCCACCCCGACCAGAACGGTCGGAGCCAAGGGGCGATCTGATGAAGCGGACAAATCTGGATCAGCGAATCTGGAAGGGCATGGTCAATTCGAAGTCGCCCCGACGCGCAGGCTGGCCGCTCAGGGCGCTTCCGCGGTGGCTGCGGCGCCCTCGACCGCCGCCGAGAAATTCACGGCACGCCCCGGCACGATGGTTGAAATGGCGTGCTTGTACACCATTTGGGTCACCGTGTTTCGAAGCAGCACGACGTATTGATCGAAGGACTCTACCTGACCCTGCAGCTTGATCCCGTTGACCAGGTAGATGGAGACCGGCACATGCTCGCGGCGCAAGGCGTTGAGGAAGGGGTCCTGAAGTAGCTGCCCTTTGTTGCTCACGATATTCTCCGTGTTCAGAAGTTGTTGTAGGAAGTGGAACCTTACCACAGCGCTGTAACGACGCGTCGGGTGGCGGGGTCATTTCCCCATGAAATTCAGGGCGGCCGGTCTAACCTGCCCTAGTCCTTGTCGATGTACGGATTGCGGGATGTTTTCATCTCGATGCGCAGCGGCGTTCCGGTCAGGTTGAACTCCTTGCGAAACCGCCCTTCCAGGAAGCGCTTGTAGGCGTCGGTCACATGTTCCAGCGAGTTCCCGTGGATCACGATCACGGGCGGGTTCATGCCGCCCTGGTGCGCGTAGCGCAGCTTGGGGCGAAACATGCCGGCCCGCTTGGGGCTTTGAAATTGCACCGCTTCCAGCAGCAGCCGGGTCAGTACCGGCGTGGACATCTTGCAGGTGGCAGACTTGTGGGCCTGGGCAATGGACAGCCAGACCGGCCCCAGACCCTGGCGTTTCTGGGCCGAGATCACGTGCACCGCGGCAAATTTGAGAAACGGCAAGCGCGTCTCGATGGACCGCTGCACCAGCTCGCGCTGGTACTCGTCCACGGCGTCCCATTTGTTGATCGCCAGCACCACGGCGCGGCCGCTCTCCAGCACATACCCTGCAATATGCGCATCCTGGTCGGTCACGCCCTGGATCGCATCGAGCAGCAGCAGCACCACGTTGGCCGACTCGATCGCCTGCAGCGTCTTGACTACCGAGAACTTCTCGATCGCTTCGAACACCTTGCCCTTGCGGCGCAGCCCCGCGGTGTCGATCAGCTCGAACCGCTGGCCGTTGCGCTCGAACGGCACGGTGATCGCATCGCGGGTAGTGCCCGGCAGGTCGAACGCCACGAGGCGCTCCTCGCCCAGCCAAGTGTTGATCAGGGTGGACTTTCCCACATTCGGCCGCCCCGCCACCGCCAGCTTGATGACGGCGCTGTCCGCCTCGGCCGCATCTTCCGGCGCATCGGGCAAATCGAGCGGCGCCAGTGCCAGCTCCACCAGGCTGCGAACACCCTGGCCGTGCGAGGCCGAGACCGGATGCACCGCGCCCAGGCCGAGCTCGAAAAACTCGGCCAACTGCGCACCAGCCTGCATGCCCTCGGCCTTGTTGGCCGCCAGCACCGTGGGCTTGCCCAGGCGCCGCAAGTAGTTGGCGATATCGTGGTCCTGCGCGGACAAGCCGGCGCGCGCGTCCAGCACGAAAATCACGACATCCGCCTCGGCGACCGCCTGGCGGGTCTGTCGGGCCATTTCCTTGTAGATGCCACGAACCGCGTCCGGCTCGAAGCCGCCGGTGTCGATGACGATGAATTCGTGCTGCCCCTGGCGCCCGTTGCCGTAGTGCCGATCGCGGGTCAGGCCCGCGAAGTCGGCCACGATGGCATCGCGGGACTTGGTGAGCCGGTTGAAAAGCGTCGACTTGCCGACATTAGGGCGGCCAACCAGGGCCAGGACGGGCTTCATTCTCGGGCACCCGAACCATCATTCCGGCTGGAAACCATAGACGCCGCCGTGGCGCGTCACGATGACCAGCGTGCTGCCGGCAGCCACAGGCGCAGCCGCCACGGCCGAGCCATCCGTGCTCAGCCGGGTCAGCAGGGATCCATCGGTGCGGGACAGCAGGTGCACGACGCCAAAACTGTCGCCAACCACGACGGAGTGCCCCAGCGCCAGCGGCGCGCTCAGGCCGCGGTATTTCAGGGCCGCCGTGCTCCAGGCCTGTTGCCCATTGCTGCGCTGCCACGCCAGCACCGTGCCGTCCAGCTCGGTGCCGAACAGCAGCCCCTCGCTGCCGGTCAGGCCCGTGCCGCCGTTCGCGGGCTTGCTCCACAGCGTGGCGCCGCGAGATGCATCGACGCAGCCGACGGCGGCCTGAAAGGCGCGCGCGCAAATTTCGCTGCCCACTCGGCTCACCGGGCCCACCAGGTCGACCAGCCGCTCGACATCGTTGCTGCCGCGCGCAGTCGCGATCGGCGCCTCCCAGCGCAGACTGCCGTTCAGCGGGTTCAGGCCCAGCAGGCGGCCGGACAAACCCACCACCAGCGTGTCATCGACCGCCAGCAGAACGCCTTGCTGGTGCAGGACCAGCGGCTCCGTCGGCGGCTTTTGTATCCACAGCCGACGCCCCGACTGCCCGTCATAGGCGCTGACCGACCGGTCCGCCCCCAGCACGAACACGCGCGCACCCGCCACCAGCGGCGCCGTGTAAGCCTGTGCCGGCAGCTTGCGGTGCCACAGCTCGTGCCCGCCTTCCAGGGCGACCAACTCATCGTGCGTCGTGACCACGGCCGTCAGCTTGCCGTCGCTGCCCACGCCGGCGGCAATCGGCGCATGCACCGAAGTGCGCCACAGCTCATGCCCAGTGCGTGCATCGATTGCGACCACGGTGCCATCCGAGCCAGCCAGTGTGACGGTATCGCCGATGACGTTCACATCGAGCGGAAAATTCACCTCGCCCACCTGGGCTGTCCAGATCTGCCGCACGCCGATCAGCGCCTCGTTCGGGCCCAGCGGCGTCGGCTTCGGCGGGGGCGAGCCAATCGTGCAGCCGGTCAGGGTGACTACAAAAAAAATAGCGGCCAGCGACCGCACAGACTCGGCAAACGGCATGAAACGTCTAAATTTCACTGCGATCCTCCAGCGGCGGAGGCAGGGGCGGCTGCCTGCGGGTCAACGCCCAGCGCATTCAGCTTGATTTCCACCATGCGCCGGTATTGAAGCTGCGGATCGAAGCCCTGGTAGGCCTTGCGATACTCCACCACAGCCTCGGTCTTTTTGCCCTGCAGCACGTCGATGTCGCCGAGGCGATCCGCCACCAGCGGGGCAAACTGGGCCGGAAAGGATCCTTCCAGCTGCTTGCGGGCCTCGTCATACGCCTTCAACTCCATCAGCACGGCGGCCAGGCGCAGTTTGGCGATGGCCTGATAGCCTTCGTCCGAGGCATGGTCGGCCACCCAGGCCAGCGCGGCCTTGGCGCCCTCGATATTGCCCTTGGCATCCAGCGTCTTGGCCACCAGCAGGCCGGACTGCTGCGCATAGGTGGTGCGCCCGAATCGGCTCTTCATGTCGTCGAAGCTGCGCGCGAGCAGGGTCATGTCGCCCGATTCCGCGGCAGACTCGACCGAGTCATACAGGACCGATGCCTTCGTGGCCTGGCTGCGCTGCCAGTAGTTGTAGATGTTCCAGGCGGCCAGCGCCCCGAACACCACCAGCAATACCCAAGTGATCAGGTTGCCGTATTTTTTCCAGAAATGCTTGAGTTCCTCAAGCTGTTCCTGTTCCTGCAGGTCCAGAGGTGTTGCCATGGTGTGTTATTCGTTCAAGTCAGCGATTGTAGGGTGGCGGCCCAAGCGGATACATCGGCCAGCGGCCGCAGCATCTGCGCGCCGGCGCCATCGCGCAGGGATTTGACGGCCACCTGGCCTTGCGCGAGCTCCTGCGCACCGAAGATCAGGGCGTGGCGCGCGCCGCTGGCATCGGCCTTCTTGAGCTGCGACTTCATGCTGCCCCGGCCCTCGCCCGTGCCGGCATGCATCTGCACGCTGACACCGGCCGCGCGCAGCGCCTGCAGCGTCGTCATCGCCATGGGCAGCGCCGCCACGTCGGGAATCACGGCGTAGACGTCGGGCACGGGTGGCGCAATGGCAGTGCCCACGGCCTCCAGCAGCAGCAGCAGGCGCTCCACGCCCAGGCCCCAGCCGACGGCCGGTGTCGGCTTGCCGCCGAGCTGCTCGAACAGGCCGTCGTAGCGCCCGCCGCCGCAGACCGTGCCCTGCGCGCCGAGCTTGTCGGTGACCCATTCAAAGACGGTCAGGTTGTAGTAGTCCATGCCGCGCACCAGGCGCGGATTCACGCGGTACTCGAGCCCGGCGGCATCGAGGATGGCGCGCACCGCGTTCAGGTGCGCCAGCGAGGCCTCGCCCAGAAAACTCATGAGCTGCGGCGCCGATTCGACGATCGCCTGCATCGCCGGGTTCTTGCTGTCGAGGATGCGCAGCGGGTTGCTGTGCAGGCGGCGCTTCGCGTCCTCGTCGAGCACCGATGCGTGGGCCTCGAAGTGGGCGATCAGCGCCTCGCGGTGCTGCCGGCGCTCCTCGGCCTGGCCGAGGCTGTTGATCTCCAATCGCACGTCCTGGCCTTCGACCAGGCCCAGCTCATGCCACAGCGCGCGGCACATCAGGATCTGCTCGGCGTCCACATCCGGCCCGGTGTAGCCCAAGGCCTCGACGTCGATCTGGTGGAACTGGCGATAGCGGCCCTTTTGCGGGCGCTCGTGGCGGAACACGGCGCCCATGGTCCACACGCGCAGCGGGCCGTTGTACAGCGCGTTGTGCTCGACCATCGCGCGCACGATGCCGGCGGTGGCCTCGGGGCGCAACGTGAGCGGGTCGCCGTTCATCGAGTCGGTGAAGGAATACATCTCCTTCTCGACGATATCGGTCACCTCGCCCAGGCCGCGCACGAACAGCGCCGTCGGCTCGACGACGGGGGTGCGCACATTGGCATAGCCATAGCGCCGCATCAGCCCGCGCACCTTGTCTTCGAACCATTCCCAGCGCGCCGAGTCGGGCGGCAGGATGTCATTCATGCCCTTGACGGCGGTTAACTTCTCGGCCATTGAATTTGTTGCTTGCTACTTAAGTGATAGCTGCCTGCACAGCACTGATGCTGGCTACAGCCTGTTTTTATTCAAAAACTGGGGACCTGACTCAGACAGTCTCAGCCGTGTGCCGGGTGCCAAAGCGTTTTTCGATGTAGTTTTCAACGATGACCTGGAACTCCTGCGCGATGTGTTCGCCGCGCAGGGTCACGTTCTTTTCCCCGTCGATATAGACCGGAGCCGATGGCGCCTCGCCGGTGCCCGGCAGGCTGATGCCGATGTCCGCATGCTTGCTCTCGCCCGGGCCATTGACGATGCACCCCATGACCGCCACCTTGAGTTTTTCCACGCCCGGATAGCGCTCGCGCCACACCGGCATCTGCGCGCGCAGGAAGTCGTCGATCTGCTTTGCCAGCACCTGGAAGGTGGTGCTCGTGGTACGCCCGCACCCCGGGCAGGCCGTCACGCTGGGCACGAAGCTGCGCAGCCCAAGCGCCTGCAGGATTTCCGACGCCACCACCACCTCCTGCGTACGCGCCTCGCCCGGTTGCGGCGTCAGCGAGACCCGGATCGTGTCACCAATGCCCTCCTGCAGCAGAATGGACAGCGCCACACTGGAGGCAACCGTACCCTTGGCGCCCATGCCCGCCTCGGTAAGTCCGAGGTGCAGCGCGTAGTCGCAGCGCCGGGCCAGCTCGCGGTACACCGCGATCAAATCCTGCACGCCGCTGACCTTGCATGATGGAATGATCTGGTGCCCCGGCATGCCCATCTCTTCGGCCCGGCGCGCGGAATCGATCGCCGAACTCACGAGCGCCTCGTACATCACCTGCTTCGCATCCCAGGGTTCGCCGCGCCGGCTGTTCTCGTCCATCAGGCCGGCGAGCAGTTCCTGGTCGAGGCTGCCCCAGTTCACGCCGATGCGCACCGGCTTATCCCAGCGCATCGCCGCCTCGATCATCTGGCCAAACTGCTTGTCGTGCTTGCTACCCTTGCCCACATTGCCCGGGTTGATCCGGTATTTGGACAGCGCTTGGGCGCACTCCGGGTAGTCGGTCAGCAGCCGATGCCCGTTGTAATGGAAGTCACCGATCAGGGGCACGTCGATGCCCATCCGGTCGAGCTGTTCGCGGATGTGCGGCACGGCTTGCGCCGCCTCGGGCGTGTTCACCGTGATGCGCACCAGCTCGGAGCCGGCCAGCGCCAGTTCCTTCACCTGGATCGCAGTACCGATGGCATCCACCGTGTCGGTGTTGGTCATGGACTGCACGCGCACCGGCGCGCCGCCACCGACCGACACGCGGCGGGCCCCCCAGCTCACGATGGCCTGACGCGAGCGCCGCGTGTTCGGGGTCGCAAATTCAATGGGGAGATCGGCGGCCATCACTTCACCTCGAAACGGGCAACGTTGTTTTTGGTGGAAGACGCCAGGTCGAACGGTTGACCCCTGACCTGCACCGAGGTGGCGTCCGCCCTGCCCACCACCACGCTCAGCGGCAACGCACCGCTCACGCGCGCCACCTCGGCGGTTGCCAGGGTCTTGCGCAGGACGGCGTTGCCCTTGGCATCCGTCACCTGCACCCAGGACGGCGCCTTGGCGCTGAAAACAAGGACAGCATCGGAGGCCGCATCTGCCTGCGTCGGCGCTGTCGTGAGCGCCGCCGCCACCGATGCCGGCGCTGCCGCCGATGCAGGCACTTCCGCGGCCAGCGCGGCGTTAGCCGAAGGCGTCGATGGGGGCAACGCCGCCGCGGCAGATGGCACTGGCGGATGCGTCACCTCTTCGGTGGCGACCTTCGCTGTCGAAGCCGGCGCCGACAGGCTCGCCACTGGCGCGGCGTCCCCGCCGGCGTGACGACTGAAACTGGGCAACAGGATCAGCACCAATGCGCCCAGCAAAATTGCCAGCACCGCGAGCACCGCCGGGCGCGAGAGCTCGGTCGACATCCCGGTGCGGGATTTTTCATCCAGCGTGCGGAACGGCGCGTTGATGCCCCCATGGTCCGGCGTCAGGCGGGGCGTCATTTGCGGCAGTTGCTGCAACACCGGCGCCGGATCGATCTTGAGCTGGCGGCACACGGTGGCCGCCAGGGCACGGGCAAACATCGCGTCCGGAAGCTGATCGAGCCGATCGGCTTCCAGCGCCTCCAGTTTGCCGACCGGCACCTTCAGCGACACGGCCAGCACCGCAATATGCAGCCCGGCCGCCTCGCGGGCCTGCCGCAAGATCGCACCAGCGCTTGGCGGCAGCGGCGCCGCCGGCTCATCCGCAACGGCAGACTCGGCATGCACCGGCTCATTCATTGAATTTGCCCTGCTGATACAAGGACGCCTCGGAGGAGCCCGGGAAACGCTGCTCCAGCTGACTCCCCAATTGCGACACCCCATCGGGATGATTCAGCCGGTGCTCGATCTGGATGCCCAACCACAGCGTCTGAGCGTTCGCCAGATCGGTGTTGTTGATGCGCCGGATATAGAACTGCGCGCGCGTCAGCTCGTTGCCTTGATAGAGCAGGCTGGCCAGGTTGTAACCGGTGATGGGGTTGCCGGCATCCAGTTGGTAGGACTTCGTCAGCGTGACTTCCGCCTGCGCCTTCTGGCCGGCCTCCATCTGGCACAGACCTTCCGTCATCAGGGTTTTGGCCCTGTCGCGGTAGGTCGGTATCGCGAGCGCGCGCTGGAAAGCCTGGTCCGCCTCCGGGTAGTGGTGCTGCTGGCACAACATCCAGCCGTAGTTGTGAATGATGTTGCCATCCTGCGGCTTGAGCGCCATGGCACGGCGATAGCTGTCCTGCGCCAGTTTCGGGTCGCCGAGTCGCATGTAGACCAGGCCGCGCAAGTCGTAGGCCTCGGCAAAACCGGGGTCTATCGAGATGGCCCGTTTGATTTCGTCCAGCGCGACCTTGAGTTCGTCACGCTGGAAGTACCCCACAGCCAGATCGAGCCGGATTTGCGCGCGCTTGCGGGCCGGCGACAGATCGGATTCCGTGGTGATGTCGGTTCCGGCCGCCGGCAGGCTCGCCGTCGTCGAATTCGACGCGCATCCCGCCAGGCCTGTCAGCGCCGCCGCGGCAAAACCAAGCTGTAACAGCCACAGCACAAGCTGGCGCGTCCGTGTACCGGGGGTTTCCATGTTTCAAATCTCCTTGGCGGCCACAGCCGCTGCCTTGTGCGGCTGCAACATCACCGTGCGCTGGCGCGCGATGCGCCTGCCGACATCGGTCCGGTCCTTCACATCGCCCGCAAGCTGGCCGCAGGCGGCCGCAATATCGTCACCGCGCGTCTTGCGCACTGTGGTCACGATGCCCGCATCACTCAGAATTTTGCCAAACGCGGCAACTTGCGCCGGCGGCGAGCACAGCAATCCGGACTCCGGAAAGGGGTTGAACGGAATCAGGTTGAATTTGCACCAGACACCCTGCCCCCGCCGGTGTTTCTGCACCAGCTGAACCAACTCATGCGCCTGCTCGGGCTGGTCGTTCACGCCATCGAGCATGCAATATTCGAAGGTGACGAAGTCGCGCGGCGCGTGCTCCAGATAGCGGTTGCAGGCATCCAGCAGTTCCGCGATCGGGTATTTGCGGTTCAGCGGAACCAGGTGGTCGCGCAGGGCGTCGCTCGGCGCATGCAGTGAGACGGCGAGCGCCACCGGGCAGTCCAGCGCCAGCCGGTCGATCATGGGCACCACGCCGGACGTGGAAACGGTCACGCGCCGGCGCGACAGGCCATAGCCGTGGTCGTCCAGCATGGTGCGCAAAGCCGGGATCAGCGCCCCATAATTCTGCAGCGGCTCGCCCATGCCCATCATCACCACGTTCGAGATGATGCGTTCGTCCCGCGCCAAATGCCGGCGCAGAAAATGCTCCGCAAACCAGAGTTGCGCGACGATCTCGCCGCTGGTCAGGTTGCGGCTGAACCCCTGGTGCCCGGTGGAGCAGAAACGGCAACCCACCGCGCAGCCGGCCTGGGACGATATGCACAACGTGCCGCGGTCGTCCTCGGGAATAAAAACCGCCTCGACGGCATTCCCGGCACCCACGTCGAACAGCCATTTGATGGTGCCGTCAAGCGACTCCTGTTGAGAGATCACCTGCAAGCCCGTGATATGGGCCGTCGTCTTCAGCTTTTCACGCAGGGACTTGGCCAGATCGCTCATCTGGTCAAAATCGGTGGCCCCCTTTTGGTGGATCCAGCGGAACAGCTGGATGGCGCGGAAACGCTTTTCTCCGTGCCGCTCGCAAAAGGCGGCCAGGCCCTCCAGGTCGTGGTCCAGCAGGTTGGCCGTCATCTCATCTTCGATCGGTGGCTCAGCGCGAGTAAACGTTCATGTTCGCGAAGAAGAAGGCGATTTCCACCTGGGCCGTTTCGGCCGCGTCGGAGCCATGCACGGCATTCGCGTCGATGCTGTCGGCAAAGTCTGCGCGGATCGTCCCGGGAGCGGCCTTCTTCGGGTCGGTGGCGCCCATCAGGTCGCGGTTCTTCAGGATGGCGTTCTTGCCTTCGAGAACCTGGATCATGACCGGGCCGGAGATCATGAAATCCACCAGGTCCTTGAAGAAAGGGCGCGCCTTGTGCACCGCGTAGAAGGCTTCGGCCTCGCCGCGCGACAGGTGCGCCATACGGGCGGCGATCACTTTCAGGCCGGCGGCCTCGAAGCGGGCATAAATCTGGCCGATCACGTTTTTCGCAACGGCATCGGGCTTGATGATGGAGAGAGTGCGTTCGATAGTCATAATTATTTTTCCTGAGCTTGAGTTTTGATTTTCGCCCCGCGGGCAAAGCTTTGTATTTTAACCGGCGCAAAGCCGCAGTTCCCGGATGGCACCCGTGCCGTGCGACGCCCCAGGGCCGAACCGACACACGCTTTGGTTCGGGGCGACTATCGTCCTCTGTCAGCGGCCGCGCCCGCCACCACCACTGCCGCGCCGCTGGCCACCCCCGCCGCCCGCTCCACCACGACGCTGGCCCTGCCCCTGGCGTTGCCGGGAAAAGCTGTCCGCGCCGATATAGCCAAACGAGGTTTTCATCGGATCGGGCTGCGCGCCCCCGCCTTGCCGCTCGTTGCGGTCGCCGCGCTCCTTGCGCCGTTGATTCTGGCCCCGGTTGTTCGCCGGGGGCGCGCCGGAAGGCGCCGCCTGCCGCTGCCCGGGCCCGTCACCCGCATTGCGCGGTCCCGCGCCGCGTCCGCCGCGTCGGCGGTTGCGCCCGCCTGGGCGAGCGGCCCCGTCACGTGCCGGCGACGCTGCGCCGCGCTGGGGGCGCACATCGGCGCGCCCTTGGCCCTGATTGGCACCGGCCGCCTGCACCAGCGCGCGGATGTCATGCTCGTCCAGCTCCAGCCAAGCCCCGCGCTTGAGCCCACGCGGCAGCACCATGGCGCCGTAACGGATGCGGATCAGGCGGCTCACTGCATGGCCCACCGCCTCGAGCATGCGCCGCACCTCGCGGTTGCGCCCTTCGGAAATCGTCACGCGGTACCAGCAATTCGAGCCTTCGCCGCCGCCGTCCTCGATCGCGCCGAACTGGGCCGTGCCGTCGTCCAGCTTCACGCCCTCCAGCAGGCGCTGCTTTTCCTCGTTGCTAAGCGCCCCCAGCACGCGCACCGCGTACTCGCGCTCCAGTCCGAAGCGCGGGTGCATCAGCTTGTTGGCGAGCTCGCCCGAGCTGGTGAACAGCAACAGACCTTCGGTGTTGAGGTCCAGTCGCCCGACCGATTGCCACTTGCCCTGCACCAGCTTGGGCAGGCGGCGAAATACCGTGGGGCGGTTTTGCGGATCGTCGTGCGTCACCACCTCGCCCACCGGCTTGTGATAGGCGAGCACGCGCGCCGGCGGCGGATCGACACGAAACCGGATTGGCTTGCCATTGACCTTGACCTGGTCGCCGAACTGGATGCGCTGGCCGATATGCGCCGGCTCGTTGTTGACCGAGATGCGCCCTTCCACGATGAGCTGCTCCATCTCCAGGCGCGAGCCCATTCCGGCCTGCGCGAGCACCTTGTGCAGCTTGGGACTGTCCGCCTGCGGCTCCAGCACGCGCTTCGGGCTGGGCAATTCCGTGCTTTCCTCGTCGGCATCGAACTGGCCCGAAATCACATCGGCGAAGCGTATCGGCACGGGTGGTTCACTCGGTGCCGGCTTGTTGCGGCGCGCGGGCGCCTCGTCCGCGGCGGCATCGTCATCCAGGTCTTCGTCCCAGCCATCGTCTGCTGCTGTTTCTGTAGCATTCTGAGCAATGAAAGTATGGGTTTTATCCACTTTTTCTGCCTCATCTTCAACCGGCGAAGAAATTGATTCGGGCGGGGTTTGATCGTTCATGCTTGAGTCCCGTTGAGTACGGTCGCCGGATCACCGTCCGGGGCATCGGTCGGCGATTCGGGCATCGTTGAAATATTCACGCCCGCCTCAAGCGGCGCCGGATCGATGCTCGCGGCCTCGGGTGTCATGGGGAGCGCCGGCTGTGACGCTTCATCGAGCGTGTTCAATGCATCGAGCATCCCGGCCGGCGCCGGCGCGTCGTCCGATACGGGTAACTGGTCCAGCGATTCGATGCCCAGGTCGTCCAGAAATTGTTTGGTGGTGGCGAACAACGCCGGCCGCCCCACCGTCTCGCGATGGCCGATCACCTCCACCCAGCCGCGGTCTTCGAGCTGCTTGAGGATCAGCGAGTTGATGGTCACGCCACGAATGTCTTCCATGTCGCCCCGGGTCACCGGCTGGCGATAGGCGATGATGGCGAGCGTCTCCAGCGCGGCGCGGCTATAACGCGGCGGCTTCTCCGGATGCAGTCGATCCAGATACTCGCGCAGCTCGGGACGGCTCTGAAAGCGCCAGCCCGTGGCCACACAGACCAGTTCGACGCCGCGCGGCGTCCAGTCATTTTGCAGATCCTGTAACAGCGACTTGATGGTGTCCGCGGCCAGCTCGTCGTTGAACAGGACACACAGCTCGCGCACCGGCAGCGGCTGCTGCGAGCAGATCAAGGCG
>DATNBD010000128.1:0-3398 GCA_035572155.1 Rhodoferax sp.
AAGTCCAGGCCGGCCAGCCGGTGCCGCTCGCCGCGCTTGGGCACATGGCCCATCTCGTGCGCGATCAGGCCGCCGATGGTGTCGAACTCGTCCCCGGGGTCGGTGCCGGCCAGCGTGACATGGAAGGTCTCGTTCACGCGCTCGATCGGCGTGTCGCCGCTCACGCGGTAGGTGTGGTCGGCCAGCCCGAAGATGTCGCCCTCGTCTTCGGGAATGTCGAACTCGTCCTCGATCTCGCCCACGATCTGCTCGAGCACATCCTCGATCGTGATGAGCCCGGCGACGCGGCCGAACTCGTCGATCACGATCGCCAGGTGGTTGCGGTTGCCGCGAAAGTCGCGCAGCAGATCGTTCAACCCCTTGGACTCGGGCACGAACACGGCGGGGCGCAGGAGCGTGCGAATGCTCAGCTCGGGCGCGCGCTGCAATTTCAGCAGGTCCTTCGCGAGCAGGATGCCGATGATGTTTTCGCGCTCGCCCTCGAACACCGGAAAGCGCGAGTGCGCGGTCTGGATCACGTTGTGCAGCAACTCGTCGAACGGCGCGTCGATGTCCATCAGGTCCATGCGCGTGGCGGCGACCATCACGTCGCCGGCCGTCATGTCGGCCATGCGGATCACGCCTTCGAGCATGACCCGGCTCTCGGCCCCGATGACCTCGTTGTCCTCGGCGTCGGCCAGGGTCTGGATCAGCTCGGTTCTGGAATCGGGCGCCGGGGAGATGAACTCTGCAAGTTTTTGCAGGAAGGTGCGCTTGTCTTCTTTCTCGTGAAAGCGCGACGGGTGCGGGTCGGACAAAGTGAATCTGCGGTAGTGATGGAGGCTCTAGGATAGCGGATTGGCGTTACCGGCCCGGCTTGCCCTGCCCCGGAGCCATCCCGGCGCGCAGCGTCTGCAGGCTCGCCAGCAGGTCGCGGAAATGCTTGGCCTGCGTCTTGAGCTTGAAATCCAGCTCGGCAAACTGCGCCTCCACGATCTCGCTCACGCGGCTGTCCAGCGTGGCCGGCGGCAGGCGCAGATGCGCCTGCGACTCGGAGCCCTCGCGCTCCACCGTGGCGCCCGCGTTCTGGGCAATCCGCAGCATGGTGGTGTTCTCGGACAGGGCGTGAATGAACATCAGCTCGACGCCCTCGTTGCGCGCGTGCATCACGGCGCGGTCGAACAGGCGCGAGCCGTAGCCGCGCCCGCGCGCCTTCTTGCTCACCGAGACGCCGAATTCCGCGCACGAGCGGCAGGCGTCGGTGGTGGCGAACGCCAGGTGCGCCATCGCGATCAGCGCCAGCTTGCGGTTGTAGATGCCGAAAATCTCGTCGCGCTCGAAATTGAGCCCGTCGGTGTAGCGGGTGATCTGCTCGTCGTTGGCCATGTAGCCGAAGCGCAGATAGCGGTCGTGCTCGTCCAGCGCCAGCAGATGCTGGTTGATGCGCTCGCGCTGGCCGGGGCCGAGCGCACGGATCGGCACCAGCACCGGGCTGGCGCGGGGTTCGTCGGGCACAGGCGGCGCACCGGCTTCGGCGAGCGCCCCGACGGGTTCTCTGGCTTCCATGATGGCTTGAATGTTACGGGTTTCCCCTAGTGAGCACAGCTTAAATCGGCCCGGCACGGCCCTGGAGGGGGCTGTTTTCGCCAAAAAAATACATCAAAACACGAGTAAACCCATGATGGTCATGAATAGATTGCTATGTATTTAATAGTTTCATAATTCATCCAATGATTCCATGAATCAATGAAGCCACACCCATGCTCGCCCCCGCGCCCAGAACCTCACTCGCCGACACCGCTGCCCCGCCGCACCCGATCCTGGAAGAGTTACTGATCGACACCGAAGCCAACCGGCAGCCGCCGCCGCGCCCCACGCCGGCCGCGACCCCGGGCCGCGCCGTGCTGCTGGGCCTGAGTGTGGTGCTGATCGCGTTCAACCTGCGCCCGGTGTTTTCCAGCCTGTCGGTGACGCTGCCGGAAATCATGGTGGCCAGCGGACTCTCGCCCACCGGCGCGAGCCTGCTCACAACGCTGCCGGTGCTGTGCCTGGGCCTGTTCGCGCCGCTGGCGCCGTGGCTCGGGCGCCGCCTGGGGCTGGAGCGCGCGCTGCTCGGCTGCATGGCACTGATCGTGCTCGGCACGCTGGCGCGCGGCAGCGGCAGCGTGGCCCTGCTGTTCATCGCGTCGGCCATTGCCGGCATCGGTATCGCCATCAACAATGTGCTGGTGACGGTGCTGATCAAGCGCGACTTCCCGCGGCGCGCGGCGCTCGTCATGGGCCTGTACACCATGGCGGTGTGCGGCGGCGCCGCCGCTGCCGCCGGCATGACGGTGCCGCTGGAACAGGCGCTGGGCGGCGGCTGGACCCGCGCGCTGGCGCTGTGGGCCGTGCCGGCCGCCATCGTCACGCTCTTGTGGGCGCCGCAGGCGCTGCCGCTCAAACCGAGCGCGAGCGAATCGGGCATGACGGTGCCGGGCCTGTGGCGCGACCCGCTGGCCTGGCAGGTGATGCTGTTCATGGGCCTGCAATCGGCCCTCGCCTATATCGTGATGGGCTGGCTCGCCCCCATGCTGCGCGAGCGCGGCATGGGCGCGGCCGCCGCCGGTTACGTGCTCTCGCTGTGCGTGATGACCCAGGTGGTGGCCTGCCTGGTGGCGCCGTTGATCGCGGTGCGCTGCCGCAACCAGGTCGGCATCGCTGTCGCGGTCGCGCTGCTCGCGGTAACCGCATTGCTCGCCTGCCTGTTCGCGCCGCTCTCGGGCGTGTGGGTCTGGGCCGCCCTGCTGGGCCTTGCGCTGGGCGGCGCGTTCGCGCTCGCGCTCACGCTCATCGTGCTGCGCTCGCCGGATGCGCATGTGGCGGCGCAGCTCTCCGGCATGGCGCAGGGCGGGGGCTATCTGGTGGCCGCCTGCGGGCCGCTGCTGGTCGGGCTGCTGCGCGGCTGGACCGGCAGCTTCCACGCATCCGCCTACCTGATCGTGCTGATCGGCGCGGCGCTCGTGGCCAGCGCCCTGGGGGCCGGCCGGGCGCGATACGTGCGCGCGGTGGCCATCCCCAGAATGCCCGGGAATTCATCATCAAAACCACCACAAACCGTTACGGGGTAACGGTTTACAGCTCCTGATTCAGAAGCACGAGCAGCTTCAGACTGGCAGCGCCGTGGTCGCTTTGACGCGGTCCATCACGAAGCTGGTCTTGCAGTCCTGCACGCTCGGGTGCTTGAGCAGCGTGTCCATGATGAAGCGGCTGTAGTGCGCCATGTCGGCCATCACCACGCGCAGCAGATAGTCCATCTCGCCGGTCAGCGCGGCGCATTCCACCACCTCGGGCCAGGTCTGCACGCTGGCGCGAAACAGGTCCATCGGGTTGCGCTTGTGGCTCTCGGTGTGCTTTTCCAGCCGCACGTTGATGTAGGC
>DATNBD010000129.1:0-11923 GCA_035572155.1 Rhodoferax sp.
CAGGATGGCGCCGTCCATCTGGGCCGCGCCGGTGATCATGTTCTTGACGTAGTCGGCGTGGCCGGGGCAGTCCACGTGGGCGTAGTGGCGGTGCGCTGTCTCGTATTCGACGTGCGCGGTGTTGATGGTGATGCCGCGCGCCTTTTCTTCCGGTGCCGCGTCAATCTGGTCGTAGCCTTTGGCGGTGCCGCCAAATTTGGCCGCCAGCACGGTCGTGATGGCCGCCGTCAGCGTGGTCTTGCCGTGGTCCACGTGCCCAATCGTGCCCACGTTCACGTGCGGCTTGGTGCGACTAAATTTTTCCTTCGCCATTTCATTTCTCCAAAGAGCAGTTCCCGTGTCCAGGTTTAATGTCTGCACGATGTTGCTGGTTCACCCCGCACGGGAACAGGGCGGCACACCGTCGCAGACAGCTTGAAACTATTTCGCGCGGGCGGCCATGATGGCTTCGGCCACGTTCTTCGGCGCTTCGCTGTAGTGCTTGAATTCCATCGTATAGGTGGCACGCCCCTGCGACATGGAACGCAGCGTGGTCGAGTAGCCGAACATCTCGGACAGCGGGACCTCCGCCTTGATGGCCTTGCCGCCACCAATCATGTCGTCCATGCCTTGCACCATGCCGCGCCGGGACGACAGATCGCCCATCACGTTGCCGGCATAGTCTTCCGGGGTTTCCACCTCGACGGCCATCATCGGCTCCAGAATCACCGGACCGGCCTTGCGGCAGCCTTCCTTGAAGCCAAAGATGGCGGCCATCTTGAAGGCCAGTTCATTCGAGTCCACGTCGTGGTAGGAGCCGAAGTGCAGCGTCACCTTGACGTCCACCACCGGATAGCCGGCGAGCACGCCCTGACCCAGCGCTTCGATCACGCCCTTTTCCACGGCCGGAATGTATTCGCGCGGCACGACACCGCCCTTGATCGCGTCAACGAACTCGAAGCCCTTGCCCATCTCATTGGGCTCGATCTTGAACACCACATGGCCGTACTGGCCCTTGCCGCCAGACTGGCGCACAAACTTGCCTTCGGCATCCGTCACCGTCTTGCGGATGGTTTCGCGGTAGGCCACTTGCGGCTTGCCCACATTGGCTTCGACACCGAACTCGCGCTTCATGCGGTCAACGATGATTTCCAGGTGCAACTCGCCCATGCCGGCGATCAGGGTCTGGCCAGACTCTTCGTCGGTCTTGACGCGGAACGAGGGGTCTTCCTGCGCCAGACGCTGCAGCGCGATGCCCATCTTCTCCTGATCGGCCTTGGTCTTGGGCTCCACCGCCTGGGTGATGACGGGTTCGGGGAACACCATGCGCTCCAGCGTCACGATGGCCGCGGGATCGCACAGGGTTTCGCCCGTGGTGACCTCCTTCAGGCCGACACAGGCGGCGATGTCGCCCGCGCGAATCTCGCTGACTTCCTCGCGGTTGTTGGCGTGCATCTGCACGATCCGGCCGATGCGCTCTTTTTTGCCGCGCACCGGGTTGTACACGCTGTCGCCCTTGCTCAGCACGCCGGAGTAGACACGCACGAACGTGAGCTGGCCAACGAACGGATCGGTCATGAGCTTGAATGCGAGTGCCGAGAATTTCTCGCCGTCATCCGCCCTCCGGACGACTGGCGCCTCATCATCGTCCGTGCCGGCCACCGGTGGAATATCCGTCGGTGCGGGCATGTATTCAACGACCGCGTCGAGCATGGCCTGCACGCCCTTGTTCTTGAAGGCGGAGCCGCACAGCATCGGCTGAACTTCGCCGGCGATGGTGCGCTGGCGGATCCCCGTCTTGATCTCGGCCTCGGTCAAGGCCTCGCCTTCGAGGTATTTGTTCATCAACTCCTCGCTGGATTCGGCCGCTGCCTCCACCAGCTTTTCGCGGTATTCGGCACAGACATCGGCCAGATCGGCCGGAATATCGCCGTACTTGAAGGTCACGCCCTTGTCTTCGTCCCAGATGATCGACTTCATCTTCACGAGGTCAACAATGCCCCGGAAATGTTCTTCGGCGCCGATCGGTATCTGGATCACCACGGGGTTCGCCTTGAGCCGGTCCACCATCATCTGGCGCACACGCAGGAAGTCGGCGCCGGTGCGGTCCATCTTGTTCACGAAGGCCAGGCGCGGCACCTTGTACTTGTTCGCCTGGCGCCAGACGGTTTCCGACTGCGGCTGCACGCCGCCGACCGCGTCGTAGACCATCACCGCGCCGTCGAGCACGCGCATGGAGCGCTCGACCTCGATCGTGAAGTCCACGTGGCCGGGCGTGTCGATGATGTTGATGCGGTGCTCGTCGAAGGTGCCCCCCATGCCCTTCCAGAAGCAGGTGGTCGCGGCCGAGGTGATCGTGATGCCGCGCTCCTGCTCCTGCTCCATCCAGTCCATGGTGGCAGCGCCGTCATGCACCTCGCCGATTTTGTGGTTCACGCCGGTGTAGAACAGGATGCGCTCGGTGGTCGTGGTCTTGCCGGCGTCGATGTGCGCGCTGATGCCGATGTTGCGGTAGCGCTCGATGGGGGTATGGCGTGCCATGAATGATTACTCCATTAACGGCTGGGCGCCCGCCCGCCACACGGCAGGCCGGGCTAACAGCCGATCTGATTCAAAAGGATGATTTAGAAGCGGAAGTGGCTGAAGGCCTTGTTGGCCTCGGCCATGCGGTGGACTTCGTCACGCTTCTTCATGGCGCCGCCACGGCCTTCGGTGGCTTCGATCAATTCATTGGCCAGACGCAGGGCCATCGACTTTTCGCCGCGCTTCTTGGCCGCTTCCTTGATCCAGCGCATGGACAGGGCCAGCCGGCGCACCGGGCGCACTTCGACTGGCACCTGGTAGTTGGCACCGCCGACACGGCGGGACTTCACTTCCACCATGGGCTTGACGTTGTTGATGGCGATGCTGAACGCCTCGACCGGGTCTTTGCCGCCGGATTTTTTCTCGATCTGCTCGAGCGCGCCATAGACGATGCGCTCGGCGACCGCTTTTTTGCCGCCTTGCATGATCACGTTCATGAATTTGGCGAGTTCGACATTGCCGTACTTGGGATCCGGCAGGATTTCACGTTTAGGGACTTCGCGACGACGTGGCATTTTTTCACCTCTATTGCTTCAGTTGGTGCGTTTTGAGGGCACCGCGAGAGTTATCAAAACCCTCACTTACTCGACCCACCTGGACAATTCCGGGCTTCGGGTCACTTCGCTTGATTCACCTGCCAGGGCGACTCAAACACCGACTAACTTGATGACGATCAGGCCTTTTTCGGGCGCTTGGCGCCGTACTTGGAGCGCGACTGCTTGCGGTCTTTCACGCCCTGCAGGTCGAGCGAGCCGCGCACGATGTGGTAACGCACACCGGGCAAGTCCTTGACACGGCCGCCGCGCACCAGCACCACGGAGTGCTCCTGCAGGTTGTGGCCTTCGCCGCCGATGTAGGAGATCACCTCGAAGCCGTTGGTCAGGCGCACCTTGGCAACCTTGCGCAAGGCGGAATTGGGTTTTTTCGGCGTCGTGGTGTACACCCGGGTGCACACGCCGCGCCGCTGCGGAGAGTTCTCCATCGCCGGGCTTTTGGACTTGATCTTTTCGACCTCGCGTCCCTGGCGTACGAGCTGATTGATGGTTGGCATGAATAAAACGTCCCTAAACGTTTGGAAACTTGAACGAAAACGTGAATCCCTTCGGAAATTCCGAAAAGCCTTCAAGTATAACAGCGCGGGCGGTCCGTCGCAATTGCGCGACGGACCGAAAAGTCAGCGAGCACTCACAGCCAGACGGGGGTGCGCCGCTGACGGCGCCGTCATTTGATCCACAACCGCAGCGCGTCCCAGGCGCGTCCGAAAATGCCCGCCTGATCGACCGCGTCGAGCGCCACCAGCGGCACGTCCGCCAGCGGCTGATCCCCCAACGACACCTTCAGCGTGCCCACCTTCTGGCCCTTCGCGAACGGCGCTACCAGCGGGTCGGGTCGTGCCACCTGGGTCTTGATCTTGCCGGCACTGCCCGCCGGCACGGCGACCACGATGGCGCGCGGGCTACCCAGCTTGAGCACGTTCGCCTTGCCCTTCCAGACACTCGGGGTCACGACCGGCTGATTCGCGTCGAACAGCTTGATGTCGTCATACGCGGTATAGCCCCAGTTCAGCAATTTCTGCGACTCGTTCACGCGCCCGGCCGAGCTGGTGGCGCCCAGCACGATGGTCAGCATGCGCCGATCGCCCAGATTCGGAAATTCGCGCTTGGCGGTGGCGATCAGGCAGTAGCCGGCCGCCTCGGTGTGGCCCGTCTTGAGCCCATCCACCGTGGGATCGCGGAACAGCAGGCTGTTGCGATTCGTGTCGTTGCTGGGCGGCGTGCCGGGGTAATGGTATTTCTTGATCGCATCGTAATACGCGTACTCGGGGAAATCGCGGCGCAGGCGCATCGACAGGGTGGCCAGATCGCGCGCGGTGGTGATGTGCCCGGGATCGGGCAGGCCGGTCGGGTCCTTGTACGTGGTGGAATTCATGCCCAGGGCCTTGGCCTCGTCATTCATCATCTGCACGAAGTGCTCTTCCGTGCCCCCCACGCCCTCCGCCAGCGCCATGGCGGCGTCGTTGCCGGACTGCACGATCATGCCCTTGATCAGGTCGTCCACCGGCACCTGCATCTTCGGGTCGATGAACATGCGCGAGCCGGGCTGGCGCCACGCATTGACGCTGACCGGCAGGGTTTGCGTCAAGCTGATCTTCTTGGCCCGCAAGGCATCGAACACCAGGTAGGCAGTCATCAGCTTGGTCAGCGAGGCCGGCTGCACCGGCGCGTCGATGTTCTTGCCCGCGAGGATCTGGTTCGCCGTCAGGTCCATCACCAGATAGGTGCTGGCGGCGACTTCGGGCGGCTGCGGCAGCGACGACGGCGCGGGTGCGACGGCGGGCGCGACGGCGGCCAAAGGTGCCGGCTTGGACGTGGCGGCCAGCAGGCCAAGGGGCGCGAAAGCGAAGGCGAAAACAAGTGCGCGAAGCGGGGACGGGAAGCGATTCATGACGGTGAGAGTTGGGGGTGAGGGCCGTTTGGGATGAGACAGAATTTGCCGCTGCGGGATTGCGATCGGCCTGGCAGAGTTTCAGGACTGCAGGTGCCGCACAACCAGATTCTTCAGCAGCGGCAATTGTCCGTGAAAGAAGTGACTGCCGCCCGGAATGACTGTGACAGGAAGTGACTGGGGCCGCGCCCAGTCGAACACCGCGGACAGCGGCACGGTGTCGTCCTGCTCGCCGTGAATCACAAGGGTGCGCGGGTGCGCGTCCGGCGGCAGGCCGGCCACTTCGAAGTGGGCCGCGGCCGTGCCCACCAGCACGATTTTTTCGACCGCTCGCGCATCCCACAGCGCGGCCAGCGCGCGGCTGACCACGAACGAGCCAAAGGAAAACCCGGCCAGCGCGAGCGGCCCCGTGGGCGCCACCTGCTGCAGCACTTGCACCAGGTCGTCGGTTTCGCCGCGGCCTTCGTCGTGCACACCGGCACTTGCACCCACACCACGAAAGTTGAAACGCACGGCGCTCCAGCCGCACTGCGTGAAGGCCCGCGCCAGGGTTTGCACCACCTTGTTGTCCATGGTGCCGCCGAACAGCGGGTGCGGATGCGCGATGACCGCCACGCCGCGCACCGGCTGGCCCGGCGCCGGCTCGTCGCGCACTGCCTCGATGGCGCCTGCGGGTCCGGCGAGCATGAGCTTGCGCGTTGATGAATTCACTGGGTAACTACAAATTAAATAGCTAACTATCCAATACCAATAAGGGGAAAAGCTCGAAAACCCTTTGATTTTTGCATGCGACCGGTGTCAGCGCCCGAGGTGCGGCGGCACCTGCAGGCGCTCGACCACGCGGCCGTTTTTCAGGTGCGATTCGACGATCTCATCGATGTCACTCTGGTCCACATAGCTGTACCAGATCGCCTCGGGATAGACCACCGCCACGGGGCCCGCCGCGCAGCGGTCCAGGCAGCCCGATTTGTTCACGCGCACCCGGCCCGGCCCCGCCAGGCCGGCCGCCTTGACCAGTGTCTTGCAGCGGTCGAAAGCCTGCTGGGCGCCGTGCTGGGCGCAGCAGTTTTCACCGTTCTTGCGCTCGTTCAGGCAGAAGAAGATATGGCGTTCGTAATAGGAGGCGGGGGTTTCGGCAGCAACGGGCGCGGTGGGGTTCATATCGCCATTTTAGGGTTCGGGGTCGCGTCGTGAGACGCGCACCAGAACATAGATGAGCGCGGCAAAGGGCCAGACCCAGCCCAGCCACTGGATGAAACCGTGAAAGCGGATGAATTTCCCCTGTTCCCAGGTCTGCAGGGTTTGCGAAAAATAGTTGCTGGCCGGCGCCTGGTTCAGCAGGGCCAGTTGCAGTGCCAGCGCGAGCAAAAGCAGCGCGGCGCAGGCACGCCGCGGCAGCGCCAGCAGCGCCAGCCCGAACAGGACGGCGGCCGCCAGCCCCACCTGCACCGGCAGGCGAAACCAGCCCCAGGCGTGGGCCGGACCGTAGCTCAGGGCATCGGAAAGCGCTGTGGCGCCAATGCCGACCCCGATGGTGCCCGCCATGAACAGCGCCCGGCGCCTTTTCGACGAAATGATGCAGTAGCCGAGCAGATACGGAATGAGCACCCCCAGCAGCGCGCACAGCAGCCCCGCGAAGGGCAGCAGCGGCTGCAGCTCCACATCCCGCACCGGCAGCCAGGCCAGAAACGGCGTGCCCTGCAAGGCGTCAGCCAGCGCGGCCTCCAGCCGCTCCATCACTTGCCCCAAACCAAACGGCACCGGCGTGGGAAACAGCAGCGCCACCGGCCACAGCGCCAGCAGCACCAGCGCGCCACGCGCATCCCGCACGAACCAGCGCGCGCGGAACCGGCTCCAATGATCGATCGCGCCGAGCTTCTCCAGCGTGTAGGCCGTCACCGCGCCCAGCCAGGCGCCCAGGAAATTCAGCGTGAGATCGACGTTCGACGGCACCCGCACCGGCAGGTAGCTTTGCAGCCCTTCCATCGTCATCGAGAGCAGGCCCCCCGCCACGGACGCCAGCAGCACCGCGTGCGCGCTGCGCCGTGCGCCACCGCTGCGCATGGCACTTAGCGCATACAGGAAGCCGAGCGGCGCGTAGCCCAGCACGTTCGAGATCACATCGAACCAGGTCCAGTATTTGGGCAACGGGGCCGTCAGGTAAAACCAGGGCACGATGCCCTGGTCGCGCCAGTCGGAAAACGGATACAGGCTGGCATACAGGATCAGTACCGTGTAGGCGAGCGCAAGCGGCCAGGCCGAGGTTTTGGACTTCGCCATGCGCGGCTCAGAACGGCTTGACCACGACCAGTACCACGATCACGAGCAGCAGCAGCACAGGAATCTCGTTGAACCAGCGGAACCAGACATGGCTGCGCGTGTTGCGGTTCGCCTCGAACTGGCGCAGCAGACGCGCGCAGCAATAGTGATAGACGATCACCAGCACCACCACCAGCAGCTTGGTGTGCAGCCAGCCGTTTCCCGGGCCGCGGCCAATGCCGTACCCCAGCCACAGCCACAGGCCGAACAGCACCGCCGGCACGCCCAGCATCGTGGTGAAGCGCAGCAGTTTGCGCGCCATCAACAGGAGCCGCTCCCGTTCGGCCAGCGACTGCACCGGCACCATAGCCAGATTCACGAAAATGCGGGGAAGATAAAACAGGCCGGCGAACCAGCTGATCACAAAGACGATGTGAAGCGATTTGACCCAGAGCATGGGCGCAGTGTAGTGCCGCAGGGTAAACCGCCGCGCGGCCCGCCAGCCGGGCAAAAAAAACCCGGCGCCAGGGCCGGGTGGTTAAGCCTTTTTTGCTGTCACACATTGAGGCGCCCGCTCAGGGAGGAAAAGCGGGGAGCAGCGAACTGCCCGGCTGAAATTTAACAAGGCCGCCTGTCGATTACAAGAAACTTCACGAACTATTTGTGACATGTTGCAAATAGGACGCGCGGCATGTATTACTTTAATACTCATAATTTTTCGGCCAAGTTTCATCAATACCCGATTCAGGCACAATTTTGACCATGACTGCCTACGCCCCCTACCCCCTCGGTCGACCCCGGCGCCTGCGCCGCGACGCGTTCACGCGCAACCTCGTGCGCGAGCACGCGCTTGGCACGCATGACCTGATCTACCCGGTGTTCGTGCTGGACGGCAAGAATCGCCGCGAGGCCGTGCCCTCGATGCCGGGGGTGGACCGCCTGAGCCTGGATCTGCTGCTGCCGCTGGCCGAGGAATGCGTGACCCGCGGCATCCCGGTGCTGGCCCTGTTCCCGGTGATCGACCCGAAACTCAAGACGCCCGACGGCAGCGAAGCGTTCAACCTGGACGGCCTGGTGCCACGCGTGGTGCGCGAACTTAAAGCACGTCTGCCTGAACTCGGCGTGATGACCGACGTGGCGCTCGACCCGTTCACGAGCCACGGGCAGGACGGCGTGCTCGATGGCAGCGGCTACATCCTGAACGATGAAACCGTCGAAGTACTGGTGAAGCAGGCACTCACTCAAGCTGACGCCGGTGTCGACATCGTGGCGCCCAGCGACATGATGGATGGCCGAATCGGCGCGATCCGGCAGGCGCTGGAGCAGCACGGGCACATCCACACCCGCATCATGGCGTACAGCGCCAAGTACGCGAGCGCCTTTTACGGCCCGTTCCGGGATGCGCTGGGTTCGGCCGCCACGCTGGGCAAGGCAGACAAGAAAAGCTACCAGATGGACCCCGGCAACAGCAACGAAGCGCTGCGCGAGGTCGCGCTGGACATCGCCGAGGGCGCCGACATGGTGATGGTGAAACCCGGCATGCCCTATCTGGACGTGCTGCGCCGCGTGAAGGACGAGTTCCGCATACCGACCTTCGCCTACCAGGTCAGCGGTGAATACGCGATGCTGAAGGCCGCGGCGCAAAACGGCTGGCTCGACCACGACGCCGTGATGCTGGAGAGCCTGCTGGCCTTCAAGCGCGCCGGCGCCGACGGCGTGCTGACCTACTTTGCGCTGGAGGCGGCTCGCCTGCTGGCACGTTGACCGGATTTAATAAAAAATAATAGCTAACTCTCAATATCCAGCATGGGTTTTCTTGCGATTTGACCGATATTTTGTCACTTCACCTGTCCGCTGCCTACACCCACGGCTGGGCAATCTGCTCGGTCGCGAACGCCCGCCGCACTGCGGGGCGTTCCAGCATCCGCTGCAGGTAGGGTCCTAGATGCGCGCGCGAACGTGCGGGTTGCTCGAAGTTGCGGGTCCAGCGACACAGCATCAGCGCGTACGCGTCGATCGCGCTGTAGCGGTCCCCGAGCAGCCACGGACCCTGGTGCGCCAGCTCACGATCCAGCAGGTCCAGCAGCACCCGCACCCTGGACTCGGCGTGCGCCTGCACTTGGGCGACTGCCTCGCCATTGCCGGCATTCACCCAGCGCTCGGGATAAAAATAGACGATCAGCGTGGCCTGCAGCGTGTTGGTGAGCCAGATCAGCCACTTGTAGAAGTGTGCGCGCAGCGCCGTGCCGACGGGCGGCGCCAGCGCCGCCTGCGGGTGGCTATCGCACAGATGCAGGCAGATCGCGGCGGATTCGTACAGCACCAGATCGCCCTGGGTCAAACTGGGAATCAGGCCGTTCGGATTGAGCTGCAGGTACTGCTGCGTCTTGTGCACGCCCTGCGTGCGGTTCACCAGCACCAGCTCGAACGGCGCGCCGATCTCCTCAAGCAGGATGTGCGGCGCCATGGCCGCCGTGCTGGGGTAGTAGTGCAGTTGGATCATGCGGCCTCAGCCCACATGCTGAGTAAAGAACGCCAGCGTACGCGTGCGTGCCAGCGTGGCGGCGGCCGCGTCGTAGGCACCACGCTGGTCGCAATTGAAACCATGGCCCGCGGCATAGAACTTCACCTCCACGCCGGACTGGGCCTTGGCGAAGGCGTGTGCCGTCTCGACCGGGATCGAGTGGTCCTGCTCGCCGAAATGAACCAGCACCGGCACCTGCGGCGTGCGTGCCGTCTCGGCCGCACTGGTCATACCGCCGCCGTAATACGGCACGGCGGCGGCAAGGCCCTTGAGCAGGCAGGCCGCGCGCCACGTGAGCAGGCCGCCCCAGCAATAGCCGACGATGCCGACCTTGCCGGCCTGCTTCGCATGGTCGATGGCGGCCTGAATGTCGGGCAGGACACCGGGCGCAGCCAGGCCTTCCACGGCGGCCTTGAGCGCCACGCCGGCCGTGATGTCACCCTGCGTGTAGCCCAGCTCCACCCCCGGCTTGACCCGGTGAAACGTGGCAGGCGCGACCGCCAGGTAGCCGTCGGCCGCATAGCCGTCGGCCACCGCGCGGATGTGCGAATTCACGCCGAAGATTTCCTGCAGCACCACCACACCGCCCCGGGCCTGGCCCGTCGGCTTGGCCACGTAGGCGGGAAAGACAAATCCGTCCGCAGCCTTGAGTTCGATCCATTGCCCCATGTTCGTGCTCCTTGATTGAATTGGTGTCACGCGCCGCGCGGGCGTTCCGAACTTTACCTGCGCTTCAAGCCTTCAATTTCCGCCCTACAAAATCCAGCCGGTCCTGGCCCCAGAACATTTCGCCATCGACGACAAAGCTGGGAGCGCCGAAGATGCCAGCGTCAATCGCCTGCTGCGTGTTGGCGTCGTAACGCTCGTGCGCCGCCTGGCTGTGTGACTGCTCCAGCCGCGCCGGGTTCAATCCCTGCTCGGCCAGCAATTGCGCCAGCACCTTTTCGTCGGCGATGTCGCGCTCCTGCGCCCACACGGCCGCGAACACGGCGCCCGCGATCTTCATGGCGGCCTCGGCGCCGTCGTGGCTGTCCACCGCAACGATCAGACGCGCCGCGTCGTCGCTGGAGACCGGGAAGTACTTGGGTTTGACATGCAGCGGCAGCGCCAGCAGATCGGAAAAGCGCTGCAGCTCGAGCAGCCGATACGCCTGGCGCTGTGGTGCGCGTTTGTTCAGCGGCAGCCCGCCCGAGACCGGAAACACCTGGCCCAGGTCCACCGGCAGCACCCGCACCGTGGCCCCGGCGGCGCGGGCCATCTCGGCCAAGCGCGGATGGCCCAGGTAGGTCCAGGGGCTTTGCGGCGCAAAGTAATAGTCGATGGTGTGGCTCAAATCGGTCTCCTGGTGATGTGATGCTGTAATACGGATACCGGTTTGTAGCCGAGACGCGACTTTTCTGCAGGAGGCGGGCTTTGGACAAGGTTTTACTGGTGACCGGCGGCAGCCGCGGCATCGGCGCGGCCACCGCGCTGCTGGCGGCGCGCCAGGGCTATGCGGTGGCCGTCAACTACACGGCGCATCCCGAGGCGGCTGACGACGTGGTGCGGAGAATCCACGACGGCGGCGGCCAGGCGCTGGCGCTGCAGGCCGACGTGGCGCAGGAAGACCAGGTGCTGGCGATGTTCGCTGCCATTGATGATCAGTTCGGGCGCCTGACCGCGCTCGTCAACAACGCCGGCGTGGTCGATGTGGCGGCCCGGGTCGACGAGATGAGCGTGGCGCGCCTCAAACGCATCTTCGACATCAACGTCATTGGCTCGTTTCTTTGCGCGCGCGAGGCGGTGCGCCGCATGAGCACGAAACATGGCGGCAGCGGCGGCGCGATCGTGAACGTCTCCAGCGCGGCCGCGCGGCTCGGCTCCCCGGCGCAGTACGTGGACTACGCGGCAAGCAAGGGCGCGATCGACAGCTTCACCATTGGCCTGGCCAAGGAAGTGGCGGCCGAGGGCATCCGCGTCAACGCCGTGCGCCCGGGCCTGATCGAGACCGATATCCATGCCTCGGGCGGCCTGCCCGAGCGCGTGCGCGAGTTGATGCACCAGGTGCCGATGCGGCGCGGGGGCAGCGCCGACGAGGTGGCGCAGGCCATCGTCTGGCTGCTCTCGGAGGCCGCCAGCTACACCACCATGTCC
>DATNBD010000130.1:0-6658 GCA_035572155.1 Rhodoferax sp.
CAGATCGCCCACGCCCTGCATCAACTCGAAGGCGCGCTGCGGAATCACGCCGACGCCCAGGCCGTTGTGGATCATGCGGCACATGGCATCCAGCCCGGTCACGCGGATGCGCAGCCGGATGCTGCGCCCGGCCTGCGCCGCGGCCTGCCGCATGGCGAGGTAGATCGAGCTGGTGGCGTGCAGGCCGACGTGGTCAAAATCCAGGGTTTCTATAAAATTGATAGCCTGAAGTCCAGACAGGGTATGGGATTGCGGCACAATAAGTACCAAACGGTCGTGCCGATAGGGCCGCGTTTGCAGCTCGCCCGGGCCGCTGGCACCTGCTACGGCGGTGTTGCAGATGCCCAGATCGGCGGCGCCTTCCTGCACGGCACGGATCACGTCCATGCTCAGATGCTCTTCCAGGTCGATCTTGACCTGCTCATGCTCGCGCACGAACGTGCCCAGGTCTTCGGGCAGGAACTGCACGATGGCGGAAATGTTGGCATGCACGCGCACGTGGCCGCGCACGCCGTCGGCGTATTCGCTCAGTTCGCCCTGCATTTTTTCCAGGCTGAACAGCACCGAGCGGGCGTGGTGCAGCAGGCTCTCGCCGGCCGGCGTCAGGTCGACGCCGCGGGTGTGGCGGTACAGGAGCGGCGTGTCGAGCGTGGCCTCAAGGTCGCTGAGCCGTTTGCTCACGGCCGAGGCGGCGATGAATTCGCGCTCGGCCGCCTTGCCGATGCTCCCGAGCTCGCACACCGCCACGAAAAGTTGCAGCGAGGTCAGGTCCATGCGGCGGGCAAAGTTGCGTTCGGTGGGTTTCATGGCACGCCGGAAGGGCTTTTTTTGAGCTCTTGATCGTCGCGTTTGAAGATGGGTTCGTATTTTCTTCCTTTAATGAATGATTTGTCATCGCAAAACGAGATGTCTGCCTGCTTGAAGAAGCAGGCATGAAAAAGCCCGCGCAAGGCGGGCTGTGGGGCAATCCGGTGGTTTTCGGAACAGGCCGGGGATCGGGCGCCGGGGCGCTCAGCGCTTGCCGATGGGCTGGACCTCACGCCTGGCCGCGCCGGTGAATAGCTGACGCGGGCGGCCGATCTTGTACTCGGGGTCGCCAATCATCTCGTTGAGCTGGGCGATCCAGCCGACCGTGCGCGCCAGTGCGAATACGCCGGTAAACAGCTTGACCGGGATTCCGATGGCGCGCTGCACGATGCCGGAGTAGAAGTCCACGTTCGGATAGAGCTTGCGCGAGACGAAGTAGTCGTCTTCCAGCGCGATTTTCTCCAGCGCCTTCGCGAGCGCAAACAGCGGGTCGTTGTGCAGGCCAAGTTCGTCGAGTACCTCGTTGCACGTCTGCTGCATCAGCTTGGCGCGCGGGTCGTAGTTTTTGTACACGCGATGGCCGAAGCCCATCAGCTTGACGCCGCTGTTCTTGTCCTTGACCTTGGCAACAAATTCGCCGACTTTGGCGACGCCGCCGTCGTGCTGGATCTGCTCCAGCATGTTCAGCGCCGCTTCGTTGGCGCCGCCATGCGCCGGACCCCACAGGCAGGCGACGCCGGCCGCGATCGCGGCGAACGGATTGGTGCCCGACGAGCCGCACAGGCGCACGGTGGAGGTGGAAGCATTCTGCTCATGGTCGGCGTGCAGGATGAAGATGCGGTCCATCGCGCGCTCGAGTACCGGGCTGACCTTGTACTCTTCGCAAGGCGTGCCGAACATCATGCGCAGGAAGTTGCCGGCATAGCTCAGGTTGTTCTGCGGGTACATGTAGGGCTGGCCGGCACCGTACTTGTGTGCCATCGCGACGAGCGTCGGCATCTTGGCGATCAGCCGGATCGCCGCGATCTCGCGATGTTGCGCGTTATGGACGTCGGTGCTGTCGTGATAGAACGCGGACATTGCGCCCACCAGGCCGGTCAACACGGCCATGGGGTGCGCGTCACGGCGAAAGCCCCGAAGGAACATCTGCATCTGCTCGTGCACCATGGTGTGATTAATCACGAGCTTGTGGAAGTCTTCGCGCTGACTGGTGTTGGGCAACTCGCCATTGAGGAGCAGATAGCAGGTGTCGAGATAGTCGCACTGGGTCGCCAGCTGCTCGATGGGATAGCCGCGATACAGCAACTCACCCTTGTCGCCATCGATGTAGGTGATGGCGGACTGGCAGGCTGCCGTGGACAGAAAGCCCGGATCGTAGGTGAACATGCCGGTCTGGGCGTACAGCTTGCGGATGTCCACCACATCCGGCCCAATGCTGCCCTGGTACACCGGCAGATCGACGCTCGGGCTGCCGTTGCTAAACGACAGCGTGGCCTTGTTGTCAGCTAGTTTCATTTTTTGCCCTTTCAGCAGTTTTCTGATTTTGTGTCAGCAGTATCAATACTTCGAGCACCTCGGCCCGATCAAGTTCCGGGTCCACCTGGGCCAGCGTTTTCCGGCCCAGATGCAGATCCAGCAGATCGTAGTCGCTGAGATCCATCAGTGCACTGAGCCCGGCGGCTTGGCGGCTGGTCAGACTTGTTTCATACCGGTCGAAGAATCGCTCTATGAAGATGTCATTTTCCAGCAAACCGCGGCGGCATCGCCACTTGAGCTTGCCGAGGGCCCTCGGGTCCAGCAGTTCGTCCGCCATTGGCGCGTCCCGGTCAAGTGGCCCGAAAGACCATCATTTCCTTGATCTTGTTGATCGCCAGCGAGGGGTTCAGGCCCTTCGGGCACACATCGACACAGTTCATGATGGTGCGGCAACGGAACAGGCGATACGGATCTTCAAGATTGTCCAGCCGCTCGGCGGTGCCTTGATCGCGGCTGTCGGCCAGGAAACGGTACGCCTGCAGCAGACCGGCGGGGCCGACAAATTTGTCGGGATTCCACCAGAAGCTGGGGCAGGCCGTGGAGCAACTGGCGCACAGGATGCATTCATACAGCCCATTGAGCTCCTCGCGTTCCTCGGGGCTCTGCAGCCGCTCTTTTTCGGGCGGCATGGTGTCGTTGATCAGATACGGCTTGATCGAGTCGTATTGCTTGAAGAACTGCGTCATGTCCACGATCAGATCGCGCACGACCGGCAGTCCCGGCAGCGGCTTGAGCACGACCGGGTCCTTCAGCGTGCGCATGTTGGTCAGGCAGGCCAGGCCGTTCTTGCCGTTGATGTTCATGGCGTCCGAACCGCACACGCCCTCGCGGCAGGAACGGCGAAAGGCAATGCTCGGATCCTGCGCCTTGAGTTTCATCAGGGCGTCCAGCAGCATGCGCTCGTGGCCGTCGAGTTCCACCTCGATGGTCTGCATGTAGGGGCGAGCATCCTTGTCGGGGTCGTAGCGGTAAATCTGGAAAGTGCGCTTGATCATCGAGTTCTCCGGTGTCTGGCAGGGTTCGGGTCGGCGCGGCTCAGAACGTGCGGGTTTTGGGTGGAATGCTGTCCACGGTCAGCGGCTTCAGCTGCACCGGCTTGTAGCTCAGGCGGTTGCCATCCTTGTGCCACAGCGTGTGCCGCAGCCAGTCAGTGTCGTTGCGGCCCAGCGGATGCTCGGGCGTGTCGCCGTAGTCCGCCACGCTGTGCGCGCCGCGGCTCTCGTGGCGCGCGGCGGCTGAAACCATGGTCGCCTGGGCCACCTCGATCAGGTTCTCGACCTCCAGCGCCTCGACGCGGGCGGTGTTGAAAACCATGGACTTGTCCTTCAGCGCCAGGTCCTCGACCCGCTTGCGCAGCGCGGCGACCTGCGCCACGCCCTCGTCGAGCGTGGCCTGGGTGCGGAACACGCCGGCGTGATGCTGCATGGACGCGCGCAGGTCGTTCGCGACCACCTGCGCGTACTCGCCGCCGCTCGCGCCATCCAGCCGGGCGAGCCTCTCCAGTGGCAGGTCCGCCGCGTTCGCCGGCAGCGGCTTGTGCGACGCGGTCTGCGCGCAGTATTGGACGATGTGGTTACCCGCCGAACGCCCGAACACCAGCAGATCGAGCAGCGAATTGGTGCCGAGCCGATTTGCGCCGTGCACGCTGACGCAGGAACATTCGCCGACCGCGTACAGGCCGTGCACCGGCACGCTGCGGTTGCCCGCGTCCTGCGCCACCACCTGGCCGTGCATGTTGGTCGGAATGCCGCCCATCATGTAGTGGATCGTCGGCACCACGGGGATCGGCTCCTTCGTGATGTCGACGTTCGCGAAGTTGTGACCGATCTCGTAGACCGAGGGCAGCCGCTTCATGATGGTCTCGCTGCCCAGGTGGTCCAGTTTGAGCAGGATGTAATCCTTGTTCGGTCCGCAGCCGCGGCCTTCCTTGATTTCCTGGTCCATCGAGCGCGACACGAAGTCGCGCGGCGCTAGATCTTTCAGGGTCGGCGCGTAGCGCTCCATGAAACGCTCGCCGTTGCCGTTGATCAGGATCGCGCCTTCGCCGCGGCAGCCTTCGGTCAGCAACACGCCGGCGCCGGCCACACCGGTCGGGTGGAACTGCCAGAACTCCATGTCCTGCAGTGGGATGCCGGCGCGCGCGGCCATGCCCAGGCCGTCACCGGTGTTGATGTAGGCGTTGGTTGTCGCGGCGAAAATGCGGCCGGCGCCGCCGGTTGCCAGCAGCGTCGCCTTGGCCTCCAGAATGTAGACGTCGCCGGTTTCCATCTCGAGCGCGGTGACGCCGAGCACGTTGCCGTCGGCGTCGCGGACCAGGTCCAGCGCCATCCATTCGACGAAGAAGTTGGTCCTGGCCTTGACGTTTTGCTGGTACAGCGTGTGCAGCATGGCGTGGCCCGTGCGGTCGGCCGCCGCGCAGGCTCGCTCGACCGCCTTCTCGCCATAGTTGGCGGTATGGCCGCCGAACGGGCGCTGGTAAATCGTGCCGTCGGCATTGCGGTCGAACGGCATGCCCATGTGTTCGAGGTCGTACACGACGTTGGGCGCTTCGCGGCACATGAACTCGATCGCATCCTGGTCCCCGAGCCAGTCGCCGCCCTTGACGGTGTCGTAGAAGTGGTAGTGCCAGTTGTCCTCGTTCATGTTGCCCAGCGAAGCGCCGATGCCGCCCTGGGCGGCCACGGTGTGTGAGCGCGTGGGGAATACCTTGGAGAGCACCGCCACGTTCAGGCCGGCACGCGCCAGCTGCAGCGACGCGCGCATGCCGGAGCCGCCGGCCCCGACGATGACGACGTCGAATTTTCGTTTGGTCACGGAATAAGTCATGAATTTCAGCCCTGGAAGTGGCGTGGCATCAAAGGCGCCACAGAACCTGGATGGCCCAGCCCGCGCAACCCAGGAGCCAGACGATGGAGAAGATTTGCAGCGCCAGACGCAGCGCGAACGGCTTGATGTAATCCATGAGGATGTCGCGCACGCCGACCCACGCGTGGTACAGCAGCGCGACGATGACCACAAAGGTCAGCACCTTCATCCACTGGGCCGCGAAGATGCCGGCCCAGGTGTCGTAGCCGATCGGGCCGCGGGTGAATACCACCTGCGCCAGCACCAGCAGCGTGAACAACGCCATCAAACCGGCCGTGATGCGCTGGGCGAGCCAGTCCCGCAGGCCGTAGTGCGCACCCACCACGATGCGCTTGGTGCCGAAATTGACTGACATGGGAGGCTCCTGATCAGGTGAAGGCAGCGCCAGACGTCTGCCCGCGAGGTTTAGTAAAGGCCGAACAGCTTGGCGCCCAGAATCAGCAGCAGGGCAATGCTCAGCACCAGCGTCGTGGCGGCCGATTTGCGGCCGAATTGTTTGGAAAGGGCGCCATGGTGGACATCGGCCCACAGATGCCGCAGTCCCGCGATGAAGTGGTGCAGGAACGCCCAGAGCAGGAGCAATGCCACCAGCTTGATGAGCCAGCCCGGCACATCTCCCGCGCCCTCGTTGAAGACCGACTTGAACCGGTCGAACGAAATTTCCGAAGACACCGAGGTGTCGAACATCCAGATGATGAACGGCAGCAGCAGGAACATGATCGCGCCGCTGATGCGATGCAGGATTGACACCAGCGCGGCCAGCGGCATGCGGTAAGTGGTCAGATCCTTGAATGCGCTGATGTTGCGAAATTCAGGCCGCTGGGGTCGTACAGGAGGGGCTAGCTCGGACATGGGATGGGCTTTCGTGGATGTAACGACTTGGTAACTTTGCAAACGTGCGTCACCCAAAATTCTATTGCAATGCAGCAAACCAAAGCGGCGCCTGCAATTTTTGCATGATTCGCGAAACGATGGTCAGCACTCAATTGAGTTCGTTACGGTAGTGGTGCGTGTCGGTACGGTACAGGCCGCGGCGCAGCTCCATGGGGACCTGGTTGTAGGTCGATGCGATCCGCTCGACGCTCAGCAGCGGTGTGCCCGGCGTGACCTGGAGCAGCGAGCATTGGGTCGCGTCGGGGACCACCGCCCGAATGTGTTCCTCGGCCCGCACCATGCGCACGCCGAACTCGACCTCGAACAGCGCGTACATCGCGCCGTGGTAGCTGGACAGGCGCTCCGCCGTCAGGCCCTTGAACGGGCCTCCGGGCAGCCAAAGGTCTTCCAGAATCGTGGGCACACCCGAGAACGACAGCACGCGGCGTACCTGCAATACGGCATCACCGGAGCGCAGGGCCAGCGCGCGAGCCACCTCGGCATTCGCGCGCAGGCGCTTGCAATCGATGATCTCGCGCTGGGCCGGACCTTCGCTGTTCACGTCGCCGTTGTCGGG
>DATNBD010000131.1:0-2698 GCA_035572155.1 Rhodoferax sp.
GGCGCTGTCGGGCGCCACGCCGGTGCTCAAGAGCTCCGAACACTTCTTTTTCCAGCTGTCCGACCCGCGCTGCGTGGCGTTTTTGCAGGAATGGACGCAAAACGGCAAACACGTCCAGCCCGAAGTCGCGAACAAGGTCAAAGAATGGTTCAGCGTGCGCACCAACCCCGACGGCAGCACCAGCGAGGGTCTGGGCGACTGGGACATCAGCCGTGACGCGCCCTATTTCGGCATAGCGATTCCCGACGCGCCGGGCAAATATTTCTACGTCTGGCTGGACGCGCCGATCGGCTACCTGGCGTCGCTAAAAAACCTGCTGGACAAGCGTGGCCAGCGCTATGACGACTACATGGCCGACCCGCTGCTTGAGCAGTACCACTTCATCGGCAAGGACATCGTCACCTTCCACACGCTGTTCTGGCCGGCCATGCTGCATTTCAGCGGCCGCAAGACGCCAGACAAGATCTTCGTGCACGGCTTCCTCACGGTGAACAACGGCGAAAAAATGAGCAAGAGCCGCGGCACCGGCCTGGACCCGCTCAAGTACCTGAGCCTCGGCATGAACCCCGAATGGCTGCGCTACTACCTGGCAGCCAAACTGAACGGGCGCAAAGAAGACATCGATTTCAATGCCGACGACTTCATGGCGCGCGTGAACAGCGACCTGATTGGCAAGTACATCAACATCGCAAGCCGCGCGGCCGGCTTCATCGCCAAACGCTTTGGCGGCAGGCTCGGCGCCATCGCGCCGGACGGCGAGGGCCTGCTCGACCTTCTTCGCGTGCAGAGCGAGGCCATCGCCAGCCTGTTCGAGAACCGCGACTATGCCAAGGCGCTGCGCGAGACCATGCTGCTGGCCGACCGCGTGAATGAATACGTGGACGCCAACAAGCCCTGGGAACTCGCCAGGCAAGAAGGCATGGACGCGCGCCTGCAAGACGTGTGCACCACCTGCATCGAGGCCTTCCGCCTGCTCACGATTTACCTCAAACCGGTACTGCCCGCGCTGGCCGCCAGCGTGGAGACCTTCCTCCACATCGCGCCGTTGTCGTTTGCCGATGCAAACCAGTCCCTGGGCGCGGGCCATGTAATTGGCGAGTACAAGCACCTGATGCAGCGTGTCGATGTCAAGCAGCTTGAGGCATTGTTTGAGGCGCCAGCCCTTACCGAATCTACGCAATCAGCTTCTGAATCGATAGCGCCCGGCGGCGAAAAAATCGCACCCACGATCGGTATCGACGACTTCGCGAAGATCGACCTGCGCATCGCCAAGATCGTTCATTGCGAAGCGGTGCCGGGCTCGACCAAACTGCTGCGATTGACGCTGGATGTCGGCGAGGGGATAACCCGCAACGTCCTCAGCGGCATCGCCAGCGCCTACCAGCCCGAAGATCTGATCGGCCAGCTTACCGTGATGGTGGCGAACCTGGCGCCGCGCAAGATGAAGTTCGGCGTGAGCGAAGGCATGGTGCTGGCCGCCAGCCACGCGGACGAAAAAGCCAGCCCCGGCATCTATCTTCTGACCCCCTCGCCCGGCGCCGAGCCCGGCATGCGCGTGCGCTAACCATGAACGCAGCGAAGGGCCGCCCCGAGCAAGTTCGGCCCCCTCGGGGGGCAGCGCAGCACACGCAGTGGCAAGCGTGGGGGCCACCATGTTTCCGTTGATCCGCGGCTGGGCCGATGTGGTTCGCACCCCGCGCACCAATGTGCGCCTGGGCGCGGTGCTGGCCCTGGTCGCGGGCGCGGCCAACGCCGGCGGCTTTCTGGCCGTAGGGCAGTACACCTCGCACATGACCGGCGTGGTCTCGTCGGTGGCCGACCACCTGGTGCTCGGCGACGTCGCGCTGGCCCTCACCGGAGTCGGCTCCTACCTGGCGTTTGTGCTCGGCGCCATGACCACCGCCGTCCTGGTCAATTGGGGACTGCGGCGCCAATTGCGCAGTGCCTACGGCCTGCCGCTGCTGCTGGAGGCGCTCTTGCTGCTGGTCTTCGGCGTGTTCGGCGCCGTGATGAGCGTGATGGTGGCCGTGTTTGTGCCGCTCACGGTCGTGCTGCTGTGCTTCATGATGGGACTACAGAACGCGGTCATCACCAAGATCTCCAAGGCCGAGATTCGCACTACCCACGTCACGGGCCTGACGACCGATCTGGGGATCGAGCTGGGCAAGTTGCTGTATGTGAATCGCGGCGACGTACCCGCTCGGGTGCTTGCGAACCGTCATGTCCTGCGACTGCACGGCCTGCTGATCGCCTGCTTTTTCACGGGCGGCGTACTGGGTGCGCTGGGCTTTCGGTCGTTCGGCTACGCCACCACCGTGCCGCTGGCCCTGATGCTGTTGCTGCTGGTGGCGCGACCGGTGCTGGATGATTTGCGGCGGCGCCGGCAAGAGGACGGTTCCTGTCGATGACAGGTCGATCCGGCCACCCAACCTGCCCCGGTAAAATCATCCAAAGAGGCCATTTCATGCACATCTTCCGTCGCCCCCACTACGAATCCGAAATCACCCAGTTCATCCACCAGATGAAGGTCGAAAAGCCCAATCTGGAGTCGCGCCAACTCGCGGGGCGGGCGCTGCTGTGGGACAAGAACGTGGACCGCAGCGCGATGGCGGAGTACCAGGAGGCCCGGGTGGCGCAGAGGCCCTACGTGTACTACGACAACGACAATGCCAGGTACATGCAGGAGCACAAGCAGCCG
>DATNBD010000132.1:0-9933 GCA_035572155.1 Rhodoferax sp.
TTCATGCGGTGGTAGCGCGTCAGGCTGTCCATGATGGTCTGGTTGAACGCATGGCCCATGTGCAGCGTGCCCGTCACGTTGGGCGGCGGCAGCTGGATCGCGAACGACGCTTCGCCATCCTTCGGCGCCTTCGTGCCGCGGTAGCCGGCGACCGCATAGCCGCGGCGCTCCCACTCGGGGCCCCAGTGGGCTTCCAGGGCAGCGGGCTCGAAAGACTTGGAAAGGCTGTTGAGGCCGGGTTGTTGCAGCGTGTCGGTCATGTGGGGCCCAAGGGAAACGAAAAACGGCACCCGTGAGGTGCCGTCTGCGAACTGGTTGCGGGAGAGCCCGATTTTACTTCGGGGTGGCCTTTGCCGCCGCGATGCACTCGGCCAGCACGCGCTCGTCGCCCACCTGGTTCGCCAGCAGCAGGATCAGGCGCGCGTTCAGCAGTTCCGATTCTTTCGGGCTCAGGTCCGCGTGGGCGTCGAGCAACTGCTCGTAAAAGGCATCGGCGTCGTGGAAATTCAGAGTGGTTTTCATGGTGCGGCGTGGTTTGCTGGCGCGTGGCCCAGGCATTTTTCAATCGCGTGGATCAGCTGATCGTCCACGGCTTCGCCGGTGGCGGCCAGGTAGCCGTCGGGCCGCACCAGCGCCCAGGCGTGGCCGAACACGTGGCAGGCGCCCTGCAGGTGGCCCTTTGGGTCGTGCACATGTTCGCGCGCCTGGGGCCTCCCGTCGGTGCCCACCACCTGCACGCAGCGCACCGGCGTGCCGGTGGCAAGCTGGCGCAGACGCTGGCTCGCGGTGCTGGAAACATCACCAAACACCAGCACCAGCAAGCGGCCCTGCGCCCAGGTCAGCAGATCGTTGACCGCGCCCCGCGAGCCCGGCGCGGTGCCGTTGGTTCCGGCTGCGCCGGCCGCCCAGTCGAATGCCACGTTCTGCACCGACAGGCCGCCCGTGGCTTCGCAGATGCGCGATTCGGTGTAGCTGTTGGCTACCGCCATGCGGCCGGTGTTGATCAGGCTGCGCGCAAACGCGTGCTGCCTGGCCAGGCTGATGGCGGCGCTGCGAAACAGCCGCTCCACGCCGTCGGCAGGGCGCAAAAAGCGGGCCGTGCGATTCGTGACCAGCACGTTCTGGCGGGCCGCCTCATGGCGCTCGTCGTGGTAGCTGTCCAGCAGCGCGGGCGTGGCCTGGCCGCGTAGCACCGCGGCGAGCTTCCAGGCCAGGTTGTCGGCATCGGCCACGCCGGTGTTGCCGCCGCGCGCGCCAAACGGGCTGACCACCTTGGCCGTGTCGCCCATGAAAAACACGCGGCCCATGCGCATCCGGTCCACCCACTGGCTGCGGTAGGCGTAGGGGCCGACCCAGACCAGCTCCACCCCCGCGTCCGCGCCGAACTGGCGCGCCAGACGCTCGCGCACCACTTCTTCGCGGCTGACGTAGCTGGGGTCGGCATTCGGCGCCATCTGGTAATCGATGCGCCACACGTCGTCGGCCATCAGGTGCTGCCAGACCGCGCGGTTGTCGTTGAACGGGGCCTCGATCCAGGTGTGGCGCTCCACAGGCGGGTGCTTGGAAAAGCGCACGTCGGCAATGCACCAGCGGTCGTCGCCGCGCTTGGTGTGCACGGTGGCGGCGCACCATTCGTGAAAATGCGTGGTGCAACCGGTGGCATCGATCACGTGATCGGCCGCAATCTGGTAGCTGCCAGCCGGGGTTTCGACGGTGAGCGTGGCGAAGTCGTCGTTTTGCTGGAACGCCGTGACGCGGTTCTTCCAGCGGATGTCCACGTGGCCGAGTTCATGGATGCGCTCGACCAGGAAGCCTTCGATGTAGAACTGCTGGATGTTGATGAATGGCGGCTGGGTCGAGAGGTTGAAGTTGCTCTGCTCGCGCAGATCGAATGTATAGATCTCGTCCTGGCCCGCGAAGGTGCGGCCCACACTCCACTGGATACCTCTTTTGGCAATGCGTTCGTAAATTCCCAGGCGGTGGAAAATTTCCAGCGACTTTTGCGTGTAGCAGATGCCGCGCGAGGAAGCGCCCTTCACGCCCACCGTGTTGTCCTCGTCCAGCAGCACGGCTTCGACCCCGAGGCGCGCCAGCGCGCAGGCCAGCGTCAGCCCGGTGATGCCGCCGCCGACGATGACCACCGGGTGCCGCACCACGGTGCCGCTCTCAAGCTCGGGCGGCGCCACGAACGGGTATTCGGGCAGCGCGTAGCCGGCGCCACCGGTGAATTCGTAGCCGTGGGCCGGGGCGATCTCGCGCCAGGCGGGTCGGGTCGGGGTGCTTGTCTCTGGCATGGCGTGCAATGCTCAAATGTTGTGATTGTTAATAAAAAGTGACGCTAGCCCATATAGGGTCTTCGCCAATAGCTATTAAAAATATAGTAAACGCTAACGCGGCGTATTGTCCTTGAGGAACTCCGGACGGTCATTTTGCTGCGGTTTGAGTGCGCCCGTGGCCTGACCGGCAGCGCGTTCGCGGCGCCACTGCTCTTTGCGCGCGGTCCATTCAGCCAGGCGCGCGTGCGCGGTCTTGCTTTCCTGCAGCATCTGGAACTCGTCGGCCAGCTGCGCCGTCAGTTCCAGACGCACGCCGTTCGGGTCGAAGAAGTAAATGCTGTGGAAGATGTGGTGGTCGGTGATGCCAAGAACCTCCACGCCATGCGCCTCCAGCCGGGCCTTCATGTCTCTCAAAGTCTGTATCGAGTCCACCCGAAATGAGATGTGGTTGACCCACAGTGGATTGTTCGGCGAAGGCAGCGCCGCCTCGTCGTTGCCGAGGTCGAAGAAGGCAATGAACGAGCCGTCCTGCAGGCGGAAGAAAAAGTGCGTGTACGGGCAGTATTCGCCGGTGCTCGGCACCACGTCGCTCTGGATGATGTGGTACAGCGGCAACCCCAGGATGTCCTCGTAAAAGTGCCGCGTTTCCTCGGCGTCCTTCGCGCGATAGGCGACATGGTGCAACTGGTGGATGGGCGCGGGCGCGGGCAGGTGGGCAAGGTCTTTCAGAACGGCGGCCATGTTCGACTCCAGGTTGAATTTACCAATGCGTAATCGATTTACTATATCGTAATCTTTGCGTCCTGCCAATCATGCGGCGCGTGGGCGGCGCTGTTATTGAGAACGAATATCAACAAACTCGGTGCAATAGTCATTCGCGATTCAAGGCATTGACTCAGACAATTAGACGTGTGTCTCTATCGGGGCTAACCTTGGGGTGTCTTTGATACGAATCGTTCAAAGCGCCCCGGTCAACTTGTTCAACCCATTTAGGAGAAACCCATGGCAGCACTCAAAGGCTCCCAAACGGAGCAAAACCTGAAGGACGCCTTCTCAGGCGAATCCCAGGCGAACCGCCGTTATCTGTATTTCGCAAACAAGGCCGACGTGGAAGGCCAGAACGACGTGGCGGCGCTGTTCCGCTCGACCGCGGAAGGTGAAACCGGTCATGCGCACGGCCACCTCGAGTTTCTCGAACATGGCTCCGGCGACCCGGCCACCGGCCTGCCGATCGGCGCCACGCGTGACAACCTCAAGTCGGCGGTGGCCGGCGAGACCCACGAGTACACGGACATGTACCCCGGCATGGCCAAGACCGCCCGCAGCGAAGGCTTTGACGAGGTCGCCGACTGGTTCGAGACCCTGGCCAAGGCCGAGCGCTCGCACGCCAACCGCTACACCAAGGCGCTGAACGAACTCGTTGACTAAGTTCTGAGTTTTGCGTGTTGGGCATTGCTTTGGCAGTGCCCAATGCAGAAGACTTCGCACCGGTTTGAGAAAAAGGAAGGACCCCTCATGGCCACCGAAGGCAACCTGCAAGCCCCCACGCGCCACGCCATCGACTGGAAAAATCCCGAGTTCTACAACGAAGAAGCCGCGCTGACGGAGATGGAGCGCATCTTCGACATCTGCCACGGCTGCCGCCGCTGTGTGAGCCTGTGCGGCGCGTTCCCCACGTTGTTCGACCTGGTCGACGACAACCCGACCACCGAGGTCCACGGGGTCGACAAGAAGGACTACTGGAAGGTGGTCGATCAATGCTACCTGTGCGACCTGTGCTACATGACCAAGTGCCCCTACGTGCCGCCGCACCCGTGGAACGTGGACTTCCCGCACACCATGCTGCGCGGCAAGGCCATCAAGTTCAAAAAGGGTGAAGTGGGCCTGGGCGAGAAATTCCTTGCGTCCACCGATGTGCACGGCCAGATCGCCGGCATTCCCATCGTGGTGCAGGTCGCCAATGCAGTGAACCAGACGAAGGTGGCGCGCGGCCTGATGGAGAAGACGCTGGGCGTGGACAAGGACGCCTGGTTGCCGGCGCTGGCCACGCGCAAATTCCGTTCGCACACGCCGGTGTCGAAAGACTACCCGGTGCGCGACGGCGAGAAGACACCCGGCAAGGTGGCGATTTATGCCACCTGCTACATCAACTACAACGAGCCCGGCATCGGCCACGACCTGCTGAAGATCCTCGACCACAACGAGGTGCCGTATGTGCTCGTGGAAAAGGAAAAATGCTGCGGCATGCCCAAGCTGGAGCTGGGCGACCTCGATGGCGTGAATGCGCATAAGGAAGCCAATATCCCGGTGCTCGCGAAGTATGCGAGGGACGGCTACGCCATCCTGGCGGCCGTGCCCAGTTGCGCGCTGATGTTCAAGCAGGAACTGCCGCTGTTGTACCCCGATGAGCCCGATGTGCAGCTGGTCAAGGAGCACATGTGGGACCCGTTCGAGTACCTGATGGCGCGCAAGCGCGACGGGCTGCTGAAAACCGAATTCAGCACGCCGCTGGGCAAGATCAGCTACCAGATTCCGTGCCATGGCCGGGTGCAGAACATCGGCAAGAAGACCGAGGAAATGCTCAAGATGGTGCCCGGCACCAGCGTGCAGACACACGAGCGCTGCTCGGGCCACGCGGGCACCTTTGGCGTGAAGAAGGCCACGCACCAGCAGGCCATGAAAATCGGCAAGCCGCTGTTCAAAGCCATGGCCAGCCACAAGGACGGCGGCCTGCCCGATGTGATCAGCAGCGACTGCCCGCTGGGCGGCCACCACATCGCGCAGGGCTTTGACGTCAACAACCTGGGCGCGCCGCCGCAAAAGCACCCGCTGACCCTGATTCGCACGGCCTACGGCCTGGAGTAAACATCATGCAACTGACCGGGAAAATCACCGCCGACAGCCTCATGAGCCTGGAGGCCTACAGCAAGTGGCGCAAGGCGCACAAGGCCGACGTGATGGCGCACCGCCAATTGCGCTCGGTGCACCTGGGCGAGCACATCAACCTGCAGTTCGAGAGCGAGACCACGATTCGCTACCAGATCCAGGAAATGCTGCGCGTCGAAAAAATCTTCGAAGAAGAAGGCATCGTGCAGGAGATCGAGGCCTATGCCCCGCTGGTGCCCGACGGCAGCAACTGGAAGGCCACGATGATGCTCGAGTACACCGACGTCAACGAGCGCAAACGCGAACTGGCGCGCCTGATCGGCGTGGAAGACCGCCTGTTCGTAGAGGTCGAAGGCCACGCCCGCGTCTACGCGATTGCCGACGAAGACATGGATCGCGAGAACGACGAGAAGACCTCGGCCGTGCACTTCGTGCGCTTCGAGCTGACGCCCGCGATGTGCGCCTCGGTCAAGGCCGGCGCCGGCGTCAAGCTCGGCTGCGACCACACGCACTACCCCGCGCACACGCAGATTTCACCCGAAACGCTGGCGGCTCTGGCCGCGGACCTGCGATAGCGAGGCGCGCTTGTGCGGTAACGATAATGAAGGCTTCCATTGCGAAGCCTTTTTTATCGACGTCTGCCCATGACCCCGAATCCGCAGCACATCACTGCCGAACTGCGCGCGTGGATCGTGGCGCAGGCCGCCGCGGGCGAGGCGCCCCAGGCCATGGTCGAGTCCATGGTGAAGTCCGGCTGGCAGGAAGACGTTGCGCTGCTTGCCTTGCAGAAAGTGTTGAGCGAGCATCTTGCCCGGGAGGCGGCGCGCGCCGAGCAGGCCAGCCTGCCGCCGGCCGTTCCCGTGCCCGAGCCGGCGCTGCAGGGTTCGCCGTTGTACCTCGACACGGGTGACAGGCGCGTGCACGTGCTGCAGGCCATGACGGATCCGCGCCTGGTGCTGTTCGGAAACCTGCTGGGCGACGACGAATGCGAGGCCCTGATCGCGCTGGCCCGGCCGCGCATGAGCCGTTCGCTCACGGTGGCGACGAACGAGCGCGGCGAGGCGCTAAACGACGACCGCACCAGCAGCGGCATGTTCTTCGAGCGCGGCGAGGGCGAACTGGTGGCGCGCATCGAGGCGCGCATTGCGCGGCTCGTCCACTGGCCCGTGGAAAACGGCGAGGGCCTGCAGATCCTGCGCTATGCGCCCGGCGCGCAGTACCGGCCGCACTACGACTATTTCGACCCGCACGAGCCGGGCACCGCCGCCATGCTGCGCCGTGGCGGCCAGCGCGTGGCGACGCTGATTATCTATCTGTGCGAACCGGGCCGGGGCGGCGCCACCACGTTTCCGAACGTGCACCTGGAGATCGCCCCGAAACGCGGTAACGCCGTGTTCTTCAGCTACGAGCGGCCCGACCCCAGCACCTTCACGCTGCACGGCGGCGCGCCCGTGATCGTCGGTGAGAAGTGGATTGCCACCAAGTGGCTGCGCGAGCGGGAATTTATATAAAATGGGCCATTTACCCATATATGATCTTGATATTTAGCTATGAAAATAAGAGCTAACGGAATCGACATCGAGGTCGAAGACAGCGGCGCCGGCGCGTCGGGCGAGCAGCGCCCGGCCGTGCTGCTCATCATGGGCCTGGGCATGCAGTTGACCGAGTGGCCGGCCCCGCTGGTGCAGGCGCTGCTGGATGCCGGCTTCCGTGTGATCCGGCACGACAACCGCGACATCGGCCTGTCGCAGCATTTCGACCAGCTCGGCACGCCCAACCTCCTGTGGCAGAGCATCAAGCTCAAGCTGGGCCTTTCGCTGCGCGCGCCCTACAGCCTGACCGACATGGCACTGGACGCCATCGGCGTGCTCGATGCGCTGCAGGTGGAGAAGGCGCACGTGGTCGGCGTCAGCATGGGCGGCATGATTGCGCAGCGCGTCGCCATTGCGGCGCCGCAGCGGGTGCTGAGCCTGACCAGCATCATGAGTTCCAGCGGCGCGCAAGGGCTGCCGCAGGCTGTCCCTGAGGTGATGCGCGCGCTGATGGGGCGCCCCGCGAGCACGGCGCTGGACGACTTGCTCGACCACTATGTGCGGCTGTTCAAGGTGATCGGCAGCCCCGGTTTCCCGATGACCGAGGCGCAGATGCGCGAGCGCATCACGGCCGGCATCCGGCGCAGCTTCCACCCGGTCGGCACGCAGCGCCAGATGCTGGCCGTCGTGGCGGATGCCGGGCGCGCGGCCGAACTCGCGCGTGTGCAAAGCCCGACCCTGGTGCTGCATGGCAAGGCCGATCCGCTGGTGCCTTATGCCTGCGGCGAAGACACGGCGCGGCGCATTCGCGGCGCGAAGCTCGTGGGCGTGGAAGGCATGGGGCATGACCTGCCGCCCGGCGTGGTCGAACGCCTGCTGGAGCCGCTGATTCCGCATCTGCGCGCCGCATGAAGGCGCCCTGTCACACGATCCAGTCAGCGCTGCGGCCCGCCTGCCAAACCCATGAACCAGCCTGAAGATTCCCTGCTGGGCAAGCCCACGCTGTTTGCCGACCAGTACGACGCATCGCTGCTGTTTCCGATAGCGCGCGCGCCGCAGCGCGAGGCCCTCGGCGTGCGCGGCGCCTTGCCCTTCTTCGGCGCCGATCTGTGGACCGCGTTCGAACTGAGCTGGCTCAACCCGCGCGGCAAGCCGCAGGTCGCTCTGGCGCACATCGTGGTGCCGTGCGAGTCGCCGTATCTGGTCGAGAGCAAGTCGTTCAAGCTCTACCTGGGCAGCTTCAGCAACACCCGGTTTGCCGATGCCGAGATGGTGCGCGAGCGCATCCGCGGCGACCTGAATGAGGCGGTGTGGCGCGGCGGGCCGCTGCAGTCGTCGGTGGGCGTGCGCGTCCTGGCGCCCGCGCTGTTCGACCAGGAGCCGGTGCACGAGCTCGACGGCCTGAGCCTGGACCGGCTCGACATCGAATGCACGCGCTACACCCCGGTGCCCGAGCTGCTCACGGCGGCGCTGGACGAGCAACCCGTGACCGAGGTGCTGACCAGCAACCTGCTCAAGAGCAATTGCCCGGTGACGGGCCAGCCCGACTGGGCCGGCGTGCAGATCCGCTACAGCGGCCCGCAGATCGAGCAGGGCGGCCTGCTGCAATACCTGGTCAGCTTTCGCAACCACAGCGGGTTTCACGAGCACTGCGTCGAGCGCATCTTCATGGACCTGTGGACGCGCTGCCAGCCCACGCAGTTGGCGGTGTACGCGCGCTACACGCGCCGGGGCGGGCTCGACATCAACCCGTTTCGCACCAGCTACCCGCAGGCGCTGCCGCCGAATATCCGCACGGCGCGGCAATAGGTTGCTATTCGAACGGCAGCAGTGAGTGAATGATTCTCCGCCCGCGCAGCCTTCAACACACCGTCTGAATACAACCTACAACCGCAAGCTGTTCACCAGAATGGAATGCCGGCGATCGAGGGCGCTGCATTCCAAATGGGTGAAGAGAAGATAATCGAAAAGGCTTATGAATTTTAATAGATCTTGCCGTTTATTTTTTTACCAAAATAGGTTAATAAACATGTCTACGATCAAAAAATTTTATTTATCTTTTGTCGTTTGTATTTTATCAATAAGCACATTATTAGGAAGTTCTTATATACCGATAATCAACAAATTAAGAGGTGCACCTATCGGTGCTTGGGTTATAGGTTTGGCACTTATATTTGTGTGTTCGTTGGCATATACTTTTGCACGATATGCAGACCTTTTAAAAGAGAATAGATCCGTTTCTAGCACCAGAATACCCAGACAAGTAATTTATTTGCTCGTATTTGTGATGATTCTTAATTATTTTTTAAGACATCATTAGTTTTACGAAAATCGAGGGTCGGATTCTAATAAATCCTCTTCATGGACCTGTGGACGCGCTGCCAGCCACAGAGTCGGCGGTGCATGCGCGCTACACGCGTCGCGGCGGCCTCGACATCAACCCGTTTCGCACCAGCTACCCGCAGGCGCTGCCGCCGAATGTCCGCACCGCGCGGCAATAATTTCAAGTGCTGTCATTCCCGCGTCCCCTCTGTCATTCCCGAGTTCTCCCTGTCATTCCCGCGAAGGCGGGAATCCAAGGCCTTTGCACACGCAAGGTGGAATTTCTGGATTCCCGCCTTCGCGGGAATGACAAAGTTACTTGTGGGAATGACGGCACTTACGGTAATGGCTACAGCCCGATTTCTCTAAAAGATTGAAGCTCGGACAGCGCCGTGAAGCCGCCCGCGCGCTTTTCCTTCATCGCGGCTACAGCCTCGCGCACATGCGCGTTGCTCCAGATCGCGCCCTGGACCCAGCCCATTTGCTTGAGTGCATCGTCCACCGAGTGGTCGCGCGCGTAGTGGATGACCTGCTTGGTGCCCCAGATCGCGACCGGCGGCTTGGCGGCGATCTCCTTCGCGCATTGCAGCGCGGCGGCCAGCATGGCCTCGGGCGAGTCGAAGATCTCGTTGACCAGGCCGTAGCCGAGCGCCTTCTGCGCGGACAGGCGCCGCCCGGTGTAGGCCAGCTCCTTCACCACACCGAGCGGGATCAGCTTCGGTAACCGCTGCAGCGTGCCGACGTCGGCGACCATGCCGATGTTGATCTCCTGGATGCAGAAGAACGCATCCGCCGTGGCGTAGCGGATGCAGCAGGCCGTGACCAGGTCCACCGCGCCGCCGATGCAGCCGCCCTGGATCGCGGCGATCACGGGGATGCGCAGCGTCTCCAGCTTGGTGAAGGTGGCCTGCATGTCG
>DATNBD010000133.1:0-2386 GCA_035572155.1 Rhodoferax sp.
GGCAGTCGGAAGTCCGAGGTTCAGTACCTGGGTTCAAGGTTCTTTGAGGCTGCATCCATTATCAGGAAATCCCGTCCCGCTATCAAATTCGTAGTTCCCGCGGTGCCGGCACTGAGGGAAAAGCTTGAGCAAATGGCACAGGCCAGCGGGATGAAGGCCGATCTGCAAATCCTGCCCGGCCAGTCACACACCGCGCTGGCGGCCTGCGATGTCACCCTGATTGCCAGCGGCACGGCCACGCTGGAGGCGGCCCTGTTCAAGCGCCCGATGGTGATTGCCTACAACATGAACTGGATGTCCTGGCACATCATGCGCCGCAAGCAGTTGCAGCCCTGGATTGGTTTGCCGAATATCCTTTGCCGCGACTTTGTGGTGCCGGAATTGCTGCAGGACGCGGCAACGCCGAGGGCGCTGGCGGATGCCGTGCTGCAGTGGTTGCGGGCCGCGCCAGAGAAAATATCGGCGCTCGAACACCGATTCACGACGCTGCATACCGAGTTGCAGCGAAACACCGCCGCCATGGCCGCCGATGCGATCCAGAAAATTCTTCAAGGCTGAGCAGGCTCCGCTGGTCTGGGACACGCCGGGGCTGGTGGCCGGCGTCGACGAGGCGGGGCGTGGTCCGCTGGCCGGGCCGGTGGTGGCCGCCGCGGTGATTCTGGACGACCTCCATCCCATTGCCGGGCTGGCCGACTCCAAGAAACTCAGCGCGCGCAAACGCGAATTGCTGTTTGATGAAATCCGCGCGAAGGCGCTGTGCTGCTCGATTGCCGAGGCCAGCGTGGACGAAATCGACCGCATCAACATCCTGCAGGCCACGATGCTCGCGATGCAGCGCGCGGTGCAGGGGCTGCGGCTCAAGCCGTCCAAGGTGCTGGTCGACGGCAACCGGCTGCCGCAGTTCGACCTGCTGGCCGAGGCCATTGTCAGGGGCGACGCGCTGGTGCCCGCGATCTCCGCTGCGTCGATCCTGGCCAAGGTGCATCGGGATCGCTGGTGCGAGGCATTTGACCTGCAATATCCGCAGTACGGCTTTGCCGGCCACAAGGGCTATGGCACTGCGGCGCACATGGCGGCGCTCGCGGCGCACGGCGCCTGCCCGCAGCATCGCAAATCGTTCGCGCCGGTGGCGCGGGTGCTGCGATGAGCACGGGGGGCGACGCTCGCGCCAGCGCGGCGACTCATATCACATCGCGTGACAACGCCTTGCTCAAGGAGTTGCGCCGCCTCTCGCAAGACAGCGCGGCCTATCGCAGGCAGGGGCGGATCTGGCTCGAAGGCGATCACCTGTGCCGCGCCGCGATGGCGCGCGGGGTGCGGCCGGCCATGGCCGTTTTTTCAGAGTCTTTTTGGCCTCTAGCCCCGGTACAGTGGGCGCAAGTAGCTATCAAAAATGTAGTTTTGACCGATTTGTTGATGACCGGCGTGAGCGCGCTGGAGTCGCCGGCCCGCATTGCATTCGTGATCGATCTGCCGCCCGCGCCCGCGCTGGCGCCCGATGCGGCGTCGGTGATTCTGGATGGGGTGCAGGATGCGGGCAATGTAGGCTCGATCCTGCGCAGCGCGGCGGCATTCGGCTTTGGCCAGATCATTGCGCTTGGCGGCACGGCCGCGTTGTGGTCGCCCAAGGTGCTGCGCGCCGGCATGGGCGCGCACTTCGCGCTGCGGCTGGTCGAGCGCATCGAACCGCAGGCGCTGGACACGTTGAAAGTGCCTGTCATCGTGACCAGTTCGCACGTCGGGAGCCCGCTGCAGGCGTCGAAGCTGCCGATGCCCTGTGCCTGGGCGCTCGGGCATGAAGGGCAGGGTGTGAGCGCGGCGCTGATGGCGCGCGCCAGCCTGTCGGTTCGGATCGACCAGCCCGGCGGCGAGGAGTCGCTCAATGTGGCCGCCGCCGCCGCGATCTGCCTGCACGCCAGCGCGGTTGCCTGCGCGACAGGGCGGCTCGAGGGTGCGGCCCAGTTATAATCAACAGCTTTCCCAAATCAGCTTCGCCTAAGCCGCATTCAAGCCAAACCCCTCACAAAAGCAGCCGTCGTTTCTTGCGCGCGCTTGGGCGAACCGTCATCAACCCGGAGAACCCAGTGCTTTTGTCTCTACAGGGAAACTTCCCTCCCGCCATCCTGGCGCTCGCAGACGGCACAGTCTTTGTTGGCAATTCCATCGGCGCTCCAGGCGCCACCGTTGGCGAAGTGGTGTTCAACACCGCCATGACCGGCTATCAGGAAATCCTCACTGACCCCAGCTACTGCCAGCAAATCGTCACCCTGACCTACCCGCATATCGGCAACTACGGCATCAACGTTGAAGACGTCGAAGCCAGGCGCGTGTATGCCGCCGGCCTGATCATCAAGGATTTGTCGCTGGTGGCGTCCAACTTCCGCAA
>DATNBD010000134.1:0-4962 GCA_035572155.1 Rhodoferax sp.
CGAAGACGACCTGATTCCGCTGCTCGATGCGGGCCAACTCGCGGGCGCAACGCTCGACGTGTTTGCGTCGGAGCCGCTCGCGTCCGCGCATCCGTTCTGGCGGCATCCGAAGATCACGGTGACGCCGCATGCCTCGGCGCGTACCCAGCGCGAGGAATCGGTGGCGCAGATCGCGGCCAAGATCCGAGCCCTCGAGGCCGGTGCGGACTTCGGCGCGCTGGCGGGCGTGGTCGACGGGCAACGCGGATACTGAGTGTCAACCTCTCCTGGAGTCAGAACATGAGCCTTCCCAGCCAAGTCAAACTCGTCGATGTGGGGCCGCGCGACGGCCTGCAAAACGAAAAGCAGATGGTGCCGGCCCCAATCAAGATCGAACTGGTGCAGCGCCTGCAGGACGCCGGCCTGAAAGAGATCGAGGTCACCAGCTTCGTCAGCCCCAAGTGGGTGCCGCAGATGGCCGATGCGGCCGAAGTCATGCACGGCATCCGGCGCCAGAGCGGCGTGCGCTACTCGGTGCTCACGCCCAACATGAAGGGCTTCGAGGCGGCGATTGCCGCACCGCGCGCCGAATGGCCCGACGAGATCGTGGTGTTCGGCGCCGCCAGCGAGGCCTTCAGCCAGAAGAACATCAACTGCTCGATCGCCGAGAGCATCGAGCGCTTTCGCCCGGTGGTGGCGGCGGCGCGCGACAAGGGCATCTCCGTGCGCGGCGCCATGTCGTGCACCGTCGGCTGCCCGTATGAGGGCGAGATTGCGCCCGAGCGTGTCGGCATGCTGGCCGGGCTGATGAAAAGCATTGGCGTGCAGCGCGTGGACGTGGCCGACACCATCGGCGTGGGCACGCCGCGCAAGGTACAGCGCGCACTCGAAGCCACGTTGGCGCACTTCGACGTCGATCACATCTCGGGCCATTTCCACGACACCTACGGCCAGGCGCTGTCCAACACGCTGGCAGCGTTGGAGCTGGGGGTTTGGAACTTCCAGTCTTCGTCCGCGGGCCTGGGCGGCTGCCCCTACGCCAAGGGCGCGACCGGCAACGTGGCCTCGGAGGACGTGGTCTACCTGCTGCACGGCATGGGCATCGAAACCGGCATCGATTTGGACAAGCTGATCGACGCCGGCAAGTTCATCAGCGACTATCTGCAGCGCAAACCGGACTCGCGCGCGGCCAAGGCGATTCTGGCTAAACGGGCGAACTAGCATGAGCGTGACTTCGACTCCCCTGGTCTCCCTGCCGGAAGGCGTGCAGCGTGTGGCGGCTGCGCTGCAGGCGCAGGGCCACCCGCATGCACCCGTGATGCTGGACGACGCGGCGCGCACCGCGCAGCAGGCGGCCGATGCGCTGGGCATCGCCGTCGGCCAGATTGCCAAGAGCATCATCTTTCGCCGCACTTCGGACGATGCGGCTGTGCTGGTGGTGACCTCGGGCGACCGGCGCGTGGACGAGAAGAAGGTGGCGGCCCTGGTGTGCGTGGGCGGCGGCAAGCTGGGCCGCGCCGACGCGGATTTTGTCAAGGCCAGCACCGGCTTTTCGATTGGCGGTGTGTCGCCGCTGGCCCATGCCACCAAGCCGGTCACGCTGATCGACCGCGAGCTGTTCCGCTTCGACGAAATCTGGGCCGCCGCGGGGCATCCGCATGGCGTCTTCAAACTCAGTCCGCACGACCTGCAGCGGCTCACCGGCGCGCCTGTGGCCGACGTGGCGCAGGCCGTCAAAATCGCATGAATGCTATTGACTCGATAGCGCATCGTGCAGATGTGGCAAGGGCTACAGCCGAAAATGTGCCTTCACCCTGCATTTCGGTGTGCCGCATGAGCGAGTCCGGTGGCTGGTGCGAGGGCTGCTTTCGCACGCTCGACGAGATCGGGCGCTGGAGCCGCATGAGCGATGCCGACAAGCGCGCCATCTGGACCCTGATCGAGCAGCGCGCGGCGGCAGAACCCACAACGACACCGGCATCGCCATGAAGCACATCACCTTCTACCTCGACTTCATTTCGCCGTACGCCTACCTCGCGTTCGAACAGTTGCCCGAGGCCCTGCTGGGCCTGAGCTACAGCGTGACGCACAAGCCGCTGCTGTTCGCGGGCCTGCTCAAGCACCATGGGCAGCTCGGCCCCGCCGAGATTGCCCCCAAGCGCGACTGGACCTACCGCCAGGTGCTGTGGCTGGCGCACCGCCATGGGATCGCGATGCAGTTGCCGGCCAGCCATCCGTTCAACCCGCTGGCGCTGCTGCGGCTGGCCGTGGCCTGCGATGCGCAGGGCGCGCCCAACCGCTATGTCTGCGAGACCCTGTTCCGTCACGTCTGGCGCGGCGGCGCCGAGGCGGCTGACCCGGCGCGGCTGCAGGCGCTGGCCGCGCAGCTGGCGCCCGCGCCCGATGTGAACGGCGACGAGGTCAAGGCGCAGCTCAAGGCCCACACCAATGAGGCCATCGCCGCGGGCGTGTTTGGCGTACCCACCTTCGCGGTGGACGGCAAACTGTTCTGGGGTTTCGATGCGCTGCCCATGCTGCGCGCCTACTGCGAAGGCGATGCCTGGTTCGACGGCCCGGCGTGGGAGGCCGCCCGTCAGTTGCCAGCGGGCGCGACACGGCCCAAGTAGCCATTCTCCACATCCCGGCGCGTACCGGCTACACGCGCCCAGGAGCCTCCCCTGGCAAATCGGCAACGGCTGGTTCGATGGCCTGGCGCCGCTATAACCACACGCCGCCTCGTGGGTGCCGGACTGCCTAGAATGTTCGGGCTCATCCGAAAGAATCACAAGACATGTCCCAAGGTCTCATCCGCATTCGCGGTGCGCGCCAGCACAACCTCAAAAACCTTGACCTCGACATCCGCACCGGCGAGTTGACGGTGGTCACGGGGCCGAGCGGCTCGGGCAAATCCAGCCTGGTGTTCGACACGCTGTACGCCGAGGGGCAGCGCCGTTATGTGGAAACCTTTTCCGCCTATGCGCGGCAGTTTCTGGACCGCATGGACAAGCCGGCGGTGGACAAGGTGGAAGGCGTGCCACCCGCGATCGCGATCGACCAGACCAACCCGGTGCGCTCCTCGCGCTCCACGGTCGGCACCATGACCGAGCTCAACGACCACCTCAAGCTGCTGTTTGCGCGTGCCGCACAGCTGTTCGACCGCGCCACGGCGCTGCCGGTGCGGCACGACTCGCCCGAGACCATCTATGCTCAAATCGTCGAGCGCGTGGCGGCCTTCGCCGTCGATCCGAGGCTGGTCTTCACCTTCCCGGTGGAACTGCCCGCCAACACCAGTCCCGAGGAAATCGAGCAATGGCTGTCGGCCAGCGGCTTCACCAAGGTGCAGGCCGAGCGTGAGGTGGCCACACCGACCGGGCCGCGCAAGGTGCTCGATGTGGTGGCCGACCGTTTTCGCATCGGCAACACCGAAAAGGCCCGCGTCGTCGAAGCCATCGAGGTGGCGCTCAAGCGCGGCAGCGGGCGGCTCAATGTCTATTGCCTGCAGGACGACGGGGAACCCGAACTCTGGCGTTTCTCCTCCGGCCTGCACTGTCCGGAAAGCGACCTGCGCTACACCGATCCGATCCCGTCGATGTTCTCGTTCAATTCGCCGGTCGGGGCCTGTGAAACCTGCCGCGGTTTCGGCCGCGTCATCGGGGTGGACTATGGCCTGGTCATCCCCAACGACAAGCTCACGCTGCGCGCCGGTGCCATCAAGCCGATGCAGACACCCGCCTGGAAAGAATGCCAGGATGACCTGATGCGCCACGCCGAGGCCGCCGGCATTCCGCGCGACACGCCGTACGCCAGGCTCACGCCCGAGCACCAGCACTGGGTCATCAACGGCTCGCCGAACTGGAACGGCAAGTGGAACCAGCACTGGTTCGGCGTCAAGCGCTTCTTCGAATACCTCGAGACCAAGTCGTACAAGATGCACATTCGTGTGCTGCTGTCCAAGTACCGCAGCTACACGCCGTGCAGCACCTGCGGCGGCGCGCGCCTCAAGCTCGAGAGCCTGCTTTGGCGCATCGGCAGCAAGCTCGATGCCGATGCGGTGCTGGAGCCGTCCAGGCGTTTCATGCCGCAAGGCGTGACGTGGTCGCGCGCGCAGCTTGAAGCGCTGCCTGGCCTGTGCCTGCACGACTTGATGCTGCTGCCGATCGACCGGCTGCGGCGGTTTTTCGACCGCATGACGCTTACCCCTTCAAGTCATGCCAATGCGGGCGACACCCAGGCGCTCAAGCTTCTGTACGAGGAAATAACCACCCGCCTCAAGTACCTCTGCGATGTCGGCATCGGCTACCTGACGCTGGACCGGCAGAGCCGCACGCTGTCGGGCGGCGAGGTGCAGCGCATCAACCTGACGACCGCGCTCGGGACCTCGCTGGTCAACACGCTGTTCGTGCTGGACGAGCCCAGCATCGGCCTGCACCCGCGCGACATGCACCGCATCATCGAAGCCATGCAGCGGTTGCGCGACGCCGGCAACACGCTGGTGGTGGTCGAGCACGACCCGGCCGTGATGCTGGCGGCCGACCGCATGATCGACATGGGGCCGGGACCCGGCGAGCGCGGCGGCCAGATCGTGTTTGATGGCACGACCGAGGAGCTGCGCCAGGCCGATACCCTGACCGGCGCCTACCTGGGCGGGCGCAAGCAGGTCGGCATGGGCTTCAAGCGCATGGTGACTGACAATACGCCGCGGCTCATCCTGGAAGGCGCGCGCGAACACAACCTGGACAACGTCAGCGTCGAGTTTCCGCTGCAGCGCCTGGTCTGTGTCACGGGCGTCAGCGGTTCCGGCAAGTCCACGCTGATCCAGGACGTGCTGGCGCCGGCCCTGTTACGCCACTTCGGCAAATCGACCGAATCGGCGGGCCTGCACGACCGCCTGCTGGGCGCCGACCATCTGAGCGAGGTGGTGTTCGTCGACCAGTCGCCGATCGGCAAGACGGCGCGCTCCAACCCGGCCAGCTACGTGGGCGC
>DATNBD010000135.1:0-2214 GCA_035572155.1 Rhodoferax sp.
AGGCCGCTGCGGCCCAGTTGACGTGTTTTCATGATGATGTGTCCTTGAAATGAATCGATGGAGGTAACTGTAGTCAAGCGACCATTGAATGACTAGACTACCGAATCGACATGACCTTATAAGCACCACTTATCAATGACACGATTCGACGACCTCGCGGCCTTTGCAGCGGTCGTGCGCGAAGGCAGCTTCACCCGCGCCGCCGCGCAACTGGGCGTGTCGCAGCCCGCGCTCAGCCAGACCGTGCGCGCGCTGGAGCGCCGGCTCGACCTGAAGCTGCTGAACCGCACCACGCGCAGCGTGTCGCCCACCGAAGCCGGTGAGCGGCTGTACCAGACGGTGGGCCCGCGCCTGGCGGACATCGAAGCCGAACTGGCCGTGCTGGGCGAGCTGCGCGGCAAGCCGGCCGGCACCGTGCGCATCACGGCAACCGAACATGCCGTGCGCACGCTGGTCTGGCCCAGGCTGCTGCCGTGGCTGCCCCGATACCCCGATATCCGGGTCGAGATCAGCAGCGACAACCGCTTCACCGACATCGTTGCCGAGCGCTTCGACATTGGCGTGCGCCTGGGCGCCGACGTGGCCAAGGACATGATTGCGATGCGCATGGCGCCGGACATGCGCATGGCCGTGGTCGGCGCCCCGGACTATTTCGTGCGCCACCCGCGGCCCCGTGCCCCGCAGGATCTCACCGAACACGATTGCATCGGGCTGCGCCTGCCGTCCCACGGCGGGCTGCTGAAATGGGAGTTCGCGCGTCGAGGAAGGAGCGTCAGCGCCCACGTGTCGGGGCGGCTCGCGTTCAATTCCAGCGACCTGATCATCGCTGCGGCGCTGGCCAGCCAGGGGCTGGCCTGGGCTCCCGTTGACACCGTTGACGGACACATCGCGGCGGGCCGTCTCCTGTCCGTGCTGGACGACTGGGCGGCGACGTTCCCCGGGTACCACCTGTACTACGCCAGCCGCCGTGCCTCGCCAGCCCTGGTGTTGGTCGTGGATGCTTTGCGCCGCGGCCAGGACAGGTGATCGGCGCGGCTGCCCCACGCTATCCTATCGATCTCTATTCTGGACAACACATCATGCGCAGTTTCGACGATGCACAGGGCAACCACTGGCAGGCCGCGTTGCTGGAGGCGTCCTACGGCAGCGTTCTGGTCATTTTCAGCCGGACTGGCGGCGACGAGGTGCTGAAAAATGAACTCGACGCGACCAATCTACCGGAGGCGGAACAGTTGCTTGCGGGAATGGACGAGGCCAGCGTCAGGGCCACGCTGGCCGGGGCTGTTCCCTGGAGTTGACGGGTTCAGCACCGCATCGTGGCCGTCTGGCGAATGCCGTCGGCGACTGCTTCCGGGAGGCCGACATTGTTGTGTTGCAGCACCTGCTCGGCCCGGTAGCTCGACCGCACCAGCGCCCCTGCAACCACTTCGAGGAAACCCTTGGTGAGCGCCATTTCGCGGTACTGCTGAAATTGCTCGGGTGTCACGAAGCGTGCGACCGGCAGATGGTTCTTCGTGGGGCGCATGTACTGGCCCATCGTGACTACGTCCACGTCGGCTGCGCGGATGTCGTCCAGCGTGCGATCGATCTCGGCATCGGTTTCGCCCAGACCCAGCATCAGGCTGGTCTTGACGATGGTTTGCGGCGCGTGGCGCTTGGCAAACTTGAGAACGTCCAGGGTCTGCCGATAGCCTGCACGTGCATCGCGCACGGGATGTGTCAGCCGCTCCACCGTCTCGATGTTTTGCGCATACGTCGCCAATCCGGCATCGATCACCGTGGCGACCTGCTCATGCCGGCCGGCGAAATCCGGGGTCAATGCCTCGACCGCCGTCTGCGGCATGCGGCCGTGGATCGCACGGATGCAGGCGGCGTAATGAGCGGCGCCGCCATCCGGCAAGTCGTCGCGATCCACCGAGGTCAACACCACGTATTTCAGATTCATCAGCGCAACCGCGTCGGCGACGCTCGCGGGTTCCTGCGGGTCGAGCCAGCCGTGCGGATTACCCGTGCTGACGGCGCAGAACTTGCAGGCACGAGTGCACACCGATCCCATCAGCATCAGGGTCGCGGTGCCGCGCCCCCAGCATTCGGCGATGTTCGGGCATTTCGACTCGGCGCACACCGTCGACAACTTGTGGGTGCGCACGATGTCGCGGATCTCCTCGTATTTCGCGCCGGTTGGCAGCCGCACCCGCAGCCACGCTGGCTTGG
>DATNBD010000136.1:0-2466 GCA_035572155.1 Rhodoferax sp.
CTGTGGACGGCCGAGGGTTGGCTGTACGTGGCGGTGGTGCTGGACCTGTTCTCACGTCGCGCGATCGGCTGGTCGATGCAGTCCAGCATGACCGCGCAACTGGTTACCGATGCGTTGATGATGGCAGTGTGGCGGCGTGGATATCCGCAAGCACTGCTGCACCATTCCGATCGCGGCAGCCAACTTGGGCTCAAGGAGTCGTCGCAACGTTGGCTTGCCAAGTGGAAGATAGCAGTTCGTCGAGTGCTTCAGCAGGTGTCTTCCATCCGAGGGTTTTTCTTGGCCGGCGGTTTAGAGTTGCCGCCACCGCGTCGAGTTCGCGTTCGGAGTATCGACTCACGTCGGTTCCTTTTGGGAAGTACTGCCGCAACAAGCCGTTGGTATTTTCGTTCGTGCCACGCTGCCAAGGGCTCCGCGGATCACAGAAGTAGACAGCCACGCCGGTATCGATGCGCAGCTGTGCGTGTTGTGCCATTTCCGCTCCCTGATCCCAAGTCAAGGATTTGCGAAGCTGCTCAGGCAGCGTCGTAATCTTCGCGGCGATGGCCTCGCGTACCGCTGCCGCGCCGTGGCCGGTTAAGGCTGGCCCATTCTTGGTGCGGGCGCCTGGCCCGTGGCCCGGCATGGGCGGCAAGTGCAGCAGCAGCGTGAATCGAGTCGTGCGTTCAACCAAGGTGCCGATCGCAGAACTGTTCAGACCGATGATCAGATCGCCTTCCCAGTGGCCGGGCACTGCGCGATCGGCGGCTTCTGCGGGCCGCTCGCTGATCATCACCTCCGGAGTGACGAACTTCTTGCCTCGTTGTTGCGTCCTCGCACGCGGCACCCGCAGCGTTCGACCGGTACGCAGACAGGCGGACAGTTCACGCCGCAGCGCACCGCGACCTTGCACATAAAGAGCTTGGTAGATGGCTTCGTGTGAGACCCGCATGGACGCATCATGCGGGAAGTCGATTGGCAACCGGCGACTGATCTGCTCCGGACTCCAGCAGCTGCCCCAACGTCGGTCAGCACGACGCCCTCGGCGGCGTCCCTTCCACCGTGGAACCGCAGGCCCCGGTATGGGCCTACCGTCGCTGTCCGTGACTGCACCAGCGAGGCGATCTTGGATATAAATGCGCAGTCGCTCATTCACGGCCAGCTTGGCCGCCTTTGGGCGCGCAGCTGCCCGCTCGGCTTTCCACTGTGCCACCGTAGCGCGATATAGCACCTTGCCACTGCGGGTTGCGGCGTTTCGCCGAAGCTCGCGCGAGACCGTCGAGGGTGCTCGGCCCAGCCGCCGTGCGATCTCTCGTATCCCATGCCCTTGTGCGCGCAAAAGCGCCAGTTCCTCACGTTCGGCAAACGCCAGATAGCGCCCCGTCAGTGGCGCCAAACTGTCCGGTGGCATGCCCCCCGCAGCCCGAAACCATCGCGTGCCCAATGGTAGCGAGACACCGCTGACCAGCGCCGCATCCTCGCTGGTCAGCCCTTCGGCAATACGTTTCCAGAATGCCTGCTTCGCCTCTCGCTGATTGATTCCCGGCCGCCCAGGCGAACGCATTGGTGCCCGTCCGGTTTGCAGAGTTGCCCAGCCTCTTGGTCGTCCCATCCAACACCTCCAGTATCGAGATGTTGCAACGACCACTTGATTCCGCCTTGGCTGCCGCGATCGGAATGGTGCAGCAGCGCCTGCGGACGTCCACGCCGCCACAGCGCCATCATCAACGCATCGGTAACCAGTTGCGCGGTCATGCTGGCCTGCATCGACCAACCGACTGCGCGCCGCGAGTACAGGTCCAGCACCACCGCGACGTACAGCCAACCTTCTGCCGTCCACAGGTAGGTGAAGTCGGCGACCCACTTCTGGTTCGGTCCCGATGCAACGAACTGACGGTCCAGCAGGTTGGCGGCCGGCGCAAGCGCAGACCGCGCACCTCGGTCAACCGGCAAGCCACGCCGCCTGGGCCGTGCACGCAGCGCCTGGGCTTGCATCAACCGCTCGATGCGGTGCAATCCGCAACGTTGGCCACTCGCCAGCACATCCCGCCAGACCCGGCGTGCGCCGTAGGTGCGGTCACTGTCCAGGAAGCTGCGTCGCGCCAGTTCCGTCAGGCGCTCGTCTTCCAGGCTGCGCCGGCTCCGCGGTCGCGTCAGCCACGCATAGAATCCGCTGCGAGACACACCGAGCGCCTCGCACAGCATCGCCACCGGCCAGGCCACTCGGTGCTTCGCCACGAATCCGAACTTCACGTCGATTCCTTGGCGAAATAGGCCGCGGCTTTTTTTAGGATGTCCCGCTCCATCCGCAAGCGCGCGACTTCCTTCTTCAGGCGCGCAATCTCCGCCTGCTCGGGCTTCATCTGCCCGTGCCCCGGAAATGCCTGCACCGGATCCAGCGTCGCATCCCGCACCCACTTGCGCAGCACGTTCGCGTGGATCCCCAAATCCCGCGATGCCTGCGCCACGCTCACCCCGCGCGCCCTG
>DATNBD010000137.1:0-11957 GCA_035572155.1 Rhodoferax sp.
TTCGCCTTGTCGAAGCTGCTCTTGAAGATGAAGGGGATGCCCAGCGACGCGGTGATTTCCTTGAGTGTGCCGGCGGTGTCCATCTGCAACTGCTCGGATTCGATCACGCAGGGGCCGGCGATCAAAAAGAAGCGGTGCGTCAGCCCCGCTTCAAAGCCGCAAAGCTTCATGCTCAGGCCACCACTTTCAGGTTCGCAACGGCCGCCGGATGATCCGGCGCGGCCTGGTCGCGGTGCGTCAGCGCGGCCGCGATGAAGGCATTGAACAGGGGATGCCCGGACCAGGGTGTGGACTTGAATTCCGGGTGGAACTGCACGCCGATGAACCACGGGTGCATGGCCGTAGGCAGTTCAATGATTTCGGTCAAGTGTTCGCGCTGCGTCAGGGCGGAAATCACCAGCCCCGATTGGCGCAGCTGGTCGAGGTAGTTCACGTTGGCCTCGTAGCGATGCCGATGCCGCTCGGTCACCACGTCGCCGTAGATGCTGTGCGCCAGCGTGCCCGGCGCCACGTCCGAGCTTTGCGCGCCCAGCCGCATCGTGCCGCCCAGGTCGGAGTTCTCGTCGCGGGTCTTGATGGTGCCGTCCTTGTCCTTCCATTCGGTGATCAGCGCAATCACCGGGTTGGGCGTGTCCGGTTCGAATTCGGTGCTGTTGGCATTTTCGAGGTGCGCGACATGGCGCGCGAATTCGATGGTTGCCACCTGCATGCCCAGACAAATGCCGAGGTACGGAACCTTGTTCTCGCGCGCGAAGCGCGCCGCGCAGATCTTGCCCTCGATGCCGCGCTTGCCAAAGCCGCCCGGCACCAGCACGGCATCGAATTTGCCGAGCTGGCCCACGTTCTCCGGCGTGATGGTTTCCGAGTCGATATAGCCGATCTTCACGCGCGCATGGTTGTGCATGCCGGCGTGGCGTATCGCTTCATTCAGCGATTTGTAGCTGTCCGACAGGTCCACGTACTTGCCAACCATCGCGATGTTAACTTCGCTTTGCGGATGCCCGGTCTCGTACACCAGATCGTCCCAGCGCTTGAGGTTGGCGGGCGGCGTGTTCAGGCGCAGCCGGTCGCAGATCAGGCCGTCCAGGCCCTGTTCGTGCAGCATGCGCGGCACCTTGTAAATCGTGTCCACGTCCCACATCGAGATCACGCCCCATTCGGGCACGTTCGAGAACAGCGAGATCTTGGAGCGTTCTTCCTGCGGAATCGGGCGGTCGGCGCGGCACAGCAGCGCATCGGCCTGGATCCCGATCTCGCGCAGCTTCTGCGCGGTGTGCTGGGTTGGCTTGGTCTTGAGTTCGCCCGCGGCGGCGATCCAGGGCACGTAGCTCAAATGGACGAACGCCGTGTTGTTGGGCCCGAGCTTGAGGCTCATCTGGCGCACCGCCTCCAGAAACGGCAGCGACTCGATGTCGCCGACGGTGCCGCCGATCTCGACAATGGCGACATCGACCTCGGTTGCGGCGGCCGCGCGCAGTACGAATTCCTGAATTTCGTTGGTCACGTGCGGAATCACCTGTACCGTCTTGCCCAGGTAGTCGCCGCGGCGTTCCTTCTCCAGCACGCTCTTGTAGATCTGGCCGGTCGTGAAGTTGTTCACCTTGCCCATGCGCGTCTCGATGAAGCGCTCGTAATGGCCCAGGTCGAGGTCGGTTTCCGCGCCGTCATCGGTCACAAATACTTCGCCGTGCTGGAATGGCGACATCGTGCCCGGGTCGACATTCAAGTAGGGATCGAGCTTGATGAGAGTGACCTGCAGGCCCCGCGATTCGAGGATCGCGGCTAAGGAGGCTGAGGCGATTCCCTTGCCCAGGGAGGACACCACACCGCCGGTGACGAAGACGAATTTGGTCATGTCAGGGTCGGGAGCCAATCCCGAGGAGGTGGTAAAGCGAGATTATAGGCGTCTGATACATTGCAACTCATGAACGATCTTGCTGGAAAACACATTGTTTTGGGCCTCTCCGGCGGCATTGCCTGCTACAAGGCGGCTGAGTTGTGCCGCGCGCTGATCAAGGCGGGCGCGAGCGTACAGGTCGTGATGACCGAGGCGGCCGGCCAGTTCATCACCCCGGTGACGATGCAGGCGCTCTCGAACCGGCCGGTTTACACCTCGCAGTGGGATGCGCGCGAGCACAACAACATGGCACATATCAATCTCTCGCGCGAAGCCGACGCGATCCTGATTGCGCCGGCCAGCGCCGACTTCATCGCCAGGCTGGTGCACGGCCGCGCCGACGATTTGCTTGCCCTGTTGTGCCTGGCGCGCCCGATCGCCCAGGTACCGCTGTTGATTGCGCCCGCGATGAACCGCGAAATGTGGGCGCATCCCGCCACCCAGCGCAATCTGGCGCAATTGCAGATCGACGGCGCGACGCTGCTGGGCGTGGGCAGCGGCCTCCAGGCCTGCGGTGAGACCGGTGACGGCCGCATGCTGGAGCCCGCCGAATTGCTGGACGATGTGATCGCGTTCTTCCAGCCCAAGCGGCTGGCCGGTCAGCAGGTGCTGATCACGGCTGGGCCGACCTACGAGGCAATCGACCCGGTGCGCGGCATCACAAATCTGTCCAGCGGCAAGATGGGTTTTGCCATTGCGCGCGCCGCGCGCGAGGCCGGCGCCCAGGTGACGCTGGTGGCGGGGCCGGTCGGCCTGCCGACACCGCGCGGCGTGACCCGGATGAACGTGAAATCCGCGCGGGATATGTTCGAGGCCGTCATGCAACATGCAAACGTTGCCACGCTGTTCGTAGCAACGGCGGCTGTTGCGGACTGGCGGCCGGCCAGTGCCGCGGCGCAAAAAATCAAGAAGGACGGCACCGGCCAGTGTCCGTCGATGGCCTTCACCGAGAACCCGGACATCCTGGCCAGCGTGGCGCAATCGCCGCGTGCCCAAAGTGGCGCGCTGTTCTGCGTCGGGTTCGCGGCCGAGAGCCACGACCTGCTGGCGCACGCCAGCGCGAAGCGCGCGCGCAAGGGCGTGCCGCTGCTGGTCGGCAACATCGGGCCGGCCACGTTCGGGCAGGACGACAACGCGCTGCTGCTGGTGGACGAGCGTGGCACGCAGGAATTGCCGCGCGCCCCTAAACTTGAGTTGGCTCGCCAATTGATAGCAAATATTGCAGATCGGATAAGGGCCACAGCCTGATTTCCCTTAAAAACCCATGCAAATCGATGTGAAGATTCTCGATCCGCGCATGGCGGATCAGCTCCCGGCCTACGCCACGCCCGGCAGCGCCGGCCTGGACCTGCGCGCCTGCCTGGACGCGCCGCTCGAACTCGCCCCCAACGCGTGGCAGCTCGTACCGACCGGGATCGCGATGCATTTGTGCGACCCAAACTTCGCCGCGCTGATCCTGCCGCGCTCGGGGCTGGGCCACAAGCACGGCATCGTGCTGGGAAACCTGGTCGGCCTGATCGACAGCGACTACCAGGGCCAGCTCATGGTCAGCGCCTGGAACCGCAGCGATGTGGCCTTTACCATCGCGCCGATGGAGCGCATTGCGCAACTGGTGATCGTGCCGGTGGTGCAGGCGCGCTTCAACGTGGTGAGCGAGTTTGCGGCCAGCGTGCGCGGCGAGGGTGGCTACGGTTCCACCGGCAAGGCGTGAGGGCGCATTCCGGCGCCACCTCGGGAACTACTGAATTCGTAGCTGATGGCCATTGACGGGTAAGGGCTACAGCAGTATTTCATTCAAAACTCAGTGCAGCAGATCGTTTCCCGGTCCCTGCGGCTGGACCCTGAAGAAACCCGTGCCGCAGGAGCCGCGCCCGATCTCTTCTTCGGTTGCTTCGCGCACCGCCTCGACCTTCAGACTCAGGCGGATCGCAATGCCCGCCAGCGGATGATTCCCGTCGAGCACCACATGCTCGGGGTAGATTTCGGTCACGGTGTAGAGCGCGTCCTTGGGCGCATCGGGGTTGCTGCCGGCCGGTAGCGCGCTGCCCTCGAACGTCATGCCTTCTTCCAGCTCTTGGGGGTACAGGCCGCGCGGCTCCAGAAAGATCAGTTGGTCGTTGAAGTCGCCAAAGGCATCTTCGGGTTCCAGGTGCAAATCCAGCCGGGCGCCTGGCTCGTGGCCCTGCAGCGCTTCTTCGATTTTGTGCAGCAGGTCGCTGCCGCCGACCAGAAACTCCACCGGCTCATCGAGCACGTCCAGTTCTTCGCCCAGCGTGTCCTTGAGCGTCCAGGTCAGCGCGACCACGCATTGTTGAGTAATTTCCATAGGAGAATTGTCGCAGTTATGAACATCACACAACCCCTCGCATTGCTCGGCGGATTGAGCCCACAGCAGTTCATGCGCCGGCATTGGCAGAAAAAGCCCTTGCTGGTGCGCCAGGCGATTCCGGATTTCAAGGCGTTGCTGGATCGCACCGCGCTGTTCGAGTTGGCGGCCGATGACGACGTGGAGTCGCGCCTGGTCGTGCACGGCCCAAAAGGCTGGCAGATGCGCCCCGGCCCGTTCGCCCGGCGCGCCTTGCCGCCGCTCAAGCAACCCGACTGGACGCTGCTGGTGCAGGGCGTTGACCTGCACGTGGACGGGGCGCACGAACTGTTGCAGCAGTTCCGTTTTGTGCCGCAGGCGAGGCTGGACGATTTGATGATCAGCTACGCCGTGGATGGTGGTGGCGTCGGCCCGCACTTCGACAGCTACGACGTGTTCCTGCTGCAGGCCCACGGCCGGCGCCGTTGGCGCATAGCCCGCCAGTCCGACCTGGCTTTGCAGCAAGACGTGCCGTTGAAGATTCTTTCCCGTTTCGTGCCGGAGCAGGAGTTTGTGCTGGATCCGGGCGACATGCTGTACCTGCCGCCGCGCTATGCCCACGACGGCATGGCGCTTGGCGAGTGCATGACGTACTCGATCGGCTTTCGCGCTCCGGATCGCGGCGAACTGGGGCGCGAGCTGCTGCAGCGCCTGGCGGAAGACGCCGCCGGGTCCGCGCTGTACCGGGACGCCGCGCAGCAGGCAGTGGATTCGCCCGGGCGCATCCCGGCCATGCTGCAGGAATTTGCCGGGCGCGCCGTGCAGGCGGCGCTCAAGGATTCGCGCGCGCTGCCTCGTGCCCTGGGCGAATACCTGACCGAACCCAAGGCCCGTGTCTGGTTCGATGCGGCCCGGGCGCCTCGTCGCCTTGGGCGCGTGGTGCTGGACCGGCGCACCCGCATGATGTTTGATGACGATTACGTTTTCATCAACGGCGAGAGCTACCGTGCCAGCGGGCGCGACGCCGTGGTGCTGCGCCAACTGGCCGATCGCCGCTGCCTGGGCGCCGACGATCTGCGGCGGGTCGGCCCGGACGTGTTGTCGCTGCTGGCGTGCTGGTGCGAGGCCGGCTGGCTGCACGAGGGCGCCCCAAAGGCGCTATAACCAAGGTAACCCAGGTGGAGGTGCTGTCATGGCGACGTCACAGACCGAGGTTTCCGTGGACGCGAGCCGCCCCGATGGCGCAGGGCCGGGCGCCACTGCGATTAATCTGCCTTCGGGCCGGTTTTCGGGGCGCAGCCAGTTCACGCAAATCGTGCGCGACGCGCTCGCGGGTGCCGCGCGCGAAGGCTGGCGCGAAATCATCATCAGCGACGCCAGTTTCGAAGACTGGCCGTTGGGTGAGCTTGCGGTGGTCGAGTCGCTGCGGGCCTGGTCCCGAACCGGGCGCCGCTTGACCGTTCTGGCGGTCAATTACGATGAGTTATATCGACGCCACGCGCGTTTTGTAACCTGGCGCCGGATGTGGGCGCATGTGATCGAATGCCGCCGCTGTGCAGCGGCCGATCCGGTGCAACTGCCCAGCGCGGTCTGGAGCCCGGCCTGGGCACTGCGCCGGCTCGATCTGGAACGCAGCACCGGTATCTGCGGCAGCGATCCGCTGCGTGGGCTGCAGGTGCGGGAGGCGCTGACCGAATGGTTGCGCCAGAGTACCCCCGGTTTTCCCGCTTCCACACTGGGCCTGTAGCGAGCTCGCAGTACTGACAAAGTGTTGCTTTTTTGTCATACGGGTTTTCGATATTAGTAATTTCCAGAACTATAATCAGCGCCTGAGATGGAGGAGCCTGACTTCCTTCCCTCGGTCGGCGCGGTTTTCGCTGTGCCGACATTTTTTGGAATTTGTTTTTCTCCATTTAAGGAACTTTTCAAATGAACAAGAGTCTTATTCTGGCTGCCGTCATCGCTTCGGCTGCCTTGGTTGCCTGCGGTAAAAAAGACGAAGCTCCGGCACCGGCTCCGGCCACCGAAGCTCCGGCTGCTGCGCCCGCCGAAGCGCCTGCTGCACCCGCTGCCGGTACCGCTCCCGCTGCTGCGGGCGCTGCGAGCGACGCCGCCGGTGCGGCCAGCGATGCCACGAGCTCTGCGGGCTCCGCCGCGGCCGATGCAGTCAAGGACGCTGCCACTGCCACCAAGGATGCCGCTGGTGCGGTGAAGGACGCCGCTGGCGCCGCCGCCGATGCAGTCAAGTCGGCTACCGACAAGAAGTAATCGGTCGAACCGAGGTCTTCATCGAGAAAGCCACCGCAAGGTGGCTTTTTTTATGGGCGGTCGCTAGTGTCGAGCGAACGTTGTGACCTGCTTCCTCTTGCCGTGCCATTCATGACGAGGAGGCGCGGGTTGGTCAGACGCTGATCCAGTCGGTGCCGCGCACCGGGTCTGCCACATCGATGTCGTCGGCCGCGCGGCCAAGCGCGCCGGCCAGCGCGGCGCGCGCAAGTTCCGGGCGGTTGTTCTGACGGCTCAGGTGCGCCGCGACGACGCGGTTCAACCCGGGATGCAGGACCGCCTGCACGATACGCGCGGCCTCGGCGTTCGCGAGGTGGCCGTGCGGCCCGCCGACCCTTCTTTTAAGATGCGGCGGGTAGTTCGATGCGGCCAGCAGCGCCGGTTCGTGGTTGCATTCGAGCAGCAGCGCGCTGCACCCGTGCAGTTGCTCCTGCACATGCGCCGTGCCATGGCCCAGGTCGGTCAGCACACCGAGCCGTGACGCGCCGTCGGTGCAACACAGCTGCAGCGGCTCGCGCGCGTCGTGCGGTACGGTGAACGGCATGAGCTGGAGTTCCCCGAGGTCAATGGCCTGTCCGTCGCTGGCCGCATGGAACAACCCGCCGAGCTCGTCCGGTTCCAGCGCGGCATGGGTGCCCCGGCTCATCCAGACCGGAATGCGTTCACGCAGCGCGACCTGGCGTACGCAGCCGATGTGGTCCCCATGTTCATGGGTGATGAAGACGGCGTCGATCTGGCTGGCCAGCAACCCGATGCCAGCCAGCCTCGCATCCAGGTGCTTCAGGTTGAAGCCGCAATCGATCAACAGGCGTGTGACCCTGCTTCCCGTGCCGGCTTCGACGATGGTGGCATTGCCCGAGCTGCCGCTGCCCAGGCTCCTGAATCGCAACATGCCAACGAAGGGCTAGTTGAGGTCGTCGGCGATGACTTTGACGATGCGCTGCGCGTTGGCCGACGTGTCGGGAGCGCCGTTGGAGTCCTGTATCGATATGGTGGTCGAGTTCCCCTGGCTTTGCAGTGCAATGCGGTACTGAAGCGGCGCGGCGGCTGGTTTCGATCCGCTGAACAGCTTGCTGAAAAAGCCAGGTTCGCTGTTATCCGTGGTGGGATCTACATAGCGCACGAAGTACAGGCCCTTGCTGCGGTCCCGGTCTTCCACGGTGAACCCCGTGCGGTCCAGCGTGAGACCGACACGGCGCCAGGCGCGGTCGAAACCTTCGTCCATCTGCACCACAGGGTGATCGTTCAGCATGGCGACCCGGGCGGTCGGCTTGGCCACGACGGGGGTCGCCATCAGGGTCTTGGCCTGCTCTTTTGACGCGCCCAGTTTCAGCATCAGGCGGCCCAGGAATTCGGCCTCGAGCCCGTGGTCGGGCGCCCGGGGTTCCCATATGGTCTGGGTCTTCATGGAGTCCGTGTAGATCTCTTTCATGCCCTGGTGCGTGATGAAAATGTCGGTGCCGCCGTCGCGATTGCGCTCGAGCCGGGTGCGGAACCGGTCGCGCTCGCCGGTGTCGTAGGCCTGATCGAACAGTTTGCCGATGGTTCGGCGGATGATGTCCTGCGGAATCTTGGCGCGGTTCTCCGCCCAGTCGGTCTGCATCACGCCCAGCTTGCGATCGTCCTTCGCCAGCGTGAATCCGTTTTCCTGCCAGAAGTCGCTTACCGGGTTCCAGAGCTGGTCGGCCGGCCGGTCCACCACCAGCCAGTAGTCATTGCCATCGTGCTCGATATGCATGTCGCCCAGTTTGGAAATGGCGGTCGCCTGGTCTGCCGGCTTGGCGGCGACCTGGGCACTGTCATAGCTGTTGGCCGAGACCGTCGCGCCAGGAACCGCATACTGATTGTTGGGCGCCAATTGCGTCAGATCCGGGGGGACCTCCAGGCCGGTGGATTTGCTGGCGCTTTTGTAGTCGATCTTGTCGGTCTGAAGCGCGGAGCAGGCGCTTAGCGTCAGCGCAAGGCCGAGCAGGGTCAATTTTGCAAATTGATTCACGTGAAATTCCATTGGGTAAAGTGGTGCCGGTCAGAGCAGTCTGGCCGAGCGCAAGGCGCCTTCGACCACGACTTCGTTGGCCAGCGCGATCGGGGTCATGGGCAGGCGCATGGTGCCGCCGCACAGGCCCATACGGGCCATGGCCCACTTGACGGGCATCGGGTTGGCTTCCACGAACAGTTGCTTGTGCACCGGCATCAGCTGGCGCTGGATTTCCATGGCGCGTCGCGCGTCGCCCGCGATGGCGGCCACGCACAGCTCGTGCATCAGGCGCGGCGCGATATTCGCCGTGACGCTGATGTTGCCCTTGCCGCCGCACAGCATCAGCGCGACCGCGGTCGGGTCGTCGCCCGAATACACGGAAAACCCCTGCGGCACGTCACGGATCAGCCATTGCGCGCGTTCAATATCGCCGGTGGCCTCCTTGATGCCGACAATGCCCGGCACCTGCGCGAGCCGCAGCACGGTGTCGTGTGCCATGTCGGCGACCGAGCGCCCGGGCACGTTGTACAGCACCATGGGCAAATCCACGGCCTCGGCAATGGCCTTGAAGTGCCGGTACTGGCCTTCCTGCCCGGGCTTGTTGTAGTAGGGCACCACCTGCAGGTGGCAGTCGGCGCCGACCTGCTTGGCAAACCGTGTGAGTTCGATCGCCTCCGAGGTGGAATTGGCGCCGCAGCCGGCCATGACAGGCACGCGGCCCTTGGCCTGTTCGACCGACACGCGGATGATCTCGCAGTGTTCCTGCACGTTCAGCGTGGGCGACTCGCCCGTGGTGCCGACCACGCCGATGCAGTCGGTGCCTTGCGCGACGTGCCAGTCGATCAGCTTGCGCAGGGTGGGGTAGTCCACGCTGCCGTCTTCCTGCATCGGGGTCACGATCGCCACGATGCTGCCGGTAATGGGTGTCATGTCCGCTGCCTGAAACGGTAAACCAGCATTCTAACTAGAGCCGGTAGCTAGAGCGGGTAGCGCGCCGGGAGTTCCCGGTCGGACTCGCGCACGGCCACGATGCGCTGCACGAAGCGATCCGGACCGTGCAGGAAGCCGTCTTCGAACGCCACCACGCGCAGGCCAGCGCAGGCGCGCAGCAGCTCGCCCGGCTGCAGCAGAAAGTCGGCGCGGGAGGGCTTGCCCACGGTCTCGTTGCCGGCTGCGAATGTTTCGTAAATCAGCACGCCGCCGGGCGCGACACTGCCGACGATGGCCGGCAGTAGCGGGCGCCACAGGTAGTTGGTGACGACGACCGCATCGAACGTGCGGACTTTCGCGCTGGCTGAAAACGGCCAGGGCCCGTTTTCAAGGTCTGCCACCAGCGCTTCGGCCTGGCCCGCAGCCGCCAGGTTTGCTATTGAATCAATAGCTTCCTGTGACCGGTCCACGCCGGCTACCGGGTGATTTCGTTGTGCAAACCAGCGCAGGTGGCGGCCGTAGCCACAGGCCACATCCAGCACCGTGCCGCGCGCAGGCACCAGGTGCGACCAGCGCTGAATCCACGCGGACGGCACCAGGCTGCCGTGCGGGCCAGGGGCTGTTTCAGTGAGGCTTGACATTGTCTTTGAGCGCCGCCAGCGCCATGTTTTCCACCACGCCGGGCGCCAGCAGTTTCAGCAAGCGCCCGATTTTGCTGCGCCGGCCCATCACGACTTCGCGCCGGCGCTGCTGCATGCCCTCGATGATCAGGCGCGCGCATTCCTGCACGCTCATGGCGTCGTCCTCCTTCAGGCCGCTGGCGCCGGCTGGCAAACCTGCTGCGTTGAAGCCGCGGTAGCGTGTCTGCGTCGCCACCACGCCCGGATAGGCGACGGTCACGCTGACGCCCGCGATTTTGAGCTCGGCACGCAGGGCCTCGAAAAAACCGGTGACGGCAAATTTGCTCGCGCTGTAGGCGGTGCGTCCCGGAACCCCGATCAACCCGGCCAGCGAGGACACCGCCACGATGCTGCCGCGCGTGGCCTTGAGGTGCGGCAGTGCCGCGTGGGTGCACCAGACGGCACCCCACAGGTTGATGCGCATCAGCTCCTCGTACCAGCCCAGATCCTCGGCCTTGACATCGGCAAACAGCGCGTGCGCCGAGCGGCCCGCGTTGTTGATCAACGCGTCAATGCGGCCGAAATTTTCCATCGCGCTGGCCATCAAATGCCGGCACTGCGCCTGCTGTGACACGTCGGTCTGGACGGTCAAGGTGCTGGCTCCATGCGCCGCGCATTGGCCCGCGACTTGGTCCAGCAAGTCCTGGTTCCGCGCCGCCAGCACCAGCGCGACGGCAGGGCCGTGCGAGGCTGCGAACTGGCGCGCCATCTCGGCACCTATGCCGTCGGAGGCGCCGGTGATGACGATGGTTTTCATGGAGTCGAATGTGCCGTGGTCATGCCCAAGTGTAGGGGCAAGGACGGCCCGCCGGGAACGTGGCAAATCCGGTTCGAGGCGGCGGGCGCACCGGTCGTGGGGCACGCCGAAGCTGTGGTTGTATCCAGTGGTTCGAGTGAGGGCGGACTACAATCCGCCGCTATGACAATGAACCCCGCAGTCAAACCGCCCGAGTATGTGGAAGGCTCGATCCGCGTCCTGAAAGGCTTGGAGCCGGTCAAGCAGCGCCCGGGCATGTACACCCGCACCGACAACCCGTTGCACGTGATCCAGGAGGTGCTGGACAACTCCGCCGACGAGGCGTTGGCGGGCTTTGGCAAAAAAATCCGCGTTACGCTGCATGCTGATGGCTCGGTCAGCGTGGAGGACGACGGCCGCGGCATTCCGTTCGGTCTGCACCCCGAGGAAAAAGCGCCGGTGATCGAGCTGGTGTTCACCCGGCTGCACGCGGGTGGCAAGTTCGACAAGGGCAGTGGCGGGGCCTACAGTTTTTCGGGCGGCTTGCACGGCGTGGGCGTTTCTGTGACCAACGCGCTGGCCAAGCGGCTGGAGGCCACGTCGTACCGCGAGGGCAAGGTGGCGGCGCTGGTGTTTGCGGGCGGCGACGTGGTGGAGCCTTTGACGCTGCGCCCTGCCGGCGAAGGCGACCGCAAATGCGGCACCAGCGTGCGCGTCTGGCCCGACGCCAAATACTTTGAGGCGACGGCGCTGCCGATGCAGGAGCTGGCGCACCTGCTGCGCAGCAAGGCGGTGCTGATGCCGGGCGTGACGGTGACGCTGACCATCGAGAAGACCCGCGAGGTCCAGACCTGGCTCTACAAGGGCGGCCTGCGCGACTACCTGATGCAGGAATTGAATGCCGACCCGGTGATCCCGCTGTTCGAGGGTGAGGGTTTTGCCGATGCGGCGCACGACAGCTTTGCCGAAGGCGAGGGCGCGCAGTGGTGCGTGGCCTTCACCGAAGACGGCCAGCCGGTGCGCGAGAGCTACGTCAACCTGATTCCCACCAGCGCCGGCGGCACGCACGAGAGCGGCCTGCGCGACGGGTTGTTCACCGCCGTCAAGAGCTTCATCGAGCTGCATTCGCTGCTGCCCAAGGGCGT
>DATNBD010000138.1:0-19789 GCA_035572155.1 Rhodoferax sp.
GCCGGCCCGCGCGGCCTCGATGTAGTCCAGATGCTCCGCACCATCTGGCCCCCGCGCCGCCCAGCGCCGGCCCCATTGCAACGCCAGTCCGGCCAGCAGCCCGCCGACCACGCCGATCAGCGCCCGGCGCCAGGGCGGCAATGTCTTCGCCGCCGCTACCATGCTGCCGACATAACCCGTGCCCAGCCACTCGATGCCCGCAATCAGCGCGTGAAAGCCGAGCACGGCGCCAGCCGCCAGCGCGCCCGCCACCACGGCAAAAAACCATAGGACCGGCGTGCTGGCGGCTGGCGCCGTGTCCGGCTTCATTTACTGCATGAACCAGCCGTGACTCACCACCAACGACTGTCCGGTGAGCGCGTTGCTCGGGAACGAGGCAAACAGCAGCGCCACTTCGGCCACGTCCTGCACGGTGGTGAACTCGCCGTCCACCGTTTCCTTCAGCATCACGTTCTTGATCACTTCGGCCTCGCTGATGCCCAGGGTCTTGGCCTGTTCGGGAATCTGCTTTTCCACCAGCGCGGTGCGCACGAAGCCCGGACAGATCACGTTGGCGCGCACCCCGTGCTTCGCGCCTTCCTTGGCGATCACCTTGGCCAGGCCGATCAGGCCGTGCTTGGCGGTGACGTAGGGAGCCTTCAGCATGGAGGCTTCCTTGGAGTGCACCGAGCCCATGAAGATCACGCTGCCGCCGTGTCCGCTGGCGTACATGTGCGGCAGGCAGGCCTTGCTCGTCAGGAATGCGCCATCGAGGTGGATGGCGAGCATCTTCTTCCACTCGGCCAGCGTGAACTCTTCGAGGGGATGCACGATCTGGATGCCGGCGTTGCTGACCAACACGTCGACGCCGCCCCAGGCCTTGACCACGGCGGCCACGCCCGCGTTGACGGCGGCCTCGTCGGTCACGTCCATCGCCACGCTCATCGCCTGCGCGCCGGTGCCGCGCAACTCCGCCGCCGTGGCTTCGGCCGCGTCCTTGTTCATGTCGGCGATGACCACTTTGGCGCCTTCACGCGCGTAGGTGATGGCGATTTCCTTGCCGATGCCGGCGGCGGAGCCGGTCACGATGGCGATCTTGTCTTGCATCTTCATGGTTTTTTCCTCTATAAAAATCAGTCAACCAGATAATCGTGCACCACGCGGCCCAGGCCCAGGGTCAGATCGGCCAGGATGTGCACGCCCGATACCACCTCCAGCACCGGCAAGGCGGCCACGGGGGCCAGCGCGTGCTGGAACAGCTCGAGCGCGGCCGGGCCGGACCAGGCGCCCTTGACTGTCACATCTTGTAATTCGTACTGCACCAGTTCGCAAATGCGCGGCGTGCCATCCACATGCGGGATGATCTTGAGCAGGTAGTTCGGGGCGAGCATGCCCTGCAGTACCGGTGCGGTGTCAAGCGTGTGGTGCTTGTAGCCCATGGTCGCCGTAGCCACGCGAATTGCCCCATAGTCCAGCGTGCCGACCAGCACATCCTTGTCCGCCGCCAGCGAGGGCGAGGCGAGCTTCTTTGGGAACCCCCAGATCTCGCGGCCACCGGCAATCGGCGCGTCGTCGTTCAGGTACATCGAGTGCGAGTAGCCACCCGCCACGCCGCCCAGCTTGACAGGAATGACTTGGCCCGATTCGGTGTAGTCGCCAAAGCCGGTTGAGTCCGGCATGCGGATGAACTCGAACTTGACCAGCGGCTCATCGATAGCGAGCGGTTCCGGGACCACGGCACGCAGCGCCTTGGGGTCGGTGCGGTAGGTGATGATCATGAATTCGCGATTCACGAAGCGGTACGGGCCCGGCGGGTAGATCGGGCTGGTCAGCGGCATCGAAAACGCGTTCTTGCGCACGTCGGCAAGTTTCATGGTGACTCCTTGAGCTTGAGGTTTTTCGCGGGTGTCAGGTCCAGCACCGTAATGCCTGCGGGCGCCCGGCTGCGTGCGGCCCAGCGCGGGTTGGCCAGGCTGGTTTTGATATCGGCCTTGCCCGCGGCCCAGTGTTCCAGCATGGTCTGACGGGAGAATTCGTAGTCCTTGGACTGAGTCTCGTAATGCTTGCTGCGGTGAATCAGGTGCAGGATGGTGACCGCATGCGGAGAGCCCGTGGCCAACAGCTCGGCCAGATCCGGGTCGCTGGCCAGCGCAGCCGGCAACTTGGCCGCCAGGCGACGCGCGGCGGCGCTGATCTTCTGCTGCGCCGCGGCCACATCGGTATTGAGCCGGGTGCGGCTGGCGAAGCGGATGTCCTTCTCGCGCTCGGCCACCTCGTTTAAATTGCGCGGCAGCCGGCCGCGCGTGGCAAACAGGTCCACCTGCAGTACCAGCATGTCGTGCGCGCGTGGCTGGTCGATCACATACTGCAGCGGTGTGTTCGACACCAGACCGCCATCCCAGTAATACTCACCATCCACCTCGACCGGCGGAAACCCGGGCGGCAAGGCGCCGCTGGCCATGATGTGGCGCGGACCGATGGGGCCGTGGCGCTGCGGGTCGGTTGAATCGAAATAGCGGAAATTGCCAGTGGTCACGTTGACCGCGCCCACCGACAGGCGCACCTTGTGACGCGGATCGGTTGTGTTGATGAGGTCGAAGTCGATCAGTTTTTCAAGCGTGTGCTGCAGCGGCGTCGTGTCGTAGTAGCTCAGCGCGGCAATCGTGCCCCGCATTTGAAACGGCGCGGGCGGCATCCGCGGCGTGAAAAACCCCGGCACACCGAGCGCCACTACCATGGCCGCTCGCGACTCGTTCAGTGTTTCACGTGCCTCGTTTCCCAGGCTTTTGGGCAGGTCGATAAACTTCAGCCCCGATGAGACGCCGTCCCAGAATTCCCGCAGCCGGGCCACGCGCCGCTCGGGCGGATTGCCGGCGATGATGGCGGCATTGATCGCCCCAATTGACACCCCAGCCACCCAGTGCGGTCGCAGGCCGTGGCTGTCCATCGCCTCGTAAACCCCCGCCTGGTAGGCACCCAGCGCGCCGCCGCCTTGCAGTACCAGGGTGCAGAGTTCCTCCTTGACGGCCTGCGTTTTGAGGGGGAGGGATTTCTTCGGGGACGATTTTCTTGCTGATTTTGCCAGTGTGGCCACGTGCGTGCTTCAATCTGAATGAGATGAGAGCACCCAGTATAGAGCCGTGCAAAGGCCGGATTCTTAAGTACTTCTTAAGAGGATGCGTCCCGGGTGGTGCGCACCCAGCGTCCGGGCCGTGCTGCGGTGATTTCTCCGTTCTCGGTGACAGCCTGGCCTGAATCGAAGGTCGCTACGTAGCCCTCGGCCCGCTGCACCATGTGCCTGCCGCTGGTTGGCAGGCCGGGCACGATCTGCGGTAGCTTGAGCGTGAGCCGATCCAGATTGACCAGGTTCAGGTCGGCTTTCTTGCCGGGCGCGATGGTGCCCCGGTCGTGCAGTCCCAGGTGCGACGCGTTGCGCGCACTGAGCATGTGCACCACCTGCGGCAGCGGCAGGCGCGGCTCGCGCGGACTGTGGGGATTCGGAGATACCTCGACCCGACCGTTCGTTGCCTGGTCCTTGCAATGCCCCCGTTTCCCCGGCGGAGCTACTGGCGGTGCGCCTACGTGCTGAGCAAGGGCGGCATTGCGGCGCTTCAGGCACGCGGGCTCGACGCGTTTCGCGCGGCGCTGGTGCGGGCAGCGCCGCTGCTGGCCGATCGCGTGCATCTGCTGGCCAGTTGGGATGACATCAAGCTGCTGAGCGTGACGGTGGATCGGCTGCCGCGCTGGTGGACGCCGGGCCTGCTGTGCATTGGCGATGCGGCGCACGCGATGTCTCCGGTGGCCGGGGTGGGCATCAATCTCGCGGTACAGGATGCAGTGGCGGCGGCCAATGTCTTCGCCGGACCGCTGGCCGATCGCTACCTCGGGGCCGATGCGCTCACACTTAACCGGTTTCCGATGCTGCGGGTGCTGCCGGCCTGGGCCGTGGGCGTGGGCGTGCGGCCCGAACATGTGCGGATAATTCAGTCCATGAACACACCACAACCCCACTCGTCGGCCGACGGCCGTTCTGCGCGTCCGCGACCGACGCCGCGCCGCATCGAGGTTTTGAAAATCCAGCCGCTTAGCCCGCGCATGGCACGCATTACTTTTGGAGGCCCCGATCTCGCGGGCTTCGAGTGGCGCGGCCCCGCGGGCCACCTCAAGCTGACCGTGCCCGATGAAGGCCAGCGCGAGGCGCCGATGCCGCAGGAAGATGGCCCGCGCTCGGCCCTGATGCGCACCTATACACCGCGCGGTTTCGATGCGAAGGCGCTGACGCTCGATGTGGACTTCGTGCTGCATGCGCACGGCCCGGCCGGTCGCTGGGCGTCGCGCGCGCAGGTTGGCGACCGGCTGGTGCTGATGGGCCCGGCGCCGGGCTACAAGATCGACCTTGACGCCGACTGGTTCGTGCTGGCCGGCGACGACACCGCGCTGCCGGCCATCGAGACGATTCTGGCGGAGTTGCCTGCGCGCGCCAGGGCGCTGGTGTTCGTGGAAGTGGCGGATAGCGGTGAGGCGCGCGAACTGCACAGCCCCGCCAGCGTGGACGTGCAATGGCTGGTGCGCCACGCCGACCCGGCCGCGGCGGGCCAGGCTTTGGCAACCGCGCTGCGCGCACTGCCGGCCTTGCCGCCCGGGCCGGGCCGGATCTATGTGGGCTGCGAATCGACGGCCATGCGCCGCATTCGCGATTTCTGGGTCAAGGAGCGCGGTGTGGAAGCCCGTAGCGTGGTGGCGCGCGGCTACTGGAAGCTGGGCAACCCGAACAACCCGGACCGCGATTACGCCGACGAGCCAACTCGATGAGCTGATGGCCTCATGACGTGAGGCACCGCCGCCTCAACCCTGTGCGCAGGGCAGGCCCGGCGTGTTGCTCCACTCGCTCCAACTGCCCGCGTACAGCGCCGTGCGGCCCAGGCCGGCGATTTCCATGGCAACGATGTTGGGCACGGCGCTGACGCCGCTGCCGCAATGGTGGACCACGCTGGCCGGGTCGCGGCCGGCCAGCAGGGTTTCGAATTCAGCCTTGAGCTCTGCAGCCGGTTTGAACTTGCCGTCAGCGCCCATGTTCTGGTTGAACGGCCGGTTCAGCGCGCCGGGGATGTGGCCGGCGATCGGGTCGAGCGGTTCCACCTCACCGCGAAAGCGCGGTGCGCCACGCGCATCGACGATCGTCTGGGTCTGGCGGCCGAGCTGGTTTGCTACTGTTTTTGTAGCTATCAGTGTAACTTTGGCGGGGGAAAGCATGAAGTTTGATTGAAAGTGAGAGACTTCTTCACCACTGGCGGTGGCGCCGCCCGCTGCGATCCAGGCTTGCAGCCCGCCGTCGAGCACGGCCACATTCTCATGCCCTGCCCACTTGAGCATCCACCACAGGCGCCCGCAGTAGTTCGCGCCTTGGCGGTCATAGACCACGGCCTGCATGTCGTTGGCAAAACCGACGCTGCCGAGCCAGATGGCAAATTTCTCGCGCGAGGGCAGGGGGTGGCGCCCGCCCGAGGCCGCGTCCGCCGGCACCGTAAATTTGCCGCTGGCGTCGGGCAGGCCGTGCGCGCTCAGCGTCGTATCCAGATTCGCATACACGGCGCCGGGAATATGCGATTCGCGGTATTGCTTCTCGCCGGCCTGCGGCTGCATCAGCTCGAAGCTGCAATCGAAGATCATCAGCGCCTTCGCGTCTTGCACGAGGGCCCGCAGCTGCTCCGCGGAGATCAGGGTGGTGTACATGTCAATGTTCCTCGGCCGGAGCATGCGGCACGGCATGTTCGCGCAGCACCGTGGCGGCAATGCCGCTGATCACGATCAGGCCCATGCCGACCCAACCCATGAGCGGGATGATGTCGCCGAACAGGAAGATTCCGTAAACGGCGGCAAACACAATGCCCGAGTATTGCAAATTCGCGACCACCAGCGTGGCGCCGTGGCCATAGGCGCGTGTCATGCACAACTGGCCCAGGGTGGCCAGCACGCCGATCGGGAGCAGCCACAGCGCCGAAGGCCAGATCCACGGTGACAAGCCAATTACCGCTGTGCTCAGCCCGCCGGCCAGCACCGAACCGACCGAGAAGTAAAACACCACGCGCGTTTCGGGCTCGCCCACACGCGTCAGCGCCATCACCTGCATATAGGCAAAGGCGGCGCTCAAGCCAGAGAGCAGGCCCACCATGCCGGCAAAGGCCTGGCGGTGGTCGAACGTCGGACGCAGCATCAGCACCACGCCGACGAAGCCGAGCATCACGACGAGCACCAGCGCCCCCTGCTTTTGTGCCCGGCCCAGCAACAGCGCGCCGCCCACCAGGAAGGCGGCGATCCAGACGCTGCTCATGTAATTGAGCGTCATCGCGGTGGCCAGCGGCAGATGCGCCAGGGCATAGAACCAGGCGCCCAGCGACGCCACGCCGACCAGGCTGCGCCAGGCGTGCAATCCGGCAAACCGCGTGGCCAGCGAGATGCCCTGAGTGCGCGCTACCGCTGCCAGAATGACCACGCCGACCAGGCCGCGGTAAAAAATCAGCTCGGCGCTGTTGAAGTGACTCGATGCGTACTTGACGCATACCCCCATGCTCGCGAAGAACAGAGACGCGAGCAGCATCCAGAGCGATTGCATGGGCGGTGTCGAATGCGGGGTCAGGCGTGCGGGGGCACGCGGCGCATTGCGCGCCGGTACCACTCGTGGAAGTGCTGCATGCCATCTTCCATCGGGCTCTGGTAGGGGCCGGCTTCGTTGTCGCCGCGCTGCATCAGCGCCTTGCGCCCGGCGTCCATGCGCAGCGCGATCTCGTCGTCTTCCACGCAGGTTTCCAGGTAGGCGGCCTGTTGCGCTTCGACAAATTCGCGCTCGAAGGCGGCGATTTCCTCGGGATAGAAGAACTCGACCATGTTCATGGTTTTTTGCGGCCCCACCGGATACAGGGTGGAAACGGTCAGGACGTGCGGATACCATTCCACCATGATGTGCGGGTAGTAGGAGAGCCAGATCGCGCCATAGCGCGGCGGCCGGCCTTCGCGATACTGCAGCAGCGCCTGCTGCCAGCGTTCGTATACGGGGCTGCCCGCCTTGCCGAGCCGGTTGGCTACGCCCACGGTTTGTACCGAGTAGGCGTCCTTGAACTCCCAGCGCAGGTCTTCGCAGCTCACGAACTGGCCCAGGCCCGGGTGGAACGGGCCGACGTGATAGTCCTCCAGATACACCTCGATGAAGGTCTTCCAGTTGTAATTGCATTCGTGCAGTTCGACCCGATCCAGCACGTGGCCGGAAAAGTCGAGGGCCGCCAGCGGCCCCATGCCGGCCAGGTCCGCGGCCACGTCCCGGCCGTTGGCTTCGAACAGCAGGCCGTTCCATTGCTGCAGCGGGTAGTTGTTCAGGTTCAGGCAGGGGTCCTGCGCAAAATGCGGCGCGCCCAGCAGCGTGCCCGCCGGGTTGCCGTTGCCGCCGCTGTAGGTCCAGCGGTGCAGTGGACACACGATGTTGCCGCCCGCGCTGCCCGGCTGCTGGGCCAGCAGCGAGCCGCGGCCCTTGAGAATCAGCGCCTGCCGGTGCCGGCACACGTTGGAGATCAGGGACACCCCCTGCGGCGTGCGCACCAGCGCGCGGCCCTCGCCCTCGGCGGGCAGGGTGTGGTAGTCGCCCAATTGGGGCACCGCGCATTCGTGCCCCACATAACGCGGGCCGGGCTTGAAAATGATGCTTTGCTCGCGCTGGAACAGCGCCTCGTCGAAGTAGCTCGAAACCGGGAGTTGGCTTGCGGCCTGCTGCAGTTGAAGACTTAAATCAGACATGGGTGACCTGACCTAGAGACTCCCCCTATGAAGGGGCAGAAGGATAGGCGCTCTATCGCTGGAGAGAAGCGCGGGACGGGTGGGCCGGCTGCGCCGGAAAAAGGAGTTCGGAGAGCCAAAAACCTAGGCCCGATTGTACCCTGCGGGGTGCCGGCGGCGCGCTGGCGCGGCCAGCGCCTAAAATCAGTGGTTTCGACGCGCCCTTATCCCCATGCCCAAGGCTCCTTCCCAGAACAAGACACCCGCCGCGCCCGCCAGCTACGAGGCCGCCCTGGAAGAACTTGAACAACTGGTGAGCCAGCTCGAGTCGGGCAAGATGCCGCTGGAGCAATTGCTCGGCGGCTACCAGCGCGGGGCCGAGTTGCTGAAATTTTGCCGGGACCGGCTGGAAGCGGTGGAAAACCAGATCAAGGTGCTCGACGACGGTGTGCTCAAGCCATGGACACAAGAGTGACGGCCGTGGTTGCGGACGCGGGCGCGCAGGTCTTCGATCTGGGTGCATGGAGCGCCGCGCATCTGCAGGCGGTCGAGCGGGCGCTCTCCGAATGGGTCACGGCAGACGCGCCCGCGGGACTGGGCGATGCGATGCGCTACGCGGTGCTGGACGGCGGCAAGCGACTGCGCCCGCTGCTGGTGCTGGCGGCGTGCGAGGCGGTGCGCGGCAATGGCCATGCGGCATTGCGGGCCGCTTGCGCCACCGAACTGATCCATGCCTATTCGCTAGTGCATGACGATCTGCCGTGCATGGACAACGACGTGTTGCGCCGCGGCAAGCCGACGGTGCATGTGCGGTTTGGTGTGGCCACGGCACTGCTGGCCGGCGACGCGCTGCAGGCGCTGGCGTTCGAGTTGCTCACACCGGGCGACGGCACGGTCGGCGCGCCGGTGCAGGCGGCCCTGTGCCGGCTGCTGGCAAGAGCCGCAGGCCACCGGGGCATGGCGGGCGGGCAGGCGATCGACCTGGCCAGTGTGGGCCTGGCGTTGACCGAGGCGCAACTGCGCGAGATGCACCGCCTGAAAACCGGCGCGCTGTTGCAGGGCAGCGTGATGATGGGGGCCGCTTGCGGGGCTGTCCCGGCGGCCGCCACAGCGGCGCTGGGCGAGTACGGTGCCGCGATCGGGTTGGCGTTTCAGGTGGTGGACGATATTCTGGACGTCACGGCGGATTCGGCCACGCTCGGCAAGACGGCCGGCAAGGACGCCGCGCAGGACAAGCCGACCTATGTCTCGCTACTCGGGCTGGAGCGCTCGCGCGACTATGCCCGCTCGCTGCTGGTCCAGGCGCTGGAAGCGCTCGACGCCAGCGGCCTGGACGCCGCGGGCGCGCGGCGTACGCAGGCGCTGCGCGCGCTGGCCGGGATGGTCGTGAACAGGGATAAATAGACGATGACTTCGCTCTTGGAAACCATCAACGACCCGGCCGATCTGCGCCGGCTGGCGCGCGCGCAACTGCGTCCGCTGGCCGACGAGTTGCGCGCGTTCGTGCTCGACAGTGTGTCCAAAACGGGCGGGCACCTCAGCTCCAATCTCGGTACGGTCGAGCTCACGGTGGCGCTGCATTACGTGTTCAACACGCCGTACGACCGGCTGGTGTGGGACGTGGGTCACCAGACCTACCCGCACAAGATCCTGACCGGGCGGCGCGAACGCATGAAAACGCTGCGCCAGCTCGGTGGCTTGTCGGGATTTCCGCAGCGCGCCGAGAGTGAGTACGACACCTTTGGCACGGCGCATTCGAGCACCTCGATCTCGGCGGCGCTGGGCATGGCGCTGGCTGCGAAACAAAAGGGCGAGGACCGCCATGCGGTGGCCATCATCGGCGACGGCGCCATGAGCGCCGGCATGGCGTTCGAGGCGCTCAATAACGCGGGCGTGGCGGAAGGCAAGCTGCTGGTGATCCTGAACGACAACGACATGAGCATCAGCCCGCCGGTCGGCGCGTTGAACCGCTACCTGGCGCAACTCATGAGCGGGCGGTTCTACGATGCTGCCAAGAACGTCGGCAAGCAGGTGCTGCGCGCGGCGCCGCCGCTGTTCGAGCTGGCGAAACGGCTGGAGCAGCACGCCAAAGGCATGGTGGTGCCGGCCACGCTGTTCGAGCAGTTCGGCTTCAACTACATCGGCCCGATCGACGGGCACGACCTCGATGCGCTGATTCCCACGCTGGAAAACATCAAGCACCTCAAAGGGCCGCAGTTCCTGCACGTGGTCACCAAGAAAGGCCAGGGCTACAAGTTGGCCGAGGCCGATCCGGTGGCGTATCACGGACCCGGCAAGTTCGACCCGGAGGTCGGGCTGCAAAAACCCAGCACGCCGGCGCGCCAGACCTTCACCCAGGTGTTCGGCCAGTGGCTGTGCGACATGGCCGAGAAGGACTCGCGGCTGGTCGGCATCACGCCCGCCATGCGCGAAGGCTCGGGCCTGGTCGAGTTTGAAAAGCGCTTTCCCGGCCGCTACTACGACGTGGGCATTGCCGAGCAGCATTCGGTGACGTTCGCCGCCGGTCTCGCGTGCGAGGGGCTCAAGCCGGTGCTCGCGATCTACTCGACCTTCCTGCAGCGCGGCTACGACCAATTGATCCACGACGTCGCGATCCAGAACCTGCCGGTCGTGCTGGCGCTGGACCGTGCCGGCATCGTGGGTGCCGACGGCGCGACGCACGCGGGTGCCTACGACATCGCTTTTCTGCGCTGCATTCCGAACATGAGCGTGGCCTGCCCGGCTGATGAGAACGAATGCCGCAAGCTCTTGAGTACCGCGTTCGAGCAGGATCATCCGGTGGCCGTGCGCTATCCGCGCGGTGCCGGCGTTGGCGTCCAGGCCGAAGCAGGGCTGCAGGCGCTGCCGTTCGGCAAAGGTGAAATTCGCCGTGTGGCCACGGGCAACCCCGCGGGCGCGTGCAAAGGCATTGCCATCGTGGTCTTCGGCACGCTCCTGTACCCGGCGCTGCAGGTGGCCGACAAGCTCAATGCCACGGTGGTCAACATGCGCTGGGCCAAACCGCTCGACATCGAGCTGCTGCTGCAGGTAGCGGCGGATCACGAGGCGCTGGTCACGCTGGAGGACGGCGTCATCATGGGCGGCGCGGGCAGCGCGGTGACCGAAGCCCTGAATGCGGCCGGCTTGCTAAAGCCTGTGCTGCAGCTGGGTTTACCCGACAAGTTCATCGAGCACGGCGACCCGGCCCGGCTCATGGCCCTGCAGGGACTGGATGCTGCCGGAATCGAAAAATCAATAAGAAATCGCTTTCCGGCCCTTTGCCTATCTGGGCGGACAGCTCTTAAATCTGTAGCGTGACGGTCAACTTCCCAGGTAGGCTTCCTGCACCCGGGGGTTGACGAGCAACTCGCGGCCGCTGCCGGCCAGGACGATGCGGCCGGTTTCGATCACATAGCCGCGCTGCGCGATCTTCAGCGCCTGGCGCACGTTCTGCTCGACCAGGAAGATGGTCAGGCCGGCGCGGTTGATCTCGCGCAGCGTGCGAAAGATGTCCTGCACGATGATGGGCGCAAGCCCCATAGACGGCTCATCGAGCAGCAGCAGCCGGGGCTTGGCCATCAGCGCGCGGCCGATCGCCAGCATCTGCTGCTCGCCGCCCGACAGGTTGCCTGCCAGACCGCCGGCGCGCTCCTTCAAGACCGGGAACAGGTTGAAGACGTTGTCCAGATCGTGCGCGCGGCTGCCCTTGTCGCGTCGGGTATAGGCGCCGAGCTCCAGGTTTTCGCGCACCGTCAGCGTGGTCAGCGTCGCGCGGCCCTCGGCCACCTGCACCACGCCGCCGGCGACGATGCGGTGCGGCGCCATCCGGGTCAGATCGTGGCCATCGAACATGACCCGGCCGCCCGTCTTTTTCACCAAGCCCGAGAGCGCCAGCAGCGTCGTCGACTTGCCAGCGCCATTGGCGCCCACCAGCGTGGTGATTTCACCCTCGCGCAGATCCAGGTCGATGCCCTTGACCGCTTCGATCTTGCCGTACGCGACCTTCAGGCCGCTGACCTGCAGCAGTGGCGCGCTCATGTCTGCACTCCCACTTCGTCCAGGCTGGCTTCATCCTCTTCGCGGCCCAGGTAGGCCTCGATCACCTGCGGGTCGCTGCGGATCGCGTCGGGTGTGCCGCGCGCAATGATGCGGCCAAAGTTGAGGACAGCGATGTCGCCGCACAGGCCCATCACAAAGCGCATGTCGTGCTCAATCATGAAAATCGTGTAACCGCGCGCGCTGATGTTGCGGATCTCAACCATCAGCTCGACTTTTTCGCTGCTGTTCATGCCGGCCACCGGTTCGTCCAGCAGCAGCAGTTGCGGGTTGGTGGCCAGCGCGCGCGCCAGTTCCAGCTTGCGCTGCTCGCCGTAGGACAGGTTGTCGGCGGTGTCGCTCGCCTTGTGGTCGAGCTTCACCCAGGACAGCAGTTCCTGCGCGCGCTCCCGGGCCCGGCGCTCCTCGCTGCGAAACAGCCCGGAGCCGGCCAGCAGGCCGAGCGAGCCGTATTTGAGTTGCGCATGGAAGCCGACCATCACGTTCTCCAGCAGCGACATGTCCCTGAACAGGCGAATGTTCTGGAAGGTGCGGGCAATGCCCAGCCGCGTGATGTCGTGCGGGGCGTGCCCGGCCAGCGGCTGGCCGTTGAACGCTATGCGCCCGCCGGTGGGCGCCAGCAGGCCGGTGATCAGGTTGAACACCGTGGTCTTGCCGGCGCCGTTCGGCCCGATCAAGCCAAAGATGCCACCCTGGGGAATCTCCAGGTTCACGTCCTGCAGAACCTTGAGACCGCCGAAATGGCGCGACAGCGAGTCAAGCTTCAGCAGCGCGGACTTGTTGCCCCCACGCTCGCCCACTGCGTGTGGCTCGCTGCCCCCCGAGGGGGCCTTCGCGTCTTGGGGCGGCCCGGCGTTGCTCATGTCTGCCTCCCGGATTTTCCGAACCACTGGCGAAACCGGGCCGGATCCCAGATGCCCTTGGGCAAGAACAGCACGATCAGGACCAGGATGAAACCGTTCACGACGCCGCGAAAGCCCGCCAGCGAGCGCAGCAGCTCGGGCAGCAGCGTGATGATCACTGCGCCGATCACGGGGCCGCTGAGGTGGCCAATGCCTCCGAGGATGGCCATCGTGAGGATTTCCACCGCGCGGTCAAAGCCGTATTCGCCCGGGCCGATGAAGAACGTCAGGTGCGCATTCAGCGCGCCCGCCAGCCCCGCAATGGCCGCGCCCAGTACGAACGCCAGCATCTTGTAGCCGGCCACGTTGATGCCCATCAGGCCGGCCGCGGTCTCGTCTTCCTTGATCGACTCGAACGCGCGTCCGACGCGCGAGCGGCGCAGCCGCCAAAGCAGCGCCAGCGTGATGAGCACGGCCAGTGCCACATGCCACCACTGCGTCAATTGCGGAATCCCGTTCAACCCGAGAGCGCCTCCGGTGATGGAATCGGCATTCAGAATGACGATGCGCACCACCTCGCCAAAGGCCAGCGTGGCCATTGCCAGGTACACGCCGGAAAGCCGCAGCGTGGGTTTGCCGATCAAAAAGGCCATCAGCGCCGGCGCCGCCATGCCGGCGGCCAGCACGAACGGGAACGGTGCGCCGTAATTCACCGTCAGCAACGCGGCGGTGTAAGCGCCGATGCCCATGAATGCGGCATTCGCAATCGCCAGCATGCCACACGCGAGCGTGAGGTAGATGGACAGGGCCAGCAGCGCATTCGTGCCCAGCGAGAGCACGAGATTGCTGTAGACCGCCCAGAAGTTGTTGAACCAGTCGATCATCACACTTTGCGCTCAAGCAGGGTGCCGAACAGCCCCTTGGGCCGAACCAGCAAGATCAGGAACAGCAGGCCGAAGGCCACGGCATCGCGCATGCTCGAGCCGATATAGGCCACCGACAGCACCTCGGCACAACCCAGGAACAGGCCGCCGATCAGCGCGCCGCGGATGTCGCCCATGCCGCCCAGGATGATCACGGCGATGCCCTTTTCCAGCATGGATTTGCCCATCAGCGGGAACAGCGCATTCGAATACAGGCCGATCAACACGCCGGCCACGCCACCCAGTCCGGCGGCCACGAAGGAGGTCAGGAAGAACAGGCCCTCGACGTTGATGCCCAGCAGGTAGGCGGCGCGGGGCGATTCGGCGATGGCGCGCAGCGCCCGCCCGAGCTGGGTCTTCTGCAGGGCCAGCAGCAACACGGCCATCAGCACGAACGACAGCAGGATGATGCCGAGCCCGAGCGCGGTCACGGTCACGCCACCCAGGTTCAGGCTGGCGTTGGAGATCAGGTCCAGGGGAAAGCGCAGGTTCTGCGCCCCGAAAATTCCCTCGATGCCATTCGTCAGGATGATGCCCACGCCGATCGTGGCGATCATTGGAATCAGGTGCGGCGCATTGCGCGCGCGCAGCGGGCGCAGCACCAGTACATCGATGAGCAATCCGACACCGCCGCTGAACACGAATGCGAACAGCAGGGCTGCCCACAACGGCCACGCGAAATGCACGACGACCTGTTCCGCCGCGTAGGCGCCGACCATGAAGACCGCGCCGTGCGACAGGTTGATGACGCCCAGCACGCCGAAGATCAGCGTGAAGCCCAGCGCGAACAGGGCGTAAACGCTTCCGAGCGACAAGGCATTGACGAGTTGCTGTTCCAGCACGATGGGTTGCCCCGTACAAGGCGCGCGCAGGCGCCGGCATGAAAAAAGACGGCGCGAGGACTCGCGCCGTCTCGCGGACCTATTGCGGTTACTTCTCGATCACGAACTGGCCACCCTTCGTCACGCTGACGATAGCCTTTTGCTGTGCGTCATAACCGGCGGGCTTGCCGGCCTTGTCCGTTGTCTGGTGGAACTGAAAGGCGCCGGTGGCGCCGGTCCACTTGACGTTGGGCAGGGCATCGCGCAGCGCGGTGCGCTCGGCGGCCAGATCACCCGTGAGCTTGATGGTCTTGAGCGCATGGACCAGGATGTGCATCGCGTCGAAGGACTGGGCCGCAAACTGGTCCGGAGCGGTGTTGAACTTGGCCTGGTATGCCTTGATGAACTGGACGTTTTCCGGGCTGTCGTTGCTGGCGGACCAGGGGCTGCCCACGTACAGATCGTCGGAAGCGCCCTTGGCCAGCGTGAATACCTTGGTCGAATTCATGCCATTGCCGCCGATGAACGGCACGGTGATACCGAGCTGGCGGGCCTGCACCATGATGGGTGCGCCTTCGGCCAGCAGCGCCGACAGCACGATCGCGTCCGGATGGGTCGCCTTGATCTTGGTCAGCTGCGCCTTGAAGTCGACGTCGCCCTTGGCGAAGGTCTCGGTGGTCGTCACCGGAATATGCGCGTCCTCGAGGGCCTTCTTGAAGTTGTCGTAGCCGCTCTTGGTGAAGACGTCGTCATTGCCGTACATCACCGCGACCTTCTTGATGTGGGCATGCTTGATGGCCACGCGCAGCGTTTCGGGCAGCACATCGGCCTCCGTCACGGAATTGCGGAACACGTAGTTGCCGATCGAGGTGATGCCGTCCGCCGTGTTGGAAGTACCAAAGGCGACCGTCTTGGCGGCCTGGGCGATCGGATCGGCCGCCTGGGCCGAATTCGACAGCGTCGGGCCAAACACCATCAGCACCTTGTCCTGGAAAATCAGCTTCTTGAAGACATTGATGGCCTCTTCCTTCTTGCCTTGTTCGTCTTCGATCACCAGTTGCAGCTTGTCGCCATTCACGCCGCCTGCGGCGTTGATTTCGTCGGCGGCAAGCTGGAAACCGTTGCGTATCGATATCCCGTACTGGGCGGCGCCTCCCGACAGGGCCTCGGCCATGCCGAGCTTGATGTCGGCCGCTTGGGCGCTGGCGCCGATGCCGGTGGCCAATGCCAGCGCGAGCAGGGAATTCGCGAAGACTTTCTGTTTCATCTGAAGATCCTTTGTTAATACGGGTTGAAAGATCGGACGTTGATTTTACAACTGGCAACAACATCCCTCGTCAAGGGCGGAATAGAGCAACCGCAACTTCCCTTGCGGCATGGCGAGATCCCACGGAGAGGGCTTGGACGAGCGGGAACCTGGGTGAATAATAAGCAATGCCGTTTGCCACCCTGCGGGCCAGCCCCGCCTCGATCGACTCGCCCGACATGCGACACGCGGGGCGCGACCAGCTGTCGCTCGCGCTGATGGATGCGCGCAACCATACTTTATACCTGTTGGCCCTTTACGAGAAAGCGCTGGACGCTACAAAAATAGGAACAAATAAGATCGCCGAAGTGGTGTCGCCGGTCTGGCTGGGCGGCCATGTCGGCTGGTTTTCCGAGTTCTGGATTGCCCGCAACACGCAGCGCGGACTGGGCCATGCCTGCCCGCACGAGCCGACCCGGCTCGGGTCGATCGAGCCGCACGCCGATCACTGGTGGAACCCGCAGCAAAGAGCGCCGGCCGACCGCTGGGGCCCGGAGCTGCCGGGCCTGGCCGCCACCCGGGCCTACATGCTCGACACGCTGGAGGGTACGCTGGAATTGCTGGACAAGGCGCCTGATGAAGACCGGGCGCTGTACTTCTACCGCCTGGCGCTGTTTCATGAAGACCAGCGCGGCGAGCAGTTGATCACGATGGCGCAGACACTAGGTGTCGGCCTGCCCATCGATGCGCAAGGCGGCCTCGCATTGCGCGAGCCGCTGCTATTGCCCGCGACGCACTGGATGCTCGGCTCCCCCGACGCCGGTTTTGCGTTCGACAACGAAAAGGCGGTGCACGAGGTACCCGTGCCGGAGTTCGAAATCGATGCGCAGCCCGTGACCTGGGCGCAGCTGGTGGAGTTTGTTGACGACGGCGGTTATGACCGGCCCGAATTGTGGCAGCCGCAGGGCTGGGACTGGCTGCAGGCGCTTGCGCAGGTCGAGGGGCGGCGTGGCCCGCGCTATGTGGACCAGATCGGCGTGGCCAGCGGTGCCGTGCTGCAGACGCGCTTTGGCCAGCCCGCTCGCATGGCCGGCAACCAGCTCGCCATGCACATGAGCTGGTGGGAGGCTGACGCATGGTGCCGCTGGGCCGGGCGCCGCCTGCCGACCGAGGTGGAGTGGGAGATTGCGGCGCACACGGCCGCGGGACGCGGCTTTCGCTGGGGCGATGTGCATGAATGGACGGCCGGCATGTTCCGCCCCTGGCCCGGCTTTGGCGCCGACCCGTGGGAGTCGTACTCGTTGCCCTGGTTCGGGCGCGCGCGCGCGCTGCGCGGCGCCTCCTTTGCCACGCGCGCGCGCATGAAGCATCCCAAGTTCCGCGGCTTCGCGTTGCCCTCGCAGGACGATATATTCGTCGGATTTCGCTCTTGCGCTGCCTGAGCGTGACCTGCCGGGCCTGAGTCGCGGCGGCGCTGTCTTGCCCAATGATGCCAGGAGACACCATGCCCGAGCCGACGCACCTGAAAACCATCGAAGCGGCGGTGGATGCGATCTTGCAGCGGGTCGGCGCGCGCATCGTGCTGGCCATTCCACTGGGCATTGGCAAACCCAATCCCTTGGTGAACGCCCTGTACCGTCGTGTCAAGGCTGACTCGTCGCTGCAGCTGCGGATCTTCACGGCGCTGTCGCTGCAGCGGCCGGTGGCACACAGCGACCTGGAACACCGCTTTCTGCAGCCGTTCGCCGAGCGCGTGTTTGGCGACTATCCCGATCTGGACTACGTGAGCGATGCGCGCCGGCAAATGCTGCCGCCGAACATCGAGGTTTACGAATTCTTCATGAAGACCGGCGATTACCTCGGCAATCCGCCGGCGCAGCAGCACCATATCTATTGCAACTACTCGCACGTGGCGCGCGACATGAGGGCTCATGGTGTCAATGTCATCGCGCAGGCCATCGCGCTGGATGAATCGGATGCACGGGCGCGTTACTCGCTGTCCAGCAATCCGGATGTGACGCTCGATCTGCTCGACTTGTATCCGCAAGGTGACCCCGCTGCGCCGCTGGTGGTGGGCGTCGTGAACCGCAAGATGCCCTTCATGCCGAACGATGCGCTGATCCCGGCCGGCCGGTTCGATCTGCTGCTCGACGACCCGCGCTGTACGCACGACCTGTTCTGCGCGCCCAACATGAAGGTGGATGCGCAGGAATACGCCATTGCGCTGTGGGCCAGCACGCTGGTGCCGGACGGCGGCACCCTGCAAATCGGCATTGGCGCGCTGGGGGACGGCATCGCGCAGGCGCTGATCGTGCGCGAGCAACACAACCCCGAATACCGGCAGATGCTGGCGGACTTGCAGGACGCCCTGGGGGCCACGCTGCCGCCGGGCAACGATGTCGCGCCGTTCGAGCAAGGCCTGTACGGCTGCTCGGAAATGTTCGTGAACGGCTTTCTGTGGCTGATCCGTGCCGGCATCATCCGCCGCGAGGTCTATGACGACCTGGCGCTGCAGCGGCTGGTCTCGCAGGGGTTGGTCGGGCACGAAGTGACGCCGCAGACCCTGGTGCAACTGCAACGGGCGGGGCGCATCGGGACCGAACTGACGGCACACGACGTGGCCTTTCTCAAGCGCCATGGCATTTTCAAGCCACAGGTGCAATGGATGGATGGGGATCCGGGCGGTGAACTGCGCATTGCCGACCAGGTGCTGCCGGCGTCCCTGGTGCCCGGGCCCGCGTTCGATCGCCTGTGTCGGGTCTGTCTTGGCGCCACTTTGGGCGGCGGTTACATCGCACACGGCGGTTTTTTTCTGGGGCCGGGCGATTTCTATCAGGCGCTGCGCGACATGCCCGCGCAGGAAAAGCGGCGCATCAACATGAGCCGCATCCGCTTCATCAATGAATTGCTCGGGCACGAAGAGCTGGCGCGGCTGCAACGCCGCAAGGCGCGCTTCATCAACACCGCCATGATGGTGACGCTGCTCGGTGCCGCCGTGTCGGACGGGTTGGATTCGGGCCAGATCGTGAGCGGCGTGGGCGGGCAATACAATTTTGTCGCGATGGGCCACGCGCTGCCCGACGCGCGCTCGATTCTGCTGCTGCACGCGTGGCGCAGCCAGCATGGCAAGGTGACTTCCAACATTGTCTGGAACTATGCCCACACCACGATTCCGCGCCACCTGCGCGACATCGTGATCACCGAATACGGGGCAGCCGACCTGCGCGGGCAAGCGGACGCCGAGGTGATCCGGCGGCTCCTGGCCATCGCCGACTCGCGTTTTCAGGATGAGTTGCTCGCCACGGCGAAGGTGAATGGCAAAATCGAGCTCGAGTACGAAATACCGGCGGCTCAGCGCAACAACCGCCCTGAGGTGGTCGAAGCCCGGCTGCGGCGCTGGCACGAGGCCGGGCTGCTGCCCGACTTTCCGCTGGGCACCGATTTCACCGACGATGAGCTCGCCATTGTCGAGGCGCTCACCCGGCTGCGGCATTCGACCGAGCATCCGATGGAACTGGTCAAGCTCCTGCTGCATGCGACGGTAGGCCAGGCACTGGGCCAGCAGGACGCACCCGAGCGCTATCTGGAGCGCATGGGGCTGCAGGATGCGCATGGCCTCAAGGACAGGCTGATGCGCGCGCTCTTCGTCGGCAACCTTTGATGCCTGCGATCACAAAATTTTCCATTGCGATAATCAGGCCATGTCGTCCCATGCCAACTTCGCGGATCCTGCGCCATGAAGCACTGGAGCCGTGCGTTGTGGATGCTGGTGATCGCGCTGCTGGCTGGCTGTGCCAGCCCCGGCGAGGCGCCGGTGTCTGCGCGGGCACCCGAATCCGTGCCGGTGGCCGTGCAGGTGTATGCCGCGGGCAGCCTGCGCGAGGCGCTCACCGAGATTGCCCGCGACTATCAGGCGCGCACCGGTGTTCCCGTGGCGCTGACGTTTGGCGCATCGGGGCTGCTGCGCGAGCGCATCGAGAAGGGCAGTGCGGCGCAGGTGTTCGCCTCGGCGGACATGGCGCAGCCGCGTCAGCTGGCCGCCGGCGGCGGCTGGCAGGAACCGGTCGAGTTCGCGCGCAATACCCTGTGCGCATTGACCAGCGACCAGGTCCACGCGGCGCCCGCCACGCTGCTCGGGACGATGCTGCGCCCCGAGAT
>DATNBD010000139.1:0-18805 GCA_035572155.1 Rhodoferax sp.
GTCCTCCAGATCGGACATCACATTGCGGATGGTGGCCGGCGACAAATCCACGCCAGCGGCCCTGGACAAGGTGCGTGAACCGACGGGCTGCCCCTCGGCGATATAACGCTCGACCAGAGCTTTCAACAACAACTTGGCGCGATCGTCGAGCATGCGGTCATTTTAATGTTGTAATTTACCAATGAAGCCAAAATTCCGCCGTGTGGCGCTGATCGGCAAGTACCCGGGCGCGGGCTCTGGCGCAGTGCCTGAATCCTCGCGCCAGGTGCTGGATGAGATCGCCCATTTTCTGGGCGATCAAGGCTGCGAGGTCGCGCTGGAGCATGACACGGCACTCAACACCGGCCTCGGCCAGTATCCGGTGCTGGACGCCACCGCCATCGGCGCCGACTGCGACCTGGGCCTGGTGGTGGGTGGTGACGGCACCATGCTGGGCATCGGTCGGCGACTGGCTTGCTACGGTGTTCCCTTGATTGGCATCAACCAGGGACGCCTGGGCTTCATCACCGACATTCCGCTGGAAAACTACCAGGGCGCGCTCATCCCGATGCTGCGCGGCGAATACGAGGAGGACCACCGCAGCCTGATCCATGCAAGAGTCATGCGGGGCGGCCAGTGCGTGCTCGACGCGCTGGCCATGAACGACGTCGTGGTGAACCGCGGAGCCACCTCGGGCATGATGGAGTTGCGGGTCGAGGTGGACGGTCATTTCATGGCGAACCAGCGTGCCGACGGGCTGATCATCGCCACGCCGACCGGCTCCACCGCATACGCGCTATCGGCGGGCGGTCCATTGCTGCATCCGTCCATCCCGGGCTGGCTGCTCGTTCCGATCGCCCCACATAATTTGTCAAATCGCCCTGTAGTCCTTGCTGATCAAGCAGAGGTCACTATTGAAATAGTAGCAGGCCGAAATGCCAGCGCGAACTTCGACATGCAATCGCTGGCCTCGCTGCTGCTCGGCGACCGCATCATCGTGCAGCGCTCGCAGCACCGCGTGCGCTTTTTGCATCCCAAAGGATGGAGCTACTTCGACACGCTGCGCAAGAAGCTGCACTGGAACGAAGGAGGCTCCTGACCGTGGCCCTCAAACGCCTCACGTTGCGCGACTTCGTCATCGTGCATGAACTGGAGCTCGATCTGGCCGACGGCTTTACGGTGCTCACCGGGGAAACCGGGGCCGGCAAATCCATCTTGATCGACGCACTGCAGCTGGCGCTGGGCGCGCGCGCCGACGCCAGCGTGGTGCGCGAGGGCGCCGGCCGCACCGATGTGTGTGCCGAATTCGATGGCGCGCCGGACCTGGACGACTGGGTCGGTGAGTCGGGTTTCGATGGGTCGGATACCCTGCTGCTGCGCCGCACGGTCGATTCGCAGGGCAAGAGCCGCGCATGGATCAATGGCAGCCCGGCCACCGCGACGCAGTTGCGCGACGTTGCCGAGCGCCTGCTCGACATTCACGGCCAGCATGCGTGGCAGACCCTGACGCGACCGGAATCGGTGCGGCGCCTGCTCGATGCCTACGCGGGCATCGGCACGGACACCCTGGCCAAACTCTGGGCCCGCTGGCGCGAAACACAAAAGACGCTGGCTGACGCCCGTGCTGCCCAGGACACCTTGCAGCGCGAACGCGAACGCCTGACCTGGCAGATTGGCGAAGTGGACAAGCTCGCGCCCGCGCCCGGCGAGTGGGACGAACTCAATTCGAATCACACCCGCCTGTCGCACGCGCAGGCATTGCTGGAAGCGGCACAAACCGCATTGAGCGCGCTCGAGGACGAGGAATCGGGCGCCCTCACGGGGCTGGCGCGTTCCCACTCGACGCTGCAAAGTCAAGAGCATGTTGAGCCGGATTTCATTGGGTTAACCGAGGTTTTGGCGTCCAGCATCGCGCAAATTGAGGATGCCGCCCATTCGCTGCGCGCCTATCTGCGCAAAACCGACCTGGATCCACAGCGGCTGGCCGAACTCGATGCGCGCATGTCGTCATGGCTGTCGCTGGCGCGGCGCTACAAGCGCGTGCCGGCAGAGCTTCCTGCATTACTGGCGTCATGGAACGATGAATTGGACCGACTGAATGCGGCCGCCGATCTGGCCGTGCTGGAGGCGGCCGAACAGCAAGCGGGCGCCGCCTACCTGGCCGAGGCGCGCAGCCTGTCCCAAGCGCGCGGCAAAGCGGCGCCCCGGCTTGCGGCGGCCATCACGCAGGCGATGCAGGGGCTGGGCATGCAGGGCGGGGTATTCGAGGTCGCGCTGCAAAAGGCCGAGCGGCCGATGCAGGGCGGGCTCGAAGAGGTGACGTTCCTGGTGGCTGGCCACGCCGGAGCGACACCCCGGCCGGTGGGCAAGGTCGCTTCCGGCGGCGAGCTGTCGCGCATTGCGCTGGCGATTGCCGTGACCACCAGCCGTTTGGGAGCCGCCCAGACGCTGATCTTCGACGAGGTTGACTCGGGCGTCGGCGGCGCCGTGGCGGAGACCGTGGGACGCCTCATGAAGCAACTCGGGCGCGATCGGCAAGTGCTGGCCGTGACCCATCTGCCGCAAGTGGCGGCATGTGCCGATCATCACATGGTGGTCGCCAAACTGCGGGGCGAAGCAGGCGCGTTCAGCACGGTCGCGCCAGTGCAGAACGAGCAACGCGTGGCCGAGGTGGCGCGCATGCTCGGCGGCGAACACCTGTCCCACACCACGCTGGCGCATGCCCGGGAAATGCTGGAAACCAGTGTGACCCGGACCGGACCGAGATCATGACGACGGAGGTGGTTCTCATCACCGGGATGTCGGGCTCGGGCAAGTCGGTCGCGCTGCACGCCCTGGAAGACGCGGGTTACTACTGTGTGGACAACCTCCCGCCCGAGCTGCTGCAGGCCTTTGTCGCTCTGGAGCAGCAGCACCGCGCCGGGCGGGTGGCGATCGCCATGGACGTTCGCAGTGCTTCCTCTCTGCCGCAGGTGCCGGCGCAGCTCGCGGCGCTGCGCCGGCAGCGCGTGCAGCTCACCTCGCTGTTCCTGGATGCCACCACCGATACGCTGGTGCGCCGCTTTTCGGAAACGCGGCGCATGCATCCGCTGACGCGCCCGGGCGACGGCGGCGCCCTGGACGATCGCAAGCGCGCACTGGTCGAAGCCATCGAGCTTGAGCGCGACCTGCTGACGGATTTGCGGGCGCAGGCTCATGTGATCGATACCAGCATGATCCGCTCACCCCAGCTACAGGGATATGTCAAATCGTTGATTTCGGCGCCAGCCAGCCAGCTCACGCTGGTGTTCGAGTCGTTTGCGTTCAAGCGGGGCATACCGATCGACGCCGACTATGTATTCGATGTGCGCATGCTACCGAATCCGCACTACGAGCCGTCGCTGCGCGAACTCACCGGTTGCGATGAACCGGTCGCCGCTTTTCTGGGGCAGCAGCCCGAGGTCACCCGGATGCTGGGCGACATACAGCATTTTCTCGGTACCTGGCTGGGCGCCCTGGTGCGGGATCATCGCAGTTACGTCACGGTGGCCATCGGCTGCACCGGGGGCCAGCACCGCTCGGTTTATCTGGTGGAGCGACTGGCCGACCACTTCGCTGCGCAATGGGCCACCCTCAAACGACACCGCGAGCTGAACGCCGTCTGAGCCTGCCCGCAGTACAGATCAAGCGCGACTCAACAAAGTGCGGATCGGTGCGGGCAGCCCCAGCGCCGCCCATCGATCCGCGGCAACCCAGGCTCCCTCGACGCCGGCCAGCGCGCTGGCCGGCAATTGCGCCGCCACCGGGTGCAGATGCAAGTCCTTGTGGGTCAGCACATGGGTAAACGGCGGCACATCGCGCAGTCGGGCGTGAAACCGCCGAGGTAATTTTGCCTGTAGTGCCTCGCGGCTTTCAAACACGGGCAGGCAGTACAAGCCCGCCCAGATGCCCGGTGTGGGCCGCTTGGCCAGCCAGAAGGCGCCCCCCGCCGTCTGCGCCTGAAGCAGCCAGAGCGATTCGGCACCGCGCTTGAGCTTGCGCGTCTTGACCGGAAAATGTTCGGGCCGCCCTTGGCGCCGGGCCACGCACAACTCGCGCAGCGGGCAGATCGGGCAGTTCGGGTTGCGTACCAGGCACACGCTGGCCCCCAGGTCCATCAGGCCCTGGGTATAGCCCGGCATCGCCTGCGCCCGATTCGGCAACAGCGCGGTGGCCTGGTCCCACAGCGCGCGCTCGTTCGCGGCCACCGCCAGATCCGCATGAAAACCCAAAGCCCGGGTCAGAACCCGCTTCACATTGCCGTCCAGAATCGCAACCCGCTCGCCAAAACAGAACGCCGCAATGGCGCCAGCGGTGGAGCGGCCAATGCCCGGCAAGGCTTGTAGCTGCAGCGCGCTGCGAGGGAACTCGCCCCCATGTTCTTGCACTACCGCGATAGCGCAGCGGTGCAGGTTGCGCGCGCGGCTGTAATACCCCAGCCCGCTCCAGAGCCCGAGCACATCGTCCAGGTCGACCGCTGCCAACGCCTTCACATCGGGGAAACGCCGAAGGAATCTCGGGAAATATTCAAGTACCGTAGCCACCTGCGTCTGCTGCAGCATGATTTCAGAGACCCAAACCCGATAGGGGTCCCTCGTCCCCTGCCATGGCAAGCCGCAGCGACCATGCGCGCGCTGCCATGCCACGACATGCGCGGCAAACGCCTGCGATCCGCCCGTCATGCCATTTTCAACACCGCCGCAACCACGGGTTCTTCGAACTTCGGCGTAACGGGCAAGTCCTGTGTCAACTCGGTGAGCCTGGTCTCGATCTGGTCGAGCCCTGTTTCCTGCTGGGCGATGTCGGCAATGCGCTCGTCCAGCCCGGTCGCCGCTTTCTGGATACGCTCGATCGCTTCCAGCCGGCGTCCGAAGTTGCGGCGCCGCTCACGCAACTGCACATCGAGCTGGGCCGCGGCCGACTTGTTCCATAGTTCGACATCCCCCAGCGCCGACTCATAAACCGTGCGCAATCGCGTTGCCAGCGCGCGGACCAGGCGATCGGCAAAATCAGGCGTTGCCAGCTTGAGCGCGTTCGCGACACCCAGGTATTGCAGGTGGTTTTGCTCGATCAGGTCCAGCTCGCGCTGAAAACGCAGCAGGTCCAGACCCGCGGGAGGCTGCAGTGAAAATCCGTGCTCCGCATTCAATTGCCGAAAAATGGCCACGAACATGGTCTGGATTTCAACGCCGGTCGCCTGGGCCCGGCCCAACCCCTCGCGCAGCCGCTGAAACGTCTGGTTGTAGGATTTCTTGACACCCAATTTGATGCCGCGCTGGTGCAGCGCACGGTTCAGATCGCTCAATTCCGCCTTTAGCGTGGACGCTCCAAGCGTCTTGAACAACTCCCTGAGCAGGGTCAGGTGAACCGAACGGATGGCATGAATCTTGGCCCCGCTCACATCGAACTCCACCTGCTCCTGCTCGATACGCGCGCGCATGTGATTGATCACCGCGCTGTTCTTGCCGCGCAGGCCTTTCAGATCCAAGGCCTGGTCGGCCAGATCGCGGCGCCGGATCTGCAGCACCCGGTGGGCTTGCGAGCGCAACTCGGCCAGGGCACCCGACACCGCGGAACGCAAAATCTCCTCGCGCCGGTCCAGCAGACCTGAACCGAGCGCGGCTTCCAGCGCGGGCAAACTGCTGCGGCGCAACAGCACATCATCGTCGGTAACCTTGGCGAGCAGGCCTTTTTGCGCAGACACCGGGAAAACCTGGCTGGTCGAAATGCCGAGGATTTCGGCGGTCGTCGTGCGCTGGCGCTCGACCTGCTCCTGCGCCTGCGCGGGTGTGCCAAGGCCGTCCCACAAGGTGTCGATCTTGTTGAGCACGACGAGTCTCGATTCGGCATCATCACCGCCGGTGACCAGATGCTCGCGCCAGACGGACAGGTCGGATCGGGTGACACCGGTATCGGCCGCGAGGATGAACACCACAGCCTGCGCCTGCGGTATCAGGCCGACGGTCAACTCGGGCTCGGCCCCGATCGCATTGAGACCCGGGGTGTCGAGAATCACCAGACCCTGCCTGAGCAGGGGATGCGGAATATTCACCAGGGCATGGCGCCAGCGCGGCACCTCCACCAGCCCGTACGCATCCACCGGCGGATTGTCGTCGGGCGACTTGTCGTGCCAGAAACCCAGGGCCCGCGCTTCTTCGCGCATGACCTTGCGCACCTCGGCCACCTTCTCCAGGGCGCGCGCCAGTTCGGCCGGGTTGTTCACGTCGAGATCGACACTGGTCCACTTCTCGGGCGTGGCACGCCACTCGGTCAATGCCCTGGGCTGCAGCCGCGTCTCGATGGGAAGCAAACGCAGACAGGGCGGCACGGCGGCGTCATAACCCAGCTCGGTCGGGCACATCGTGGTGCGCCCTGCCCTGGCAGGCACGATGCGCCGCTTGTAATCGGCAAAGAAAATGGCGTTGATGAGTTCCGACTTGCCTCGGGAAAACTCGGCGACGAAGGCAACCATCATCTTGCCGGCGCGCATCCGGCCCTCGATCTGCTGCAGGCGCTCCTCGACCGCTGCGTCCAGCAACTCGTGATCCCTCAGCCAGTCGGCCAGAACCTTCAGCCGCACGGCGAAATCGTGCCGCCATGAAGCATGCTGATCGAGTTGAACGCCGAAGGAGTCGCGCACTGTGTGTACCTGTCTGGATTGGCGTTATAGCACCGACCTGTGGTGCCGCCCTCAGTGTTTCTGGCAGGCCGGGCAAAAATAGGTGGAACGTTGGCCTTGGCGAACCCACTTGACCGGGGTGCTGCAAACCTTGCACGGCTCACCCGCACGCCCATACACCATGGCTTCGAGCTGGAAGTAGCCGCTCTCGCCGTGCGCATTGGAGAAATCACGCAGCGTGCTGCCCCCTTTTTGGACTGCCCGCGCCAGCACGTCCCGGATCGCACCGTGCAGACGCATCGATTGAGGCTTGCTGAGCCGCGCGCCGCGCACGGTGGGCCGGATACGGGAGAGAAACAGCGCCTCGCAGGCGTAGATATTGCCTACTCCCACCACCAGATCGCCCGCCAGCAGGATCTGTTTGATGGCAGCCTGCCGCTGCCTCAGGCCCGCATGAAAGGTCGCAAGATCGAAGTCGGGGCCGAGCGGCTCCATGCCCAGCTTGCTCAGCAACCGCGCAGCGGCCGGTGCGGTTTCGCCGTCGGCATAAACGACTGCACCAAACCGCCGCGGGTCATGCAGCCGAAGTACCCCTTTGCTGGTCGCCAGATCAAAATGATCGTGCACGCCGGCCGGCGCCTGGCGAGCCGCGAAGCTCAGGCTGCCCGACATGCCCAGATGCAGCAGCAATACGCCACGATCCAGGTCAAGCAGCAGGTATTTTCCGCGGCGGCGTACCCCGCGCACGACGCGCCCGACAAGCCCGGCCGGATCACATCCAAGCGGCCAGCGCAGAGGCTTGCCCAGCCGGACACCTTCGACGCGCGCCCCGGCGATGCGATCGGCAAAACTTTGCCGGGTGACTTCGACCTCAGGTAGTTCAGGCATGGGTACGGACGATTAACGAGCTTCGATTATTATGGTTCCAATGAAGCCATTGAACTGCCTTGCAAGCCGCATCGTCATCGCCGCCCTGGCAGCAATCAGCCTCCTAGCCAGGGCCGAAAGCCCCGCCGCAGGCAAGGCCGCGGCACCGCCGGTCAACTCGGCGATGGACTCGAATCTCTTTTATCAGGTTCTGCTGGGAAATCTCAAAGTCGAAGAAGGCGACCCGGGCGCGGGGTATTCAATATTCCTCGACGCCGCGCGCAAGACGAATGATCCCGCGCTGTACCGCAGCGCCGTGGACATCGCCTTGCAGGCCCGCTCCGGAGAGTCGGCACTGCAGGCCGCCCGCCTCTGGAAGCAGGCGCTGCCCAATTCGCGCGAGGCGAATCAACTCGTGCTGCAAATCCTGATTGCCTTGAACCGCGTTGGCGACACAGTGCAGCCGCTCAAGGCCGACATCGCGCTGGCCGCCCCGGAAGAGCACAACCAGGCGATACTGGCCATTCCGCGTCTTTATGCGCACGCGGCTGACAAAAAACTGGCGGCCAGCGTGGTGGAGAAGGCGCTGTCCGACGAGCTGAACAAGCCGGCGACGGGCGCCGCCGCCTGGACCACCGTCGGGCGCATGCGGCTGGTGGCCGATGACACCGCCGGTGCACTGGAGGCGGCGCGCCAGGGTCAGGCGCTGGAGCCGGCGTCGGAAGGCCCCGCCCTGCTGGCGCTTGAATTGATGGGCCCCAAGGTACCTCAGGCCGAGCCCATCGTGCTCAAGTACCTGGCCGGTGACGATCCCGCGCCGCAAGTGCGCCTCGCCTATGTTCGCGTGCTGCTGGACGCCCAGCGCACACAGGAGGCCAGGGTGCAGTTGCATATTTTGACGGCCAAGCTGCCCGATTTCGCGCAGGGCTGGCTGATGCAGGGCGCGCTGCAGCAGCAGAACAATCAGGACAGCAGCGCACAGGACTCCCTGAAGCATTACGTGGACCTGGTCAGGGCGCAGAACAAGGAGCCAGCGAACACAGGCGGCTTGACGCAGGCCTACCTTTTGCTGTCGCAGATTGCCGAACGGCGCGGCGACTATGCGCAGGCCGAAGCCTGGCTGGACCGGATCAACAATTCACGCGACCTGTTCAGCGTTCGCGGCCAGCGCGCGGCCATTCTGGCGAAGCAGGGCAAGCTCGCGCAAGGGCTGGCACTGATCCGCGCCGCGCCGGAAAACACTTCGGCGGATGCGCGAATCAAGCTGATGGCGCAGGTGCAATTGCTGCGCAACAACAAGAAATACCTGGCCGCCTACGACATGTTGGCAGCCGCCGCAGCCAAGGACCCAACAGACGCCGATCTGATCTACGACCAGGCCATGCTGGCGGACAAACTGAGCCGTCCTGCCGAAATGGAGCGGCTGCTGCGCCAGTTGATCGCCCTGAAACCCGACGACCCGCAAGCCTACAACGCCCTGGGCTACTCGCTGGCCGATCGCGGTGAACGCCTGCCCGAGGCCAAGCAGCTGATTCAAAAGGCGCTGGAATACGCCCCGAACGACCCGTTCATCACCGACAGCCTGGGCTGGGTGGAGTACCGCATGGGGCACGACGAAGCAGCGGCCCGGCTCCTGGAGAGCGCCTACAAGACCAACGCCGACCCCGACATCGCGGCGCATCTGGGCGAGGTTCTGTGGACCCTGGGGCAGCGCGACCGAGCCCTGTCCGTCTGGAAGGAAGGCGAGTCTGCCGACAGCCACAACGAAACCCTGCAGGAGACCCTCAAGCGCCTGCATGTGAAATTGTGAAGCGATCGCTCCCGCCGTGGCGCTGGTTATTTCTGGTTGCCATATTTTTCATAGCAGGTTGCGCAACACCTGCAAGGGTTTCAGGCCAAAAAGGCCAGGAAATTTCAGACTGGAGCGGCCGCCTGGCGCTCACGGTCGATGCGAATCAGGCCCAGTCCTTCTCGGCGGCGTTCGAACTCAAGGGCAATGCCGAAACCGGCGAATTGGCACTGTACAACCCGCTGGGCAGCACGCTGGCCGTGCTGGACTGGGCGCCCGGTTCCGCCACGCTGCGCGAAAGCCGGCAGACCCGCAGCTACGGCTCCCTGGAGGAACTGGTCCGGCAGGCTACTGGCACGGCCATCCCGGTGGCGGCATTGTTCGACTGGTTGCGCGGCACCAACACGCCCGTGCCGGGCTGGCGCACCGACCTGTCCCAACTGGCCCGCGGAAGGCTGACGGCCTGGCGCTCGGTGCCGGCGCCCGCCGCCGAGTTGCGGCTGGCGCTGGACCAATAGACGAAGCATCATGACCACGCCATGAAGGCGCTGTACGACGTCCCGGCTCCGGCCAAGCTCAACCTTTTTTTGCACGTCACCGGCCAGCGGGCCGATGGCTATCACCTGCTGCAATCGGTGTTCATGCTGGTGGATTGGTGCGATGCGCTGCACTTCGAACTGCGCCCGGACGGGCAAATTTCCCGCGAAGACCTGGGCCCTGTCCTGCCCGCCGACGACCTGACCATACGGGCGGCACGCGCCCTACAGACGTTCGCCGGCGCCGCGCTGGGCGTGCACATGGGGGTGGACAAGCGCGTCCCGGCCCAGGCCGGGCTGGGCGGCGGCTCCTCCGACGCGGCCACATGCCTTTTGGCGCTGAACCGCCTTTGGAACCTACATCTGACGCTATCGACGTTGGAGCAGATCGGCCTGCAAATCGGCGCCGACGTGCCGTTTTTTCTGCGCGGGCAAAACGCCTGGATCGAGGGAATCGGCGAAAAAATCACCCCGCTCGCGGGCGAATTTCGGCTGCCGCAGGCCCGGTTCGCAGTCGTCAAGCCCCCCGCGGGGCTGGAAACGCGCCTGATTTTCACGGCGGGCGACCTCAAGCGAGACACTGAAACTGCTATAATTTCAGGCTTTGCTGCGAACCCCTTTGGCTTTGGCCGAAACGACTTGCAGCCGGTTGCCCAGAGGCTGTGCGTGGATGTGACGCAAGCGCTCGATTGGCTTGCGGCGCAAGGATTGCAGGGCCGGATGACCGGCTCTGGCAGTGCGGTATTTGCGCCGATGCCGCCCGATTCGGGGGCCGCACTGCCGGCACAGGTGCCCGTTGGCTGGACCGTGCGGATTTGTAGCAATTTGGAAGTCCATCCTCTGGCGGGATGGGCGGCCAGCGACGATTGATCGGTGGATGGCCCGCGTTCTCCGGAAAGCGGCCATCGACCCGTGTAGGGGAGTCGCCAAGTTGGTTAAGGCACTGGATTTTGATTCCAGCATGCGAAGGTTCGAATCCTTCCTCCCCTGCCAAATACGTTTGACGCACAGGCACAAAACTTAGATCGCTGGGACGCTCATGCAGGCTCATCATCCTGACTTCATGGTCTTTACAGGCAACGCCAACGCCGGCCTGGCCGCCGAGGTGGCGCTGCATCTCGGCATCAAGGTCGGCGCCGCCAGTGTGGGGCGCTTTTCCGACGGTGAAGTCACCGTGGAAATCAACCAGAACGTGCGTGCCCGCGACGTTTTCGTGGTGCAGTCCACCTGCGCGCCGACCAACGAGAACCTGATGGAGCTGCTGATCATGGTGGACGCCCTCAAGCGAGCGTCGGCCGAGCGGATCAGCGCGGTGATTCCGTATTTCGGCTATGCCCGGCAGGACCGGCGCCCGCGCTCGGCGCGCGTTCCCATCAGCGCCAAGGTCGTGGCCAACATGCTGCAGGCAGTCGGCGTGGCGCGCGTGCTGACCATGGACCTGCATGCCGACCAGATTCAGGGATTCTTCGACATCCCCGTCGACAACATCTATGCCTCGCCGGTGCTGCTGGGCGACTTGCGCCAGCAGAAGTACGAGGACCTGATCGTGGTCTCGCCCGACGTCGGCGGTGTGGTGCGCGCGCGCGCTCTGGCCAAGCAGCTGGGTTGCGACATGGCCATCATCGACAAGCGCCGTCCCAAGGCCAATGTGAGCGAGGTGATGCACGTGATCGGCGAAATCGACGGCCGCAATTGTGTCGTCATGGACGATATGATCGACACGGCCGGCACGCTGGTCAAGGCGGCCGAGGTATTGAAGGAGCGCGGTGCCAAAAAGGTTTACGCGTATTGCACCCATCCGATTTTTTCCGGCCCCGCGATCGACCGCATCACCAACAGCCCCGCGCTGGACGAAGTCGTCGTGACGAACACCATTCCGCTGAGCGTCGCTGCCAGCGAATGCAAAAAAATACGCCAATTGTCCGTGGCGCCGCTGATCGCGGAGACGATCCAGCGCATTTCCAGGGGCGATTCGGTCATGAGTTTGTTCTCGGAACAGGAAACTCTTTTCTGATCGGGACAAAAGGCGGATTCGCGGATCGCGGATCCTTTTCAACCGGAGTCACACTGGTCGCGGTGGACTCTTACAGGAGTTAGTTATGAAATTCGTCGCTTTTGAGCGCGCCAGGCAGGGTACGGGTGCGAGCCGCCGTCTCCGCATCACCGGCAAAACGCCCGGCATTATTTACGGTGGCAGCGGTGAGCCGCAAATGATCGAACTCGATCACAACGCGCTGTGGCATGCCATCAAGAAAGAGGCCTTCCATTCCACCGTTCTGGACATGGAATTGAATGGCCAGACCAGCAAGGTGCTATTGCGCAACGTGCAGATGCACCCGTTCAAGCAACTCGTGCTGCATATCGACTTCCAGCGCGTGGATGCCAACACCAAGCTGCACATGAAGGTGCCGCTGCACTACACCGGCGCCGAGGAGTCGGATGCCGTCAAGGTCGAGCACTGCGTCGTCAATCACGTGATCTCCGAGCTCGAAGTCTCCTGCCTGCCGGCGGATCTTCCGGAATTCATTGCCGTGAACTTGAGCGGACTGAAAAAGGGCATGTCGCTGCACGTCAACGACATCGACTTGCCCAAGGGGGTAACGGTCGTGACCCATGGCAAGGAAAATCCGGTACTGGTGTCCGTGGTGCTCGTCGCGAGCGTCGAGGAGGCCGCGCCGGAAGTCGCTGCCGCCCCCGCGGCGTCCACGGACGCGGCAGCTGCGCCCGCTGCCGGCGCAGCCGCACCTGCGGGCGCGAAGGCTCCCGCGGCGCCCGCAAAAGCACCTGCTGCCAAGAAATAAGCTGCTGGTGCATGCATCGAACGGCCCACTTCGGTGGGCCGTTTGCGTTGCGGGTCTGGCTTCATAATCGCGCCTCATGATCAAGCTGTTTGTCGGCCTGGGCAACCCCGGTCCCGAATACGAAGCCACGCGGCACAACGCCGGGTTCTGGTGGATTGACGCGCTGGCCGCCGAGCTCAAGCTATCGCTGGCGCCCGAAAAAAGCTGTCACGCCCTCGTCGCACGGACCACGATCCAGGGCCATCCGCTGTGGCTGATGAAACCCCAGACCTTCATGAACCTGTCCGGCAAATCGGTCTCGGCCCTGGCGCGTTTCTTCAAGATCGAGCCTGCGCAGATTCTGGTGGTGCATGACGAGCTGGACCTCGCGCCCGGCCAGGTCAAACTCAAGCACGGCGGCGGCCACGCGGGCCACAACGGCCTGCGCGACATTCATGCGCAACTCGGTTCGGCCGACTACTGGCGGCTGCGCCTGGGCATCGGGCATCCCGGCGTGCGCGCCGAGGTCATCAACTGGGTGCTGAAAAAGCCCGCGCCCGAGCAGCGTATCACGATCGAGGATGCCATCGCCCGCAGCCTCAAGGCAGTGCCGCATCTGATCGCGGGCGAAATGGAAAAAGCTACCCTGATCGTGCACACCAGCAAGCCGCCGAGGCCCAAGCCACCCAGGCCGGAGGCTTGACCCACCGGCAAGTGCGTGGACGATGGTGAGCCCATTGCGGCTATTATCGGTGCCGATCCACAGCACCGCGCATTTTCCCCCTCCCCGCACGCAGACCTGACGCCGCCGTTCACTTCATGGGTCTTTTTTTAGTCAAGCGCTTCCTCACTCTGCTCGCCACCCTGGTGGGAACGTCGGTTGTGGTGTTCCTCGTGATGGAAATCCTGCCGGGCAACGCGGCCCAGGTTCTGCTGGGCCCTGACGCATCACCGCAGGCCGTCCAGGCGCTGACCATCAAACTGGGGCTGAACCAGCCGGCACTGGAACGCTATTGGCACTGGGCCAGCGGGCTGCTGGTCGGCAACCTCGGCCAGAGTTATGCGTACAGCACCCCGGTCATCGACCTGATCCGCGAGCGCCTTGCGCTCACGGTGCCGCTGGCCGTGCTGGCGATGGCATGCACCATCGTGCTGGCGCTGCTGGTCGGCGTGACCGCTGCGGCACGCCACAACAAGATGGGCGACGTCGGCCTGATGAGTTTGGCCCAGGTGGGCATCGCCATTCCGAATTTCTGGTTCGCCATCCTGCTGATCCTGCTGTTCTCGGTCAAGCTGCAATGGTTTTCCGCGGGCGGCTTCGACGGCTGGGGCGACGGCGTTTTCGAGGGCCTCAAGTCGCTGCTGCTGCCGGCGCTCTCGCTCGCCGTGGTGCAGGCGGCGATCCTGGCGCGCTTCACACGATCGGCCGTGCTCGAGGTGATGCGCGAGGACTTCGTGCGCACGGCGCGTGCCAAGGGCGTGTCGCAGCGCGCCGTGCTGTGGACCCACGTGCTGCGCAATGCATTGATCCCGGTGATCACCGTCATGGGCATGCAGTTTTCCGAGTTGCTGGCCGGCACCATCGTGGTGGAGAACGTGTTCTACCTGCCCGGGCTCGGACGCCTGATCTTCCAGGCCATCGGCAACCGCGACCTGATCGTGGTGCGCGACAGCGTCATGCTGCTGGCGGCCATGGTGGTCATCGTGAATTTCATCGTCGACATCCTGTACGCCGTGATCGACCCACGCGTCAAGGCTTCGGATATATGAACACCCAGGCCGCTCCCATCGCGCTGGCGCCGCAGGCGCCGGGTTTCTGGCGCCGCGCGGTCAGGCATCGCAGCTTCGCGATCGGCGGCGTGCTGACGCTCGCGTTGCTGCTGGCCGCCGCGGTGTCGCTGGTGTGGACGCCGTGGTCGCCCTACAACGTGAACATGGCTGCCCGGCTGCAGCCGCCGTCGGCCAGCCACTGGTTCGGCACCGACGCGTACGGGCGCGATGTGGCCTCGCTGCTGCTGGTGGGCGCGCGCGCGTCCATCATGGTGGGCGTGATCGCGGTCGGCATCGGCCTCACGGTGGGCGCGGCGCTTGGCCTGCTCGCTTCGGCGCGGCGCGGCTGGGTCGAGGAAGCCATCATGCGGCTGACCGACTTCTCGCTCGCGTTCCCGGCGATTCTCTCGGCCATCATGCTGACGGCGGTGTTCGGCGCGGGCATCGTCAATGCGATCATTGCGATCGGCATCTACAACATTCCGACCTTTGCGCGCATCACGCGCGCATCGGCCAATGCGATCTGGTCGCGCGAGTATGTGGCAGCCGCGCGCGCCTGCGGCAAGGGTCCGCTCGCGATCACGCTGCAGCACGTGCTGCCGAATATCTCGGCCCTCCTGATCGTGCAGATCACGATTCGCTTCGCGATCGCCATTCTGGCCGAGGCGGCGCTGTCCTACCTGGGCCTGGGCACGCAGCCCCCGCAGCCCTCCTGGGGCCGCATGCTCAGCGAGGCGCAGACCATGATGTTTCAGGCCCCCCTGCTCTCGGTCTTCCCGGGGCTGGCCATCGCGCTGGCCGTGCTCGGCCTGAACCTGATGGGCGACGGCCTGCGCGATCTGCTGGACCCGCGCCTGGCACGGGCACGATGAGCACCATGCCGCTGCTCGAAGTCAACCACCTCCATGTTCGACTGCAAACGCAGCGCGGTCCCGCCGTCGCCGTGCGCGATATCGGGTTTTCGCTGGAGCGCGGTGAGACCATGGGCATCGTCGGCGAGTCCGGCTGCGGCAAGTCGATCACCGTGCAGTCGCTCATGGGCCTGTTGCCGCCGACCGCGAAAGTCACGGGCAGCGTGCGCTTCGACGGCACCGAACTGGTAGGCCTGAACGAGTCCGCGATGTGCGGCATCCGCGGCAACCGCATCGGCATGATCTTCCAGGAGCCGATGACAGCGCTGAACCCGGTGCACAGCATCGGCGACCAGGTGGCCGAGCCGCTGCGGCTGCATCGCGGGCTCACGCGAGCGACCGCACGTCGACAGGCGCAGGCGTTGCTCGAGCGCGTCGGCATCCCGAATGCGGCGGCGCGGCTGGACGCCTATCCGCACCAGTTTTCGGGCGGCCAGCGCCAGCGCATCGGCATCGCGATGGCGCTGGCCTGCGGACCCGACCTGTTGATCGCCGACGAACCCACCACCGCACTCGACGTTACGATCCAGAAGCAGATCCTCGACCTGATTCGTGATCTGGTGGCGGAGCGCGGCATGGCGCTGATCCTGATCTCGCACGACCTCGGCGTGATCGCGCAGAACGTCTCAAAAATGCTGGTGATGTACGGCGGCAGCGTGGTCGAGAGCGGGCCGACGGCGGCCGTGTTTGCGCAGCGCGCCCATCCCTACACCCGGGGCCTGTTCGCCGCGCGGCCCGCGCTCGGTGCGCCGCGCGGCGTGCGGCTTGCCACGATCCCGGGCAGCGTGCCCGAGCTGGTCGACCTGCCGCCAGGCTGCCCCTTCGCGGGCCGGTGCAGCTTCACCGTGGACGCCTGCTACAGCACGCGGCCGCCGGCCACCGTGCTGGCGCACGGGCACGAAGTGCGCTGCATCCGCCTTGAAGAGATCACTGCCGGGGAAGTGCCTGCATGAGCGCCGATACTATCGATTATATAGCTACTCGCGTAGATGGGGTAATGGATACAGGTCGATTTGATTCAAATTCTCAGGACGTACCGCTGCTTGAGGTGCGGGACCTCGTGCGCCACTACGCGTTGCCGCGCGAGACGCTGTTCTCGCCGCCGGCGCAGGTGCAGGCGCTGAACGGCGTGAGCTTTTGCGTCCAGCAGGGTCGCAGCCTGGGCATCGTGGGCGAATCGGGCTCGGGCAAATCGACCATCGCGCGGCTTGTGATGGCGCTCGACGTGCCGACGTCCGGCAGCGTGCGGTTGCTCGGGCGCGACCTGCAGGCGCTTGGACGGGCCGAATTGCGCGCCGCGCGCCGCGATCTGCAGATGGTCTTCCAGGACCCCTATGGCTCCCTGGACCCGCGCCAGACCGTCGCGCGCATCGTGGCCGAGCCGCTCGAGGCACTGACCGAAACCAGCCGCGAGGAACGGCGCGAGCGCGCCGGCGCATCGCTGGCGGCGGTCGGCCTGCGCGCCAGCGACATGGACAAGTATCCGCACGAATTCTCGGGCGGGCAGCGCCAGCGCATCGCGATCGCGCGCGCCCTGATCACGCGGCCGAAGTTGATCGTGGCGGACGAGCCGGTCAGCGCGCTCGATGTGTCGGTGCAGGCGCAGGTGCTCAATCTGATGCAGGACCTGCAGCAGGAGTTCGGCATCAGCTACCTGCTGATCAGCCACGATCTGGCCGTGGTGAACCATCTGTGCGACGAGGTCTGTGTGCTGCATCGCGGCGTCATCGTCGAGCGCGGCACGCCGCAGCGACTGTTCGCCCAGGCCGAACATCCGTACACGCAGGCCCTGTTGTCCGCCGTGCCGCGTGCCGAACCGGCGCTGAGCCATGCGTGACATGACATGGCTTGCCGGCGTGCGCCGCCCTGGTGCATGATGTATCGTTTCGTATCCGCAACCGCCTTTCTTTTTTTGGAGCCCGTACCATGCTGAAACGCCGCACCCTCCTCACCACCGCCGCCATCGCCACCGTGCCGCTTGCGCTGCCAGAACTGGCGCTGGCGCAGGGCCGCAAGGATTCCATGGTGATCGGGATGTCGCTGGAACCCCCGGGGCTGGACCCGACTGCCGGCGCGGCTTCGGCGATCGCCGAGATCGTGCAGTACAACATCCTGGAGACACTGACCAAAATCAACTCCGACGGCAAGATCACGCCGCTGCTGGCGGAGAGCTGGGAAATCTCGCCCGACCTCAAGACCTACACCTTCAAGCTGCGCCGGGGCGTGAAGTTCCAGAACGGCGAACCATTCAACGCCCAGAGCGTCAAGTTCTCGTTCGACCGCGCCGGCGGCGACAAGAGCACGAACAAGGACAAGCGCACCTTCGCAAACCTGAGCGCCCATGTGGTGGACGACTACACGGTGGTCCTGCTCAACAAGGAGATCGATCCCAACCTGCCGTTCCTGCTCGGCCAGGTCACCGCCGTGATTGTCGAGCCCAAGAGCGCGGCCAACAACGCGACCCAGCCGGTTGGCACGGGTCCCTACAAGCTGGACAGCTGGGCCCGCGGCTCGTCCCTCACCCTGGTCAAATGGGAGGGATTCCGCAACCCGGCAGAGGCTCGGCTCAAGAAGGTCACCTTCCGCTTCATCGCCGACGCGGCCGCCCAGGCCGCGGCACTGCTGGCGGGCGATGTCGACGCGTTCCCGCGCATCAGCACGCGCGACGTGCCGCAGTTCCAGCACAACCCGCGGTTCGAGGTGATCATCGGCGGCACGCGTGCCAAGACGATCATGGCAATCAACAACCGGCACAAGCCGCTCGACGACGTGCGGGTGCGCCGCGCGATCCTGGCGGCGGTCGACCGCAAGGCAGTCATCGAAGGCGGCGCCGACGGCTTCGGCATGCCGATCGGCAGCCATTACGTGCCCGGCGCGCCCGGCTACATCGACACCACCGGCATCAACCCGTACGACCCCGCGAAGGCGAAAAAACTGCTGCTTGACGCCGGTGTCAAGCTGCCGCTGGAACTGACGATGACGTTGCCGCCGCCGGCGTATGCGCGCCAGAGCGGCGAAGTAATCGTGTCCGAGCTGGCCAAGGTCGGCATCACGGTCAAGGTGCAAAACGTCGAGTGGGCGCAGTGGCTGAGTTCCACCTTCGGCGGCCCGCACAACTTCGACCTGACCATCGTCTCGCACGTCGAGCCCTTCGATCTTGGCAACTACACCAACCCCAACTACTACTTTGGCTACGACTCGAAAACCTTCGACACGCTGTACGACAAGATCAAGACCACCGGCGACACCACCGAGCGCGACAAGTTGCTGGGTGATGCACAGAAGATGCTGGCGGTCGATGCGGTGAATGACTTCCTCTACCAGCCGCAATTCCCGACCATTGCCAGGAAGGGTGTGAAGGGTTTGTGGAAGGACATGCCTATCTTCTGCAACGACCTCGCGGCGATGAGCTGGGCGTGAGCCCATTGCAGGGAGACTGAGGTGACCGAGCCCTACGACCTGTCGGCGTGCGAGCTTGGGCACGCCTACCGCAATCGCAGCCTGTCCCCGGTGGAAGTCGTGCAGGCGGTGCTGGG
>DATNBD010000140.1:0-3806 GCA_035572155.1 Rhodoferax sp.
TCGAGCCGCATGTCGGGCAGCACCTCCACCAGATCGCCGCTGGCCAGGCTGTCGGCCACCAGCGGCATGCGCGCCAGCGCCACGCCCTGGCCGGTGAGGGCGGCCTGCGCAATCTGGCTCGCGTAGTTGAAGTACAGCCAGCGCTTGGGTTCGAGCTTGCTGAAATGGTAGGTGTGGAACCAGCGCCGCCAGGTCAGTTGCCCGGCATGTTGGGTGCGGTCCGCGTCGCCTGCTTCGATCAGGGCGAAATGGGCCAGGTCTTCACCGCGTGTGAGCACATGCCCGCTCTTGAGCAGCCAGGGGCTCGCCACCGGCGTGAGCTGCTCGCCAAACAGGCGGATGGCATTCGCCGGCACGTTTGGGGGCAAGGCGTAGCGCAGCGCAATATCGACGTCGGCGGTTTCCATGTCCACCGCATGGTCGCTCGCGTCGATCCGGATGTCGATGTCGGGGTGTTCGCTCTGGAACGCTTCCAGCCGCGGGATCAGCCACATCGACGCGAACGAGGCCCAGGTGGTGATGGCCACGCTCTTGCGGCCGGCGGTGCGCCGGATCTGCCGCACCGCGCCGTCAATGCGCTCCAGCGACGGCAGCACCGCGCGCAGCAGTTGCGCACCCGCGCTGGTGAGTTCCACCGCGCGCGTGTGGCGCAGGAACAGGCCAACGCCGACTTCATCCTCCAGTGCCTGGATCTGCCGGCTCACGGCCGACTGCGTCAGCGCCAGTTCCTCTGCCGCGGCGCGGAAATTCAGGTGCCGCGCAACCGCCTCGAGCGCGCGCATATGACCGGCCGAGATCGGGCGCGTGCGCAAATGGGTCGGTGCCGACTGCATGGGGCGAGCGGAGGGGTGGGGTGGGCGTCAATTAATGCGAATCCGGTATCAATAGCGTACCGCGTTTTCATTGGACTGCCAAGGCTTTGGCGACGATCATTCATTCCTGATTAATTGATTTGGAGCATGTCATGACCTCGCAAAACACTCTGCCAACGGAACCCTCCACCGTCAGCGCCGCACTGCCGTGCAGCTGGAGGCTGGACGCCGGCCGCGCCGTCACCATGCGCCCGCACGAGACGGGTGTGCTGAGCGTGGCGCACGGCCAGGTCTGGGCCACCTTGCAAGGACCGCACCGCGGCCGGGGCAACGACTTGGGCGACCATTTTCTGCTCCCCGGCGAATCATTGACCTTGCGCGCGGGGCAACAGGTGGTGCTCGAAGCCTGGGATGCCGCGAGCCAGGCGCCGGCCTGGTTCAGCTGGGACCCTCAGGCTGCCGCGGCACACGGCCCGCGTCCTGCGGCCCGTGGCTGGCGCGTCGCCGTGGCTCAACCTTTGGGCGATTTGCGCCGGGCGCTGGGCGGTGCGGTGGGTGCTGCCGTCCGCCTGGCCATGGGTTTCACCGGTTTTGCTCTTGATTTGGTAGCTAGTCGTGCACACCCGACAAGGGCTGAACGCGCTTTCAGTGCTGATTCGAGCGCGAGCCGGGCCCAGGGCGCCATGAACTGCGACGACTCCATCGCATCCTGCGGCGCGCTGTAGAAGTTCATGCTTTTGGGTACGCCGCGGGCCATGTAGATGAAGCGCGCGCAGCCCGCGGCCTCGAAGCGCGCGCGGCTGCCTTCGTCGGCCTTGAGCCAGAGTTGATCGCCCTGGCCCAGATCGGTCATGAGGGCCAGGGTCAGGCCACCGGTGCTGATGCCCCAGCCGCCGAACATGCGCCGCGCCACGCAGGGTCCGACGCTGGCAAGCAGTTCGCAGCAATACTCGGCGAAGTCTTGATTAGTGCTGGGCATGGCCGGCACCATACGCCTGCGCTGGCAAAATGCCAACATGGCACGCCCCAAATCCGCCTCGCACGAACTCAAGCGCGATGAAATCCTGGATATTGCCGCGCAGTGCTTTGCCGATCGCAGCTATCCGGCCGCGAGCATGAACGACATCGCGGCCGCCATCGGTACCTCGAAGGCGCGCCTGTACCACTACTACAGCGGCAAAGACGCCATTTTGTTCGACCTGCTGGACCGCTACACCCAACGCCTGCTGGCGATCATCGGGCAGGTCGAAGCGACGGCGCAGCGCCGCAGCCTGGACGACCGCGCGGCGCTGCACGAATTGATCCGCAATTTTCTGCAGGAATACGAGACCTCCGCCACGCGCCACGTGGCGCTGCTGCACGCGACCCAGTTCTTGCCCGGCGCCACCGATGTGCCCGGCGCGGTGCCTGCCGTTTCGCAGCGCGAGCTGATCCTGAACCGCCAGCGCGATGTGGTCTCCGCCGTCACGCGGTTTCTGCGCCGCGCCTACCCGCAGCGCGTGAATGCCGCGAACCAGACCGCGCAGACCATGATGCTGTTCGGCATGATCAACTGGACTTTCACCTGGCTGCGGCCCGGCGGCAGCCTGAGCTACGCCGCGTTTGCCGAGCAGGTGATCGGCCTGCTCGAACACGGGCTGGCCGCAGCTTGAATGACGGGGTTATGTCTGGAAAATCAATTCAACAATGCGTAATTGATTACGATTAGGTAAAATCCACCCCCGTTCCAGCCTGTACGCTCTCGCGGCACCGGCCCTTGCCTCATTCACAGGAGATTTCCGATGTCCAGCACACCGACAAAAGCCTTCGCCAGCCAGGCCGACCTGGCCGACAAGAAAATCACCTTCGAGCAGCTCAGCGCCCATTGCTGGGCCTACACGGCCGAGGGTGACCCCAATTCGGGCGTGATCATCGGCGACAAGTTCATCATGGTGAGCGACACCACGGCCACGCCGGCGATGGCGCAGGACCTGATCGCCAAGATCCGAACCATCAGCGACAAGCCCATCAAGTACGTGCTGCTGACCCATTACCACGCCGTGCGCGTGCTGGGAGCCAGCGCCTATGTGGCCGAGGGTGCGACCGAAGTCATCGCCAGCCAGGGCACGCTGGACCTCATCATCGAGCGCGGCAAGGAAGACATGCAAAGCGAGATGGAGCGCTTCCCGCGCCTGTTCCGCGGGGCCGAGGGCGTGCCCGGCCTGACCTGGCCGACCCTGGTGATCGGTGGCGGCGATGCGACCCAGGGCGAAGTGCCCGGCAAGCTCACGGTGGACCTGGGCGGCGTCAAGGTGCAGATCTGGCAGCCGGGCTACGGCCACACGCGCGGTGACACCATCGCCTGGGTCGCTGAAGAAAAGGTGCTGTTCTCGGGCGACCTGGTCGAGTATGAAGCCGGCGTCTACACCGGCGACGCCCAGTTGCAGGAATGGCCCGCCACGCTCGAAGCCCTGCGCGCGTTGAGGGCCGAGGCCATCGTGCCGGGACGCGGCGAAGCCATGAAGGGCGCGGCCAACGTCAACAAGGCGCTGGACTACACCAAACGCTGGGTCGAAACGCTGTACCGCTGCGGCAAGGAGGCCGCCGCCGCCAAAATGGACCTCAAGGCCGCGATGGCGCACACGCGCAAGAGCATGGACCCGATCTTCGGCCAGGTGTTCATCTACGAGCACTGCCTGCCGTTCGATGTGAGCCGCGCCTTTGACGAGGCCAGCGGGATCAAGAACCCGCGCATCTGGACCGCCGCGCGCGACAAGGAAATGTGGGACGCGCTGCAGGCGTAAATGTCGAGCCGGGTGCAAAGTAGTGACTGTCATTCCGGGCTTGACCCGGAATCCATGCCTTTTTGACCGCAGACGTTGGGCGTATCGATCGCAAAGTGGCTTCGTACCCCTTTTCACGCTTTGCGGCTGTGCCCCGCGCCGGCGGGATAATCCGGGCAGGCAAGACAGGAACAAGACATGACAGAAATCCCGGGGAACGGCGCCGCGCAAA
>DATNBD010000141.1:0-4227 GCA_035572155.1 Rhodoferax sp.
CTGGCGCTGATTCGCAGCCTGGGCGTCAAGCTCGTGCTGGTGCATGGGTTTCGTCCGCAGGTAACCGAGCAGCTCAAGGCCAAGGGGCACGCTGCAAAGTATTCGCACGGCATCCGCATCACCGACGAAGTGGCGCTGGACGGCGCGCAGGAAGCCGCCGGTCAACTGCGCTACGAGATTGAAGCTGCCTTCAGCCAGGGCCTGCCGAACACGCCCATGGCGGGCTCCACCGTGCGCATGATCTCGGGCAACTTCATTACCGCGCGCCCGGTGGGCATCGTGGACGGCGTGGACTTCCAGCACTCGGGCGTGGTGCGCAAGGTGGACGTGGCAGGCATCACACGCGTGCTGGACTTCGGCGCCATGGTGCTGATCTCGCCGTTCGGTTTTTCACCCACAGGCGAGGCCTTCAACCTGACCATGGAAGAGGTCACCACTTCGGTGGCGATTGCGCTGCAGGCCGACAAGCTGATCTTCGTGACCGAAGTGCCCGGCATCCGCGTCAAGCCGGGCGAACCCGAGAGCGAAGACAACCCCATCGACACTGAACTGCCGCTAGCCGCCGCCGAGCAGTTGCTCGCCCAGTCACCGCCCGGCCTGCATCCAACGGATACGGCGTTTTACCTGCAGCACTGCGTGAAGGCCTGCAAGGGCGGCGTGGAGCGCAGCCACATCCTGCCGTTTGCGGTGGATGGCTCACTGCTGCTCGAGGTCTATGTCCACGACGGCATTGGCACCATGGTGGTCGACGAAAAGCTGGAGAGCCTGCGCGAAGCCAGCGCCGACGACGTGGGCGGCATCGCGCAGCTGATCGAACCGTTCGAGAACGATGGCACCCTGGTCAAGCGCAGCCGCACCGAGATCGAGCGCGATGCCGACCTCTACACCGTGCTGGAGCACGACGGCGTGATCTTCGCCTGCGCCGCGCTGTACCCCTATCCCGAGGCCAAAACGGGCGAGATGGCGGCGCTCACCGTATCGCCGCAAAGCCAGGGCCAGGGCGACGGCGAAAAGGTCCTCAAGCGCATCGAGCAGCGCGCCCGCGCGATGGGCATGCAAAGCATCTTCGTGCTGACCACCCGCACCATGCACTGGTTCCTCAAGCGCGGCTTCGAGGTGGTCGATCCGGACTGGCTGCCCGAAGCGCGCAAGCGCAAGTACAACTGGGACCGCAAGAGCCAGGTGCTGGTGAAAAAGCTGGGCTGATTCAGCGCTTGAGGCGCCGCGCGATCAGCAGCAGGCTGACCAGCGCCACGGCGCAAAAACACAGGAACGACCAGTTGGCGATCGAGCCGCCCAGGAAGGTCCAGTCGACCTTGGTGCAATCGCCGCTGCCCCGGAAAATCATGGGCAGGGCGCGCTTGAGCGGGAAGGTTTCGATCATGCCGTAGAAGTCGCGCCCGCAGGAGGCGACCTCAGGCGGGTACCACTGCAGCCAGCTCTGGCGCGCCGCCACGAAGGCGCCAAAGCCGGCGCTCAAGAGGAGCAGCACGGCCCCCGAGACTTGAAAGCCTTTTCGGCCTGAAATCGAAGTCACACCTGCGATGATTGCTATCAATGTAAGAGCATAACGCTGCACGATGCACATCGGGCACGGGTCCAGCCCGACCACATGCTGCAGGTACAAACCGAACGCCAGCAGCGCCACCGAGACGAGGCAGACCGCTGCCAATACGCGGCGCGGCGCCGCATCAAACCAGTTCAACAACATCGATATCCCTCAACGAAACCGGCGACAAACCGTAATGGCGATTGTTGCGCAGAAAGCGGCGCCATCATCGCGGCGTTCTTTTTGCCCATTCCCCCTGCTTTGTTGTTGTTCCAGAGAATTGGTTCCAGCCATTGACCATTCGCATGAGGAGCCAGCCTCAAAAAAAATCCGCCCCAGGGGTACGGGGCGGATTTCGTGGCTATCGCAAGACGGACAATTACCGTGGGTCAGGCGTCGTCCGCAGATACGGCTTCAGTTTCTTGAAGCCCTTCGGGAAGAGCTTCTCGGCATCGGCGTCGGATACCGAGGCGGAAATCACGACGTCGGCGCTGGCACCCTCGACCGACCAGTTCGCCGGCGTGCCCACCTTGTGCTTGCGCGTCAACTGCAGCGCATCGAGTGCACGCAGAATCTCGTTGAAGTTGCGGCCTACGCTCATCGGGTAGATCAGGATCAGGGAGATCTTCTTGTCAGGGTCGATCAGGAACACGTTGCGCACGGTCTGATTGTCCACTGGCGTGCGCTTGGACACGTCACCCGAGGCGCCGGCGGGTAGCATGCCGTAGAGCTTGGCAACGTTGAAGTCGGTATCGGCAATGATGGGATAGTTCGGTGCAGTCCCCTGCGTCTCGCCAATGTCTTTGGCCCAATTCTTGTGGTCCGCCACGGAATCGACTGAAACCGCCAGGATCTTGGCATTGCGCTTGTCGTAATCCGCCTTGCGACCCGCCATGAAGCCGAGCTCGGTTGTGCAGATCGGCGTGAAATCCTTGGGGTGCGAGAACAACACGCCCCAAGAGTCGCCCAGCCATTTGTGAAAGCTGATCTTGCCTTCGGTGGTTTCGGCCTCGAAATCGGGGGCGATGTCGCCAAGCCTTAGAGTCGTCATGGTTAACTCCTTTCAGTTGAGTAATGGACTAACCATATATTGTGGCGAGCGAGTGGAGAATTTCAAACTACAGTATTTTTATATAACGAATTTCGGGCTTACCGCCCGTAGTAACCCCGTCCGTAATAGCCATGGCCGTAGTAGCCATGTCCGTAATAGCCGGGGCTCACGACCACGGCAGGGCCATAGGCTCCGTAAGGACCGACCGGGACGATCGCACAGCCCGTGAGGGCGGCGGCAAGCAAAACAGCCAGGATCGCGATTTTCATGAATAGTCTCCAGAAGGTGATGCCTGATTAACGCCCGAGCCGACACCCGCGCGTACGACCGGCCCCGTGAAGTCCTGTAAAGCTCCATGAAGAATGTTGCGATCCGATGCCGCCGCCCCCGTCGCCCGTCACCGGCGGGGCAGGTTATCGCCCAGGAAATCCAGAAAGGTCCGCACCGCGGGCAGCAGGCCCCGGCGCGACGGGAACACCGCGTGCACGACGGACGGCGGCGGCTGCCAGTCTGGCAACACGAGTACCAGCCGGCCGTCATGCAGTTCGTCCCTGCACATGTAGTCGGGCAGCACGGATGAGCCCATTGCGGCCAGCACGGCGAATTTGAGTGTGAGCAGGTCGTCGGCAACAAAGCGGGGCTGATGCTGGAACACGTGCTCGGCGCCGCCGGGACCCAGCAGCCTCCAGCTCGCACGCCCGTCGATGGCAGACATGGCCACCGTGTCCAGCCCGGGCAGGTCAGCGGGCATCACTGGCCGCTGCTGCCTGTCGAACTGAGCGGGGCTGGCCACCAACTGGCCGTACGTCAAACCCAGATGCTTGACAACCAGGCTGCCACTGTCGGCTGTGGACGGGCGCACGCGCAGGGCCACGTCCACCCCGTCTTCCACCAGATCCACCACCCGATTGCTGACTTCCATATCGAGTCGCACCAGCGGATGCCGCGCCAGGAACTGCGGCAGGATCGGCCCGAGCACGGTCTGCGCCAGCGTCACCGGGCAGGTCACATGGATGGTGCCGCGCGGCTCGCTCTGCGCCTGCGCCACGGCGTCGTCGGCCGCCCGGGCTTCGTCGCACATGGCGACGCAGTGGCGGTAATACACCTCGCCCACGGCGGTCAGCGAAAGCTTGCGCGTAGTGCGCTGCAGCAGACGCACGCCGAGCCGTGCCTCCAGGTCGGCGACGCGCCGCGACAGCCGTGATTTGGGCAGGCCCAGCGTGCGCCCTGCCGCTGCAAAGCCACCCGACGCCACCACCTCGGTGAAGTACAGCATGTCATTCAGGTCTTGCATCGAAAGCCCTTATTGTCCTATCAATAGGACAATCTATCGCAATTTTGCTGACTTATCAATGAATGGATTCATCTACACAATCTATTCATGGCATTTGGCGTAACCCGCGGAGCAGTCCGCAGTCATGGTGCCATCCGTTCTATTCATCCACATTCAAGGAACATGCATCATGAAACTGCTACACATCGACTCCAGCGTTCTGGGCGGCAACTCGGTTTCGCGCCAGCTAACCCAACAAATCACCACCGAGTGGCGGGCCGGCCATCCCGGCACCAGCGTCGACTACCTGGACCTGGCCGCCGACGCGCCCAGCCACCTGTCGGTGGATTCGCT
>DATNBD010000142.1:0-17041 GCA_035572155.1 Rhodoferax sp.
GTGCGGTCGGCCTCGGTCAGCGGACAGTTGCCGCCGCCGCCCGGACCCTTGCCCGCCGCCAGGTCCACGATCACGGAGCCCGGCTTCATCGACTTGACCATCTCCTCGGTGATCAGCACCGGGGCCAGCCGGCCGGGAATCAACGCGGTGCTGATCACGATATCGGCCAGCGCGACGCGCTTGGCCACCTCGACCTGCTGGCGCGCGAGCCAGCTCGCCGGCATCGGTTTCGCGTAGCCGCCCACGCCCTGCGCGGCCTCTTTCTCCTCGGGCGTGTCATACGACACTTCGATGAACTTGCCGCCCAGCGACTCGATCTGTTCCTTCACGCTGGGGCGCACGTCGGAAGCCTCGATCACGGCGCCCAGACGCTTGGCCGTGGCAATCGCCTGCAGCCCCGCCACGCCGACCCCCAGGATCACGACGCGAGCCGCCTTCACGGTGCCGGCCGCGGTCATCAGCATGGGGAAAAAGCGCTGGTAGCCGTCCGCCGCCATGATCACGGCCTTGTAGCCCGCAATATTCGCCTGGCTGGAGAGCACGTCCATGCTCTGCGCGCGCGTGGTGCGGGGCGCGGCCTCGAGCGCAAAGGCCGTGAGCTGGGCCTCCGCCAGGGATTGCAAGCCCGCGGCATCAAACGGGTTCAGCATGCCGACCACCGCCGTGCCGGGTTTCATCAGGCCGAACTCGTTGCCGAGCGGGCTGCGGACCTTGAGCACCAGCTCGCAGCCGAAGGCGCCCGGCGCATCGGTGATCTGGACACCGACCGCGGCATAGGCGTCGTCGGTGGCGCTGGCCGCCACGCCCGCGCCCGACTGCAAGCGCAGCGTGTGCCCCTGCGCAATGATTTTCTTGGCCGTCTCGGGGGTGACGGCGACGCGAGTCTCCCCCGCCGTGGTTTCGGCGGGTACGCCAATCTGCATGAAGCGTCTCCTCTCGTGGTTGGACCTGGATTGACCGCAAGCTTACATTACTTCGCGCTATCCTCGACACGCGCGGGGCCGGTGCCCTGACAGCGTTTGTCTAACCATAATTACCCATGAATACACGATGGAAGCCCAGCGTCACGGTCGCCGCGGTCATTCAAAAGGACGGCAAGTTCCTGCTGGTCGAGGAGCACACGCCCGAAGGCCTGCGGCTGAACAACCCGGCCGGCCATCTCGACCCCGGCGAATCGCTCGTTCAGGCCTGCGTGCGCGAGACCCTCGAAGAGACCACCCATGCGTTCGAGCCCACGGCGCTGGTCGGCGTGTATCTGTCGCGCTTTCAGCGCGCGGGCCCAAACGGCCAGCCGGACGAAGACATCACCTACCTGCGCTTCGCCTTCTGCGGCGAACTCGGTCCCGCGGACACGCGCCGCACACTCGACCACGGCATCGTGCGCACACTGTGGCTGACCCCCGATGAAGTGCGCGCCAGCACAGTCCGGCACCGCAGCCCGCTGCTGCTGCGCTGCATGGAGGATTACCTCGCGGGTCATCGCCATCCGCTGGACCTCGTGTACTGCGACCCCGGCGTGGCGCGGTGAGGCGGCTGTGCGGGAGTTCGTCAAATGAGCGTGTGCCGGTCATCACGCCGATTCCTGGCCTTGCTGCTGCTATGTTCACTGGCGGCCTGTGGTGACGGCACCGGCACCTCGACCGCCGGCGCGCCGGCCGCGGGCAGCAGCACGCCGCCGCTGTCCGCCGCTGCGGGAGATGCGAACGCGGTGCCGATCTATGTGGACGGCGGCGTTTCGGCCCCGACCCACGCCCTCCCGAACGCGATCTACACCGACATCGAAATCTGCGCGCCGGGCAGCAGCAACTGCGCCGTCATCCCGCACGTGCTGGTGGACACCGGGTCGGTGGGCCTGCGCCTGTTGGCATCGGCGGTCCGCGCTGCGAACGCCACGCTGCCCGGCGCCCTGCCCCAGGCGCCGGGCGCCGCGGGTTCCGTCGTCGGCGAGTGCCTGCCGTTCGTCTCCGGCGTCACCTGGGGCGGCGTTCGCTCGGCCGACCTGCATTGGGGTGGGTCGAACTACAGCGGCGAGGTGGCCCCGAACATTCCCCTGCAGGTCATTGGCGACACCGACGCGCGCGTCGCGGCGCCGCCCTCCAGCTGCACTCATCAAGGCACGCTGCTGCAGACCGCCGCGGCGCTGGGGGGCAACGGCATCGTCGGGATCGGCCTGTTCGCGCAGGATTGCGGCAGCTACTGTGCACAGAACGTGGCGCCCATCTACTTCCAATGCGCCGGCCCCATAGCTTGCAACGCCGTGGCCATGCCCGTGGCCCGGCAAATTCCGAATCCGGTCGCGGCGACGGCGACTGACAACAACGGCAGCCTGATCAGCCTGCCCGCCGGTACGGCGCCGCAGGCCAGCGGTCTGCTGGTGCTGGGCATCGGCACGCGACTCAACAACGCGCTGCCGGCGTCCAGCGCGATCCTGGGAACCGACGCCAACGGCTATTTCACGGCGAACTTCAACGGCAACACGCTGCCCAACAGCTTCATCGACAGCGGCTCCTCGGCCAATTTCATGCCGACCACGGGCACGGTCGCTCTGCCCCCGTGCTCGTGGGGCCCGCTGGCCGGCACCGGCTACCTGTGCCCCGCCACGGCCCTGACCCTGGTTTCCAGCAACAGCGGGAGCGCTGGCACCACCGCCGCGGCAAATGTGTTGATCGTGAATGCCAACAGCGCCGTCACGAGCAATCCAGGCGGCAACGTGATTCCCGGTCTCGCGGCCGAAGACAGCGCGATCGGCCAATCGCTGGACCTGGGGGCGAGCTTTTTCTTCGGGCGCACCGTGGCCACGCTGATCGAAAACCGGTCGGCCCCCGGTTTCCCCGTCGACGGTCCGGCGCTGGGCTACACGCCCTGACAGTGGCCGACGGCCGATGGAAGCTGCGACGCGCTGGGATAATCCCCGGTGTATGGACAGGCAAAAAAAAGGGCAGCGGGTGGTGGTCGGTTTGAGCGGCGGCGTGGACTCCGCGGTCAGCGCGCACCTGCTCAAAATGCAGGGCTACGAGGTCATCGGCATCTTCATGAAGAACTGGGAGCAGGACGACGATGACGAATACTGCTCCTCCAACATCGATTTCGTGGACGCGGCCGCCGTGGCCGACGTGCTGGGCATCGAGATCGAGCATGTCAACTTCGCGGCCGAATACAAGGACCGGGTGTTCGCCGAATTCCTGCGCGAATACCAGGCCGGGCGCACGCCCAACCCGGACGTGCTGTGCAACGCCGAAATCAAGTTCAAATCGTTCCTGGACCATGCGCTGCGGCTCGGCGCCGACCTGATAGCGACGGGTCACTATGCGCGCGTGCGCCGGCACCCGGCCACGGGCCCCTACGAGTTGCTCAAGGGCCTGGACCCCGCGAAGGACCAGAGCTACTTCCTGCACCGGCTGAACCAGGATCAGCTCGCGCGCACGCTGTTCCCGCTGGGCGAACTGCGCAAGACCGAGGTGCGCCGCATGGCGGCCGAGATCGGCCTGCCGAATGCGAAAAAAAAGGATTCCACCGGCATCTGCTTCATCGGCGAGCGCCCGTTCCGTGAATTCCTGAACCGCTACATCGCGAAGGAGCCCGGCCCGATCAAGAGCGACCGGGGCCGGGTGCTGGGCCAGCATCAGGGCTTGAGTTTCTACACCTTGGGCCAGCGCCAGGGCCTGGGCATCGGCGGCGTGAAGGAGCGCGGCGCCCAACGCGGCGCCGGCGATCACGCCCCCTGGTTCGTGGCGCGCAAAGACATGGCCGCGAATACGCTTTGGGTGGTGCAGGGGCACGACCATCCGTGGCTGCTGTCGCAGGGGCTGGCTGCCGACGATGCGAGCTGGGTCGCAGGCGTGCCGCCCGTGTCAGACACTGAAACTCGTGCGCTCAGCGCGAAGACCCGCTATCGCCAGCTCGACGCGGCCTGCACGCTGACGGGGGACGCCGCCGCGGCCTTTCAGTTGAACTTTGCCCAGCCGCAGTGGGCCGTGACGCCGGGCCAGTCGGCCGTGCTCTACGACGGCGAGGTCTGCCTGGGCGGTGGCGTGATCACGACCTCACCTGAATGAGGCATTAATTATGCTGTTTTCCCTTATGGGCTAAGGGTTTGTTGCTCCATATATGGAAGTAGCCGGCGATCCGTCAGCGACTCCCCCATCCGCTTCGCGAGGAATGCCGTCAGAACGGAATATCGTCATCCATGTCGTCAAAACCACTCGCGGGCTTGGCCGGGGCCGCGCCGCGCGCCGCTGGCGCATTCGCGCGCGCTGCCGGCGCGGGCGCACGCGAATAGCCGCCCGCGTCATCCGCGCCGGGGCCGCCCATGCCCTGGCGGCTGCCCAGCATCTGCATCTGGTCAGCGCGGATTTCGGTGCTGTATTTCTCGATCCCGTCCTTGTCAGTCCATTTGCGCGTGCGCAGACTGCCCTCGACATACACCTGCGAACCCTTGCGCAGGTACTGCTCGACGATTTCGGCGAGCCGGCCGTTGAAGACCACGCGATGCCATTCGGTGGCTTCCTTCATCTCGCCGGACTGCTTGTCTTTCCATTTATCGGTGGTGGCCACCGTGACGTTGGCGACCCGGTCGCCGCTAGGGAAGGTGCGCACTTCGGGGTCGCGCCCCAGGTTGCCGACGATGATGACTTTGTTGACCGATGCCATGATGTCCTGCCTTGAAGGAAAGTCCGCAATAACGCGCCGGACGGCACGCAAAGCCCGATTGTGCCGCAAGCCGCCGCCGCGTCGGCGGGTGGGCCGGGCGCATGGTGCGAGAATACGGGGCGCCGCAAAACCGCCTCGCGCAGACCACTCCCGTGACGGCGGCGACAGACTTCGCGCCCGGGCATCGACTCCATGACCAGCATCGCATCTCCCGAAACCTTCAACACCCTGCCCCGCATCCGGATGAGCGCGCAGGAGCTGCGATCCAGCATGACGCTGGCGTCTATCTACGGCCTGCGCATGCTGGGCCTGTTCCTCATCCTGCCGGTTTTTGCCATCTACACGCGCACGCTGCCGGGCGGCGCCAACCAATTCCTGGTGGGCCTGGCACTGGGCATCTATGGCCTGACCCAGGCCGCGCTGCAAATCCCCTTCGGCATCGCCAGCGACCGCTTTGGGCGCAAGCCGGTGATGATGTTCGGCATGGTGATTTTTGCCGTCGGCTCTTTCATGGCCGGCGTCTCGCACACGCTGGACGGCATCATCCTGGGCCGCGCGGTGCAGGGCGCCGGCGCCATTTCGGCGGCCATTTCCGCACTGATCGCCGACTCGACCCGGGACGAAAACCGCACCAAGGCGATGGCGATGGTGGGCATGACCATCGGCCTGAGCTTCATCGTGTCGCTGGTGGCCGCGCCGCTGCTGTACCGCTCCATCGGCGTGCCGGGCATGTTCCTGCTCACCGGCGTCCTGGCGCTGCTTGCGATCGCCGTGATCCGCTGGGTCGTGCCCGACATGCCGATGGCCGCGCACGCCGCGCCACAGGCGCCGTCCGCGCCGCGCGAGCCGGTGTTCACGCCCGCCTTGCTGCGCCTGCATTTCAGCATTTTTGTCGTCAATTTCACCCAGGTGGCGATGTTCGTGGTGGTCCCCGTGGCTCTGGTGCGGGACGCGGGCATCCCCGTGCAGCACCACTGGATGGTGTATTTGCCGGTGGCGCTGGGCTCCTTCGTGGTCGCCGTGCCCGGCATCGTCTGGGCCGAAGGCCGCGGCAAGATGCGTGCCGTGTTCATCGCCTCGGTGAGCCTGATGCTGCTGACGATGCTCGGCTTTGCCTTCGACTACAGCAAGCCGGTTCCGCTCATCGTCGCGCTGTTCCTGTTCTTCGTCGCCTTCAATGTGATGGAGGCGCTGCTGCCGTCGCTGGTGTCGCGCACCGCGCCACCGGCACGCAAGGGCCTGGCGCTGGGCATCTACAACACGGCGCAATCGCTCGGGCTGTTCGCGGGCGGCGCCGTGGGAGGCTGGGTCGCGAAATCCTGGTCCAGCAAGGGCGTGTTCCTGGCCTGCGCGGCGCTGTCGCTGGTCTGGCTGGTCGTGGCCTGGTTCATCCAGCCGCCGCCCAGGCGCGCTCATTGACCTGACTCATTGGCTGCTGGGCGCGGCGTCACGCGGGCGGGCGCGAGCGATTATCATGGTGAGTTTTCCCGAGCGCGCACCACCTTGACTTCCTTCCCTGACGGCCCGCCCGCCGTCCCCACGGACGAAGGCCCGTATCTGGCCCGGGCGCTGGCACAGCCGCGCATCGGCGTGCGCGGCGCGCGCACGCACAACCTCAAGAACATCGACCTCGACATTCCGCGCAACCAGCTGGTGGTGATCACGGGACTGTCGGGCTCGGGCAAGTCGAGCCTGGCCTTCGACACGCTGTACGCCGAAGGCCAGCGCCGCTATGTCGAGAGCCTCTCCACCTACGCACGCCAGTTCCTGCAGTTGATGGACAAGCCCGATGTGGACCTGATCGAGGGCCTGTCGCCCGCCATTTCCATTGAACAAAAAGCGACCAGCCACAATCCGCGCTCGACCGTGGGCACGGTGACCGAGATTCACGATTACCTGCGCCTGCTGTTCGCGCGCGCCGGCACGCCCTATTGCCCGGACCACGACCTGCCGCTGCAGCAACAATCCGTGAGCCAGATGGTCGACGCGGTGCTGGCGCTGCCGCAAGACACCCGCCTCATGATCCTCGCGCCGGTCGCGCGCGAGCGCAAGGGTGAATTCGTCGAGTTGTTCGCCGACCTGCAGGCGCAGGGCTATGTGCGCTTTCGGGTGGACGGTACGGCGTGCGAATATGACGATCTGCCGAAACTCAAAAAGGCCGAGAAGCACGACATCGACGTGGTAATCGACCGCGTCCGGGTGCGGCCCGATCTGCAGCAGCGCCTGGCCGAGAGCTTCGAGGCGGCGCTGCGGCTGGCCGATGGCCGGGCCATCGCGCTGGAGATGGACAAGGGGCCCGAACACCTGTTCAACGCCAAATTCTCCTGCCCGGTGTGCGGCCATTCCATCAGCGAACTGGAGCCGCGGCTGTTCTCGTTCAACTCCCCCGTCGGCGCCTGCCCCGCGTGCGATGGCCTGGGATCGCAGGAGTTCTTCGACCCGGCCCGTGTCGTCGCCTTCCCGTCGCTCTCGCTGGCCGGCGGCGCCATCAAGGGATGGGACCGGCGCAACGGCTACTATTTCGCGCTGCTGCAAAGCCTGGCGCGGCACTACAAATTCGATCTGGAAGCGCCGTTCGAGACGCTGGAGCCGCGCATCCGCGACGCCATCCTGTACGGCTCGGGCGAGGAAGAGATCCGGTTCAGCTACGTGATGGACTCGGGCAACTTCGCGGGCAAGAAGCTCAACCGGAAACATCCGTTCGAGGGCATCATCCCGAACATGGCGCGGCGCTACCGCGAGACCGACTCGGTGGCGGTTCGCGAAGAGCTTGCACGCTACCGCAATCTGCAGCCCTGCACCGAGTGCGCCGGCACGCGCCTGCGGCGCGATGCGCGCTTCGTGAAGGTGGGCGAGGGCGCACAGGCGCGCGCCATCTTCGAGATCAGCCAGCTGACGCTGCGCGAGAGCCTGGCGTATTTCAACGACCTGAAGATGCAGGGCGCCAAGGGGGAGATTGCCGCCAAGGTGGTACGCGAGATCGGCCTGCGCCTGAAGTTCCTGAACGACGTGGGCCTGAACTACCTGAGCCTGGACCGCAGCGCCGAAACGCTGTCGGGCGGCGAGTCGCAGCGCATCCGGCTGGCCTCGCAGATCGGCTCGGGCCTGACCGGCGTGATGTATGTGCTGGACGAGCCCAGCATCGGCCTGCACCAGCGCGACAACGACCGCCTGATCGGCACGCTCCGGCATCTGCGCGACATCGGCAACAGCGTGCTGGTGGTCGAGCACGACGAGGACATGATGCGCGCCGCCGATCACGTGATCGACATGGGACTCGGCGCCGGCGTGCACGGCGGGCGCGTGATCGCGCAGGGTACCTTCGAACAGATCCGGGCGAATCCGGACTCGCTGACCGGCCAGTACCTGGCGGGCGTGCAGAAGATCGCCGTGCCCGCACGGCGCACCCCGTGGTTGCCGACCGTGACTCCGGTGGCCGCCGAGAAAAAAGCGCCATCCCGGTTTCCACCCAGCGCCGCCGGTGTCGCGCGGGCCGAGCGCCAGGCGGCGCATTTGGCGACCCAGGGCAAACTGCAATCGCTGCGCGTCGTGAATGCCACCGGCAACAACCTGCGCGGGGTCACAGTGGCGTTCCCGGTCGGGCTGCTGACCTGTGTGACCGGCGTCTCGGGCTCGGGCAAGTCCACCCTGGTCAATGACACCCTGTACGCGGCCGTGGCACGTACCTTGTACCGCGCCCATGACGAGCCGGCACCGCACGAGGAGATCCTCGGGATCGAGCATTTCGACAAGGTCATCAACGTGGATCAGTCGCCGATCGGGCGCACGCCGCGCAGCAACCCGGCCACCTACACCGGGCTGTTCACGCCGATGCGCGAACTGATGGCCGAGATGCCAATGGCGCGCGAGCGCGGCTACGGCCCGGGGCGCTTTTCCTTCAACGTGGCGGGCGGGCGCTGCGAGGCCTGCCAGGGTGACGGCGTGGTCAAGGTCGAGATGCATTTTCTGCCGGATGTCTATGTGCCCTGCGACGTCTGCATTGGTGCGCGCTACAACCGCGAAACGCTGGAGGTGCTCTACAAGGGCAGGAACATCGCGCAGATCCTCGACATGACGGTGGAGGCGGCGCACGAGTTCCTGCAGGCCGTGCCCGCCATCGCGCGCAAACTGCAGACGCTGCTCGATGTCGGCCTGAGCTACATCAAGCTCGGCCAGGCCGCCACCACGCTGTCGGGCGGCGAGGCGCAGCGCGTCAAGCTCGCGCTCGAGCTGTCCAAGCGCGACACGGGACGCACGCTGTACATCCTGGACGAGCCGACCACCGGCCTGCACTTCGCCGACATCGCGCTGCTGCTGCGTGTGCTGCAGCACCTGCGCGATGCCGGCAACACCATCGTGGTGATCGAGCACAACCTGGACGTGATCAAGACCGCCGACTGGATCATCGACATGGGCCCCGAAGGCGGCGCCGGCGGCGGCCAGGTGGTGGGCGTGGGCACGCCCGAGCAGCTCGCGGCGAACCCGGACAGTTACACGGGGCGTTATCTGAAGCGGCTGCTGGCCAACCCGGCGCTCCGTGCGGCAGAGGCCGCCGCATGACGCAGCCCCGCTTCAGCCAGCGCGAGCTGCTGGCCGCGCTGGCCGTGGTGACGATCTGGGGGCTGAACTTCGTCGCCATGAAGTTCGCGCTGCGCGACTTCACGCCGTTCCAGCTCGGCGCGGCGCGCTTTGCGGCGGCCGTGTTGCCACTGGCTTTCTTCATCCGCCCGCCTCGGATGCACTGGAAATGGGTCGTGCTGTTCGGCCTGTTCCAGGGCCTGGGGCAGTTCGGCTTCCTGTTCATGGCGTTGAAGGTCGGCATGACAGCGGCGCTGGCCTCCGTACTGGCGCAAACCCAGCTGTTTTTCACGGCGATCTTCAGCTTCGTGCTGCTGCGCGAGCGCCCGACTCGCGCCTTGCAGGTCGGGCTGCTGCTGGCGGCGCTGGGGCTGGTTTGTTTTGCCATGAACTACGTCGCGCCGCAGTCGGGCGGCGCGCACGCCACCACAGCCCTGGGTTTCGTGCTGAGCCTGGGCGCCGCAGCCATGTGGGCCGGCTCCAACATCGTGGCGCGCAAGGCGCAGCAGGCCACCCCGCAGTTCGACGCGCTGGCCTTCGTTGTCTGGAGCAGCCTGGTGCCGATCCTGCCCTTCATCGCGCTCACGCTGATGTTCGACCCTGGCGCCACGCGCTGGGCGCACCTGGCCCGCTGGCGCGCGGTACCGGGAAGCACCTGGCTGGCGATTGCCTACCTCGGCTGGGCCGCCACGATCCTGGGTTATGGCTTGTGGACGAATCTGCTGAAACGCCATCCGGCCAACCGCGTGGCGCCGTTCGGCCTGGGCGTGCCGGTGGTGGGGCTGGCGGCCGGGATGCTGGTGCTGGGCGAAACCGTTACGGCTTGGCAGTGGGCCGGCATTGCGCTGGTGATTGCGGCGCTGGCCTGCGTCCTGTTCGGCGGGCCGTTTCTAAATAAAAAACGGGCTTAGCCCTTATTGGGTGAGTAGAGTTAGCTACTGTTTTTATAGTATCAGCCGCGCGCCGCCTGCAGTGCGTCGTGCGTGCGCTGCGCCTCGCGCCGCGCGGCCTGCGCAAAACCCTCGCCCGCCGAGGCGTACAAAATGGCGCGCGACGAGTTCACCACGATCGGGGCGTTCGCGCGCCAACCGGCCTTGACCGTGGCGGCAGCGTCGCCCCCCTGCGCGCCGACGCCGGGAATCAGCAGCGGCACGGTCGGCGCCAGTGCGCGCACGCGCTCGATCTCGGCAGGATAGGTGGCGCCAACCACCAGGCCGAGTTGGCCGCTCGCGTTCCACGGGCCCTGCGCGAGTCGCGCCACATGCTCGTACAGCAGCGGTTCGCCGGGCACGCTGGACAGGCGCTGGTTTTGCAGATCGTCGCCGCCCGGGTTGGAGGTGCGGCACAGCAAAAAGGCGCCCTTGCCCTCGTATTTGAGGTACGGCTGAATCGAATCGAAGCCCATGAAGGGCGACAGCGTCACGGCATCGGCGCCGTAGCGCTCGAACGCCTCTTTCGCGTATTGCTCGGCGGTGCTGCCGATGTCGCCGCGCTTCGCGTCCAGGATGACGGGCACCTGCGGCGCGTTGCGGCGCAGGTGTTCCATCAGGCGCTCGAGCTGGTCCTCGGCCCGGTGCGCGGCGAAGTAGGCGATCTGCGGCTTGAACGCAATCACCAGGTCGGCCGTGGCATCGACGATGGCGGCACAGAAGTCGTAAATCTTGCGCGGGTCGCCGCGCAGATGCGTGGGGAATTTGCCCGGGTCGGGGTCCAGCCCCACGCACAGCATCGAGCCGCTCCGGCGCTCGGCGCCGCGCAACATGTCGAGAAAAGTCTTTGCGCCCCCTGCGGGATTCGGTTTTTGCCCAACATCGCGATGCACCATGCCGCCGATTCTACGGTTCGGTGCAAGCCCACGGCCGCCTGCGCAGCCCGGTGCCCCGGTCAGCGCAGCTTCAGGCCGTCGCGCCGGCCGGCTTCGCGCTGGCGGGACGTGGGCGAGCGCGCGGCAGATAACGGTCGAGCGCCAGGCCGTCGGTGCGGATCTCGGGCTTGTGGCCCGTCACCAGGTCCGACACCAGCTTGCCCGAACCGCAGGCCATGGTCCAGCCCAGCGTGCCATGGCCGGTGTTCAGGAACAGGTTCGCGTAGCGCGTAGCGCCGACGATCGGCGTGCTGTCGGGCGTCATCGGGCGCAGCCCGGTCCAGAAGCTCGCGCGCGGCAGATCGCCGCCCGGGAACAGGTCACTCACCACCATCTCCAGCGTGGCACGCCGCTTGGCATTCAGCCGCAGGTCGAAGCCGGCGAGCTCGGCCATGCCGCCGACGCGGATCCGGTTGTCGAAACGCGTGATCGCGATCTTGTAGGTTTCATCCAGCACGGTCGACTGCGGCGCCAGCGCCGGGTCGAGCAGCGGCACGGTCAGCGAGTAGCCCTTGACAGGATAGACCGGCAGGTCGAGGCCGAGCGGCGCAGCGAAGCGGCGCGAGTAGCTGCCGAACGCGAGCACGTAGCGGTCCGCGCGCAGCACTTCGCCGCCGACACGCACGCCGGTGATGCGCCCGCCTTCCTGCACCAGCGCGTCGACCGATTGGCCCAAGCGGAAATCGACGCCCAGGCCGCGCGCGACGTTGGCAAGCCGGTTCGTGAACAGATGGCAGTCGCCGGTTTCGTCGTTCGGCAGCCGCAGCCCGCCGACAAGGCGATCGCTCGCTCGCGCCAGCGCCGGCTCGACCGATGCGAGCTGGTCGCTACCCAGCAATTCATACGGCACGCCGCATTCCTCGAGCACCGCGACGTCGCGCTGCACCGCATCGAGCTGCGCCTGCGAGCGGAACAACTGCAGCGTTCCGCCGGTGCGCTGTTCATAGGCGATGCCGGTATCCGTGCGCAGCTGGCGCAGGCAGTCGCGGCTGTATTCGGCCACGCGCATCATGCGTTCCTTGTTCTCCGCGTAGCGTTCGGGCGAGCAGTTCTTGAGCATCTGCGCCATCCAGCGCAGCTGGAACAGGCTGCCGTCGGGCCGGATGGACAGCGGGGCGTGCTTGCTGAACATCCATTTGAGCGCCTTCAGCGGAATGCCGGGCGCGGCCCAGGGCGTGGAGTAGCCGGGCGACACCTGGCCGGCGTTGGCAAAGCTGGTTTCCTGTCCGGGGCCGTTCTGGCGATCCAGCACCGTGACCTCGGCGCCGGAACGCGCCAGGTAATAAGCGGTCGTGGTGCCGATGACGCCGCCGCCGAGTACGATCACTTTCATTGTCGTCTCCAGTATCTGCAGGTATTAGTTGAAGTTTATGGATTTAATAGCAGGAAATTTCACCGAAAATCTGTTCCAATACGGAAAATAAACCCAAACAACCATCCAAAAACCCGCCGGAGCAGTGAAATGGCCGACCTGGACCGCATCGACCTGAAAATCCTCGACAACCTGCAGCGCGACGGGCGCATTTCAATGACCGAACTGGCCGAGCGCATCGGCCTGTCCACTTCGCCCTGCTCCGAGCGGGTGCGCCGGCTGGAGCGCAGCGGCGTCATCACCGGCTACCACGCGCGCGTGGACCCGACCGCGATCGGCAAGACGCTGCTGGTGTTCATCGAGATCACGCTCTCCGCCAAGTCCGGCGACCTGTTCGACAAGGTGCGCGACGAGCTGCTCAACCTGCCCGAGGTGCTGGAGTGCCACCTGGTGTCGGGCGGCTTCGACTATCTGATCAAGGCCCGGCTGCGCGGCATGGACGAATACCGGCACCTGCTCGGCAACCTGCTGAAGAACCTGCCGGTCAGCGCCGAGTCGCGCAGCTACGTGGTGATGGAAGAGGTGAAGGAGAGTCTGTTCATTCCGGTGGACCGGTAACACCGATCGCGCGCAACGGCGCTGGACCGGCAGCGCTTCGGGCTGGCTTCCTGAAGATCGCTAAGCCGCGGCCTTGCTCAAGCGGATCCGGGCGGCCATGGGACAGAGGCAGCCAAGAATTCCGGCAATCAAAAAAAGTGCCAGAACGTCGCCGTACAGGTGACCCATGTGCGCCGGGTTGACGACCGACTGGATCGCCATGATCAGGCCGTGTACGACACTGGACCAGATGGTGAACGAAATCAGGGCGAGGTGCTGCACAGGATCATTGGCTGCAAGCAACAGGAACACGCCCAGGGTCGCATAGATACCCATGATCATCTGCAGATAGTCCGACTGGTCCGCATTCCAAGTCCAGCCGCTGGGCCACAGCACGGTGAGTGGATACACGCCAAAGATGAAGATCAGGCCGAAGGCGCGCAGCGCCAGGCGCAGGTAACGGAGCCTTGTGCTTTCATTCATGAGTTCCTCCTACGACCGACGGGGATGCTGCGAACGACAGCAGGCGGTCGGAATCGGGTCTGCAAGCTTTTTTGGTGGGCAGTTGCAACATTCAGGAGCTGCGCGTGATCACCACCTCCAGATAAGCGCCGGGCACCAGCAGCGTCTCGTTGCCGCCGCGGTTGAAGGTCGCCAGCAGATCGAAGATATCGCGCTCGAGCCGTTCCTGCTGCTCCGGCGCAAGCGCGGCAAACGCGCGGTGCACCGGCCCGTAGTATGCGCGGAACACGTCGACCCAATGGCGCGGCGATTCGTAGCGGAACATGAAGTCGCGCGGCGTGGCCTGCACCTGCTGGCCCGGGAACAACTCGCGCAAACCCTGCTCGGTGCCCCAGCGCACCGATGGCCGCAGGCCAGCCGGTGGCGGCATGTACCTGCCGACCGTCTTGAGCACCTGTCCGATGAAGCCGTCCGGCGTCCAGTTCGCGAGCCCGATGCGGCCGCCGCGGCGCACCACGCGCGTCACCTCCGCGGCGGCTTTCTCCTGATGCGGCGCGAACATCACGCCGACGGTCGACAGCACGACGTCGAAGCTGCTGTCGGCAAACGGCAGTGCTTCGGCGTCCGCTTCGCGGAATTCGACCTGCAGGTGTTCAGCAGCGGCACGCTCGCGGCCACGATCGAGCAGCGCCTGGACGTAGTCGGTCGAGGTCACGTGCGCGAAGCGTCGCGCGGCCGCAAGAGTGGCATTGCCGTTGCCGGCGGCGACGTCGAGCACGCGGCTTGCGGCGCGCAGATCCACGGCCTCGCACAAGTTCTCGCCGACGATCTGCAAGGTGGTGCCGAGGACGGCGTAGTCGCCGGACGACCAGACGGCCTTCTGGCGCTGCTTGATCGCGGCATAGTCGGGTGACAGCGTTTCGGTGGTGCTCATACGAGTCTCCTTGCGGGGTTCATGTGGCCGAACTGCAGGCATGCGCACGGGGCGATCGCCTGCGATGGTAATCCTGCGCCGCTTCGCTGCGCGGGCTCAAGTTCTGTTTTTGAACCCCGGGCAGTTCAGCTTCTGAACTGGCAACCGGCGCTCGATCGGCGTAGATTCCATTCCTGTCACGCGCGCTTGGCGCAGGAGCTTGCGGATGTCGGTGGTCAGCTATCGCCAGTTTTGCCCGGTGGCCATGGCCGCCGAGGTGTTGTGCTGCCGCTGGACCCTGCTGCTGGTACGCGAGCTGATGATGGGGTCGGTCCGCTTCAACGACCTGCGACGCGGCGTGCCGAGGATGTCGTCAGCGCTGCTCGCCAAGCGCCTGAAGGAACTCGAAGCCGCCGGGATCGTCGAGCGCAGGCCGCCGCGTCGCGCAGGCGACCCGCACGAATACCACCTGACGTCCGCGGGCCGGGAACTGCGGCCCATCGTCGAAGCGATCGGCCTGTGGGGGCAGCGCTGGGTGACGACCGAGGCGACGCTGCGCCACTTGGACGCGAACCTGCTGATGTGGGATATCCGCCGCAACGTGAATCCCGAACCCGCACCCGCGGCCCGCACCACGATCCAATTCATCTTCTGCGACCGCCCGGCCACCGAGCGCAATTACTGGCTGATCGTGGAGCCCGGGCGCGAAGTCGACCTGTGCACCGTGGACCCCGGCTTCGACGTCGACCTGTATGTGGCCACTGACCTGCGCACGCTGACCGAGGTGTGGCTGGGCTACGCGAATCTGATGCGGGCGAAGGAAAGTGGCGCCATCCGGCTCACGGGAAATCGCGAGCGCGAGGCCGAGTTCGACACCTGGCTGCGATTGAGCGCCTTTGCAGCGGTCAAGAAGCAGGTGGCTTCGCCAGGATGGCTGACGGCGACGTCCTGAGCCTGCGATCGATCCGCAGCCAGTTCGGACGCGGACCCCATCCTAGACCTGCGCTTGCACGAGAACCGATCCAGGCCACGGGAATCGTGATGCCGAGTCATGGTCGGGCTCCTTGCCGATGACTGCCTTCGGTGAACCGTATTGCCGGTCGGCCGCTATCATTGCTGAAGTCAGTGCCCACGCCACCGCTGATGCAGCTCGCCCAGACCCTGCCGCTGCTGTACAGCTACGAAGGCCAGGATGCGGGCGCGCTGCTGGGCATTCGGCTGATGGCGCTGGCGACCGGCGCGGTGCTGGCGATCGGCGCCAGCTGGCTCATCTGGCCGGTGCACCCGATGCGCGGACCCGACGCGGGCTGAGCTGCGGCGGCGCGGCGGGTTCCAGTGGGCGCGGCGGCCGCGTCAGCCCGCGCGGCCCAGCGTCTCGCGCGCCAGGCACAGGTCGGCCCAGGCCTTGGCCTTGTCGGGCAGGTTGCGCAGCAGGTAGGCCGGGTGGTAGGTGACGACCACGGGCACGCCGCGATACCGGTGCACCTGGCCGCGCAACTTGCCCAGCGGCAGCTTGTGCACCTCGGGCACGGTGTCCTGCAGCAGCGAATTCACGGCAAAGCGGCCCATCGCCAAAATGATTTTGGGCGCGAGCAACTCGATCTGCCGGTGCAGGTAGGGCGCGCACTGCGCCACCTCGCCGGGCTCGGGGTTGCGATTGCCGGGCGGACGGCACTTGATCACGTTCGCGATGAAGACGTTGCTGCGGCGCTCCAGCCCGATGGCGCGCAGCATGTTGTCGAGCAGCTTGCCGGCCTGGCCGACAAAGGGCTCGCCTTGCCTGTCCTCGTTCTCGCCGGGCGCTTCGCCCACCACCATCCAGTCGACCTGCGGCGCCTGGCCCGGCGTGGCCCCGGCCGGACCCACCCCGAACACGGTGCGCTGGCGATGCTCGCACAGCGCGCAGGCGCGGCAGCCGGCCACCGCGGCCTGCAGCGCATCCCAGTCCATCTGGGCGATGCTGGCGGAACCGGGTTGCAGCGCCGGTGTTGCCCGGTTTTCAGATGTTTTTAGGTCCCTGGACCTTACCAGTTCTTGCTTGATAGCTATTGGTTCAGGAGCAACCACTGGCGCCGGCGTGCGCGGCCACCAGACCCGGATGTTCATTTCCGCCAGCATCGCGCGCTGGCGCTCGTCGAGATCGAGGCTCACAGCGGCAGGCTCATCACGATCGCGTCCTCGCGCTTGCCGCGCTCCGCGGGGTAGTAGTTCTTGCGCTGGCCGACGCGGCGAAAACCGTAGCGTTCGTAGATGCGCTGCGCACGGTAGTTGCTGATGCGCACTTCCAGCCACAGCCACTGGGCGCCCTGCGCGCGCGCCCACAGGGCCAGCGCATCCAGCATCACGCGGGCCCAGCCATGGCCCTGGTGCACGGGCGTGACGGTGATGTTGAGCAGATGCACTTCGTCGACCCCACGCATCGCCACGAAATAGCCCAGCAAGTTCTCGCCCGCCATCAGGATCTGCGCCTGATAGCCCGCCGCCACCGAATCGACAAAATGATTGCGCGCCCAGGGATGGTCGTAGGCGGTCTGCTCGATCGCCACGACCTCGTCGATGCGCGCCGCGGTCATGGGCTCGAACTGGGCTTCCAGGGTTTTCAGGACGGCGCTCATGAGGACGGTCGGATAGAAAGGACTGCTACGGGTCAGCCCGCCGACGCGGC
>DATNBD010000143.1:0-13307 GCA_035572155.1 Rhodoferax sp.
GGCATGAGCCGTCACCGCCTCGAACAGCGCATCGGTGGCGTAGTTGGAGGCCGCGGCCCATTCCAGCGCCACGTGGGCCACGGCAGACTCCAGCACCAATACGGGTGCGTCCAGCCCCGATGCCACCACGGCGCGTGCCCGGGCCACCCAGGCCGGCCGCTGCACCGGCGCGATGGCGGCGACCAGCGCGGCCAGTTGCTGCGCGGACTCGACCAGCCGGCCCGCCAGGGTGTCGCGCTGCGCTCCGAGTCCGGCGCGCTCCAGCAGGGCTTGCGCGGTCAGCCCATCGCGCGCAGCATCGAACGTGATGTCGTCCGGTCCGGGCATGAAGCCGCCTAGTGCGCGGGCCCAGTTCCGGGTGGTTTCAAAGCGGGGCGCGAACCCGTTGGGCACGGCCTGGGACCAGAGTTTTTGCGCCAGCGGCATGAGCTGGGCGTAGGGCAGCAGGACCACGGTCTGAACCGGGCGCGGCGCCGGCTGCGGCGTGCAGCGCTCGATCGCCGCGGCGATTCTGGCGATCAACCCGTGCTGCGGATCAAGCCACAGCGCGCGCACCGGATGCGTGGCGGGCAGGCGCGGCAGCACCGATTCATCGTCTTTTGCTATCACGTTCATAGAGTCCGGGTCACCGGTCATTTTGCTTGCTTTCTGTCACAATGCTCCAACTTTAGCGGTACCTCTCATTCAACAAGGAATACGCCATGGCCAGTGAACTCATCAAACATATCTCCGACGCCAGTTTCGAAGCCGACGTGCTGAAATCCGACAAGCCGGTGCTGGTGGATTACTGGGCCGAGTGGTGTGGCCCGTGCAAGATGATCGCGCCGATCCTGGATGAGGTATCTACGGCCTACGAAGGCAAGCTGCAGATTGCCAAGATGAACGTGGATGAAAACCGCGACATTCCAGCCAAGTTCGGCATCCGCGGCATCCCAACGCTGATGGTGTTCAAGGGCGGCCAGCTGGCTGCCACCAAGGTGGGCGCGATGAGCAAGGCGCAAATGACCGCCTTCATCGACCAGCAACTCGCCTGAGCGAAAACTCTTCTCCCCGCAGCCGAGGCACCGCGCCTCGGCTGCCATTTTTCCTGTCATAATCCTGCCAGTTCACCGATTCGCCGACCAACGCGAATCGGTTCGAGTTCCGGGTGAGCAAGGCCCACCCCGCCCGCTTCCAAATTCCCCTTTGTCACCAAACTCCATAGCGGAGTCCCTCATGCACTTAAACGAACTCAAGGCACTGCACGTGTCTGAAGTCCTCAAGCAGGCCGAAGAACTGGAAATCGAGAACACCGGCCGCATGCGCAAGCAGGAGCTGATGTTCGCCATCATCAAGAAGCGCGCGCGCGCCGGCGAACAGGTGATTGCCGACGGCGTGCTCGAAATCCTGCCCGACGGTTTTGGCTTCCTGCGCAGCCCGGACACCAGTTACACCGCCAGCACGGACGACATTTACATCAGCCCGAGCCAGGTACGCCGCTTCAACCTGCATACCGGCGACATGATCGAGGGCGAGGTGCGCACACCGAAAGACGGCGAGCGCTACTTTGCCCTGAACAAGCTCGACAAGGTGAACGGCGGCGGCCCCGAAGAGAACAAGCACAAAGTCCTGTTCGAAGCCCTGACGCCGCTGTTCCCGAAGGAACAGATGCGCCTTGAGCGCGACATCAAGGGCGACGAGAACATCACCGGGCGCATCATCGACATCATCGCCCCGATCGGGCGCGGCCAACGCGCGCTGATCGTCGCGCCGCCCAAGAGCGGCAAGACCGTGATGATGCAGCACATCGCGCACGCCATCGCGGCCAACTACCCGGACGTGCACATGATGGTGCTGCTGGTCGATGAACGGCCCGAGGAAGTGACCGAGATGCAGCGTTCGGTCAAGGGCGAGGTGATCGCCTCGACCTTTGACGAACCCGCAGCGCGCCACGTGCACGTGGCCGAAATGGTGATCGAGCGCGCCAAGCGCCTGGTCGAGCTCAAGAAAGACGTGGTGATCCTGCTCGACTCGATCACGCGGCTGGCGCGCGCCTACAACAACGTGGTGCCTTCCAGCGGCAAGGTCCTCTCAGGCGGCGTCGACTCCAACGCGCTGCAGCGGCCCAAGCGCTTTTTTGGCGCGGCTCGCAATGTGGAAGAAGGCGGCTCGCTGACCATCATCGCCACGGCGCTGGTCGATACCGGCAGCCGCATGGACGAGGTGATCTTCGAAGAGTTCAAGGGCACCGGCAACTCCGAACTGCACCTGGACCGGCGCCTGTACGAAAAGCGCGTGTTCCCCGCGATCCAGCTCAACCGCAGCGGCACGCGTCGCGAAGAGCTGCTGCTGGCGCCCGAAATCCTGCAAAAGACCCGCATTCTTCGCCAGTTCCTGTTCAACATGGACGAGATCGAGTCGATGGAGCTCATGCTCAAGAACATGAAGGCCACCAAATCCAACGTCGAATTCTTCGACATGATGCGCCGCGGCGGTTGAGGTCACGCGGCGTTTTGCGGGTCAAAAAGCCTGGATTTCATGCGATAATTCGAGGCTAACGCGAAAAGTACCAGGTTTTTGGATTGCGCAAAGGGTTTGCGCGAGGCACCGGGCGGCTGTCGCAACGGAAAAGGAAAGAACATGAAAGAAGGCATCCACCCCAGCTACCGCGAAATCTGCTTCGTGGACCTGTCCAACGGTTTCAAGTTCGTGACACGCTCGTGCGCGAACACGAAAGAAACCATCAAAATGGACGATGGCCGCGAACTGCCGCTGTACAAGCTCGACACCTCCAGCGAATCGCATCCGTTCTACACCGGCACGCAAAAGTCGGTGGACAACATGGGGGGCCGCGTCGAACGCTTCCGCAACCGCTTCGGAAAAGCTGCGACCAAGTAATCCGGCCACGGGTTCCTGCCGTACGTCCTTCCACAGGGCAGCCCGGGTAACCGCGCTGCCCTTTGCTTTGACGCACAGGGAACCAGCCCCTTTCATGGCGATCCTCACTGCGTGAACCAGCCGACCCCCGCCATCGTCGCCCAGGGCGCCGTGCGCCGTCTGCCGCGCATCGCGCTGCTGTTGTTCTGCGCTGCCTATGTGTTGCCCGGCTTCATCGACCGCGAGCCCTGGAAAAGCGCCGACATGACTTCGTTCGGCTACATGCTGGCGCTGGCCCATGGCGCCAGCGGCTGGCTGCATCCGCTGTTGCTCGGCTTGCCGCCCGAGACGGACGGCCCATTGCCCTACTGGCTGGGCGCCTGGGCCTTGCAGGTGGCTCCCGGCTGGATCACGCCGGCCTTTGCGGCCCGCATTCCGTTCATCATTCTGCTGTCGCTGACCCTGACAGCGACCTGGTATGGGATTTACTATCTGGCGCGCAGCCCGCAGGCGCAGCCCGTGCCGTTCGCCTTTGGTGGCGAGGCCAGGCCCGCCGACTACGCACGTGCCATGGCCGACGGCGGGCTGTTGGCGCTGGTCGCATGCCTGGGCCTGGCCCAGCTGTCGCACGAAATCACGCCGGCCCTGACCCAGTTGTGCTTTACCGCGCTCACCTTCTACGCCGTGGCGGCGGCCCCATACCGCACCGTGGGGCCCGCCTTGGGGCTGGCGATCGGCATGGCCGGACTGGTGGCAAGCGGTGCACCAACCATGGCCACGCTGTTCGCTGCTGGCAGCGCCCTGCTGTGTCTGGCTCAGCCGGATCAAGGTGCTGATGAACGCCGGCGCAACCTGCTCTGGGTCGGCGGCATTGTCGTGGTCATTTTACTGACCGCCTTGCTGGCGCAATGGCTGGACCTTTGGCGCTGGCGCGCCGAACTTCCCGAGAACCGCTGGGTCGTGTGGCGCAACCTGGGACGGCTGCTGCTTTGGTTCACCTGGCCTGCCTGGCCGCTGGCGTTGTGGACCGTCTGGCGCTGGCGGCATCAGCTGGCAAGCCTGCGGCCCTGCCGTCATTTGGCCTTGCCGCTATGGTTCCTGCTGGTTTCGATCGGCGCCATGATCGTGCTGGAGCCCGCCGACCGCGCGCTGATGCTGGGGATGCCGGCACTCGCGACACTGGCCGCTTTCGCCCTGCCAACACTCAAGCGCAGTGTCACGGCGCTGATCGACTGGTTCACCCTGCTCTTCTTTACCGGCTCGGCCATCATCATCTGGGTGATCTGGATCTCGCTGCAAACCGGCTTTCCCAGACAACCCGTTGCCAATATTGAGCGGCTCGCCATCGGGTTCAAACCCAGCTTCTCGCTGCTGGCATTTCTGGTCGCGCTGGCGGCCACTCTCACCTGGGGATGGCTGGTCAGCTGGCGTGCGGGCCGGCATCGCGCGGCCATCTGGAAAAGCCTGGTTCTGCCGGCCGGCGGCACCGCCCTCTCCTGGTTGCTGCTGATGACCCTGCTGCTGCCGGTGCTGGATTTCGCGCGCAGCTATCAGGCACTCGTAGGAAGAGTCGTGAGCATCATTGGCCACCCCGAATGCGTCCAGGTCTATGGGCTGAGCCGGGCCCAGATCACCGCCTATCAATACCACGGCCGGCTGACCCTGCGAAACGCCACCAGCCAGGCGCAATGCCCCTGGCTGGTAGTGGACGCCCGATACCGCAACGTCCTGCATGAATCCGTGGATCTCAAGGAATGGAAATTCCGCGGCATCTTTCGCAACCCGTCCGACGCTGACGAAAATGTCTTGCTGTACAAACGCGAGGCGCATTAGAGCCCGCAGGCCTGACCATCGGCGCGTGGAACCGGCGTGCCGCCACTGCCCGGCTTGCATTTGTGTCTGAGTTGAAAATCGTCACCCGGCACGCCGTGACCGTGCTGGTCGGGCAGATGGCCGTCATGGCCTTTGGCGTGACCGACACCATCGTGGCGGGCCGCTTCTCCGAGGCGTCGCTGGCGGCGCTCTCGGTGGGCTCGGCCATCTACATCAGCGTATATGTCGCCCTGATGGGCGTGATGCAGGCGCTGCTGCCCGTGTGGGCCGAGCAACATGGCGCGCGCCGGCTGGCCGACGTGGGGCGCTCGCTGCGCCAGGCGCTGTACCTGTGCGCCATCACCATCGCCCTGGGCATGACGGCGCTGCTGTCTCCTGACGCGGTGCTGCGCTGGACCGAGGTGCCCGCCGCGCTGCAGGGCGAAGTGCAGCGCTACCTGGGCGTGCTCGCCCTCGCGCTGGCCCCTTCCCTGCTGTTCCGCATCTACAGCACGCTGAACCAGAGCCTGGGCAAGCCCCAGCTCGTGACCTGGCTGCAAATCGGCTCGCTGTTCATCAAGGTGCCGCTGTCGATCTGGTTTGCCTTTGGCGGCTTGGGCCTGGCGCCGCAAGGCGTGGTGGGTTGTGCCTGGGCCACACTGGTCGTGAACTACGCCATGCTGGCGCTGGCGCTGTGGCTGCTGCGCACCCAGGACTTCTATGTGCCGTACCGCATCTGGCAACGGCTGGAGCGGCCCGACTGGCGACACATCGGCGAATTCGCGCGGCTGGGCATTCCCGGCGGGCTGGCCATTTTGGTGGAGATCACCTCGTTCACGCTGATGGCGCTGTTCATCGCGCGCCAGGGCACGGCAGCCGCGGCCAGCCACCAGATCGCCGCGAACCTGGCCGCCGTGCTGTACATGATGCCGCTCTCCATCGCCATTGCCGCGAGCGCGCGCGTGAGCTACTGGCTCGGCGCGGGCGATCCGGACCGCGCGCGATCCGTCATTCGCATGAGTTTCAAGCTTGTAGCCCTTATGGCCATTATATTATCTACTATGCTTTTTGTAGCTCGCGGAGAAATCGCGCAAATCTATACCCGTGACCGCGCGGTGATTGCGCTGGCCGGCGCCCTGCTCGCCTGGGTCGCCGCCTACCATCTGGCCGACGCCGTGCAGACCCTTTGTGTTTTTGTGCTGCGCTGCTATCGCGTGACCGTGGCGCCGCTGCTCGTGTACTGCGTGCTGTTGTGGGGCCTGGGGTTGACCGGCGGCTATGTGCTGGCGTACCACGGCGTCGGCCCCATCAGCGCCATGGCGTCCCCGGTCACGTTCTGGGGCACCAGCACGGTGGCGCTGGCCTTGACCGCCACTATTTTTGCAGCGATTCTGTGGATCGCGCAGCGACCGGCGGCAGCGCCGACTCCGGCGGCGCGGGGTGCGACATCCTGACCCGGTTGGCAGGAAAGACGATGGAAAAAATGGAGCCCAGACCCGGCGTACTGGCGATGCGCAATTCGGCGCCATGGCGCTGCACGATGTGCTTGACAATCGCCAGCCCCAGACCAGTGCCCCCGGTGTCGCGGGAACGGCTGCGGTCGACCCGGTAAAAGCGCTCGGTCAAGCGCGGGAGATGTTCAGGCGCAATGCCTGGCCCCGAATCCTTCACCGAAAACTCGGCCCGCCCTTCGGACAGCATCTGCCAACGGACTTCGATGAGGCTGCCGGCAGGTGTGTAGCGCACGGCATTGTTCAGCAGATTCGACAGGGCACTGTGCAATTCGTCCGGTGCCCCGGCAATTTCCCCCATGCTGCGCAGATCCGATTCCCAGATCGAGCGCAGGTCATGTCCGGCATCCCTGCCGTGGCTCATCAGCGCCGACAGCGTTTGCGCCTCTTGCAGACTCTGCTCCAATAGCGAAGACATCGGTGTCCAGACGCCAGTGCCGGGCGGCAGGCTTCCTTCCAGGCGCGACAGCGTCAGCAAATCGCTCACCAGCGTCTGCATGCGCTGCGACTGCTGCGCCATCAGCGCCAGGTAGCGGCTTCGCTCGTCCTCGCCCAGCGGCAGCGTGCGCAGCGTCTCGACAAAGCCGGACAGCACGGTCAGCGGGGTGCGGATCTCATGCGACACATTGGCGACGAAATCGCGCCGCATCGCCTCGGCCTGCTCCAGCGCGGTCACGTCACGGGACAACAGCAGCTTGCGCCCTTCACCATAAGGGTGCAGCTGCACCGACAGCCGGACCGGCCGGGACGCCGTGCTGCCAGGCCCCGGAATGGAAATCTCACGCGCATAGTCGGCTGCCGCGCAGTAGCGCGCAAAGGCTGGTTCGCGCACCAGATTGCCGATCACCTGCAAAACATCACGCTGCAAATCAAAGCCAAACTGCGCCGCCGCGATCTGATTGCACCACTCGATGCGGCCCGCCTTGTCCAGCAGCACAACCCCGATGGGCGAGGCTTGGATAGCGGCCAGAAACTCCCGCAGGCGTGCCTCGCTCTCCTGGATTTGCTGCTCGCGCTGGCGCAACAGGCGCCGGATTCGGTCCGACGCCTCGCCCCACAGGCCGCGCAGGACTGGTGCACCTCCAGCCCCGTTCCCCCGGAGCCAGCGCAGCACGCGCGCCGCGCGCAGCAGATCCATGCCGAACCAGAGCCAACCCCCCAGCGCCAGGCCGATCAGCGCACCCCAGCGCCCAGCCAGTTGGGCACCCGCGGCAACGCCGGCCAACTGAAACACGAGGAAGACGCAAAGACGAAAGAGCATGGGGTGATTGTGGAGCCTGCGCAGTGCGTCGGGCCGACGCGGGTCTGCGTGCTCAGGTCTGGACCGGCATCTGCGGCCGCGCCGTCATGCGGTAGCCAGCGCCGCGCACGGTCTCCAGCATGACGCCGGCGGCGCCCAGCGCCCCTCTCAGACGCTTGACGTGCACGTCCACCGTGCGCTCCTCGATGAACACATGGTCGCCCCATATCTTGTCGAGCAACTGGGCGCGACTGTGCACGCGCTCACCGTGCTTCATCAGGTAGTTCAGCAGCTTGAATTCGGTCGGGCCGATTTTGAGAATCTGCCCTTGCCAGGACACCCGATGCGTTGCCGAATCCAGCACCAGCGCCCCCATCGTGACGCTCGCGCTGGCCTGCTCCGGCGCGCGCCGGCGCAGCACGGAGCGGATGCGCGCGAGCAACTCCTGCGTCGAAAACGGCTTGGTGATGTAGTCGTCCGCGCCGGCATCGAGCCCAGCCACCTTGTCGGGTTCGTCGCCCCGCGCCGTCAGCATCAGGATCGGAACGCCGCGGGTGCGGGCGTCAGTGCGCCAGCGCCGCGCCAGCGCCAGGCCACTTTGTCCCGGCAGCATCCAGTCCAGCAAAATCACATCGGGCAGCACGGCGCCGATCTCGCGCTGCGCCGCAACGCCCTCCTCGGCAAGGACCGGCTGGAAACCGTTGTGGCGCAGGTTGACCGCGATCAACTCGGCGATCGCAGGCTCGTCTTCGACAATCAACACGCGCGGTTGATGTTTCATTGCACAGCGGATTCAACCTGCTCCATCGTGGTGTGGCGCACGTCCGCGCCCTTCACGATGTAGATCACGAACTCGGCGATGTTCTTGGCATGATCGCCTATGCGCTCGATCGCCTTGGCCAGGAACAGCAAATCCAGGCTCGCAGAAATGGTGCGCGGATCCTCCATCATGTAGGTGATGAGCTTGCGCACGAAGCCGTCGAACTCGCGATCGATCAAATCATCTTCTTTCAGAATGGAGACGGCTACCGCCGTATCCAGCCGCGCAAATGCATCGAGCGCCTTGCGCAGCAAGCCCGACGCCAGATCGGACGCGACGCGCAATTCGGACGAAGGCAGGGTGCGTGCCGCGCCGCTCTCGATGATGGACTTGACCATGCGCGCGATTTTTTCGGCCTCGTCGCCAACGCGCTCCAAATTGGCCGTGGTCTTGGAGATCGCGATCAGCAAACGCAGGTCGCGCGCCGTCGGCTGGCGCCGCGCGATGATGGAGGACAGCTCGCGGTCGATCTCGATCTCCATCGCGTTCACGCGCGGCTCCATCTCGATCACCTGCTGCGCTGCTTCCGCGCTGAACTGCGACAGCGCGTAAATGGCCTGCCGGATCTGGGATTCAGCCAGCCCGCCCATCTCCATCGCGCGCGATGAGACGCCGTTGAGTTCGCTATCGAACTGGGTTGATAAATGCTTGTCAGACATGGGCTCTTCTCCCTGGATAATCAACCGAAGCGGCCGGTAATGTAATCTTCCGTCTCCTTGCGCCGTGGCTTGAAGAACAACTCCTCGGTCACGCCGAACTCGACCAGGTCGCCCAGGTACATGTAGGCCGTGTAGTCGCTGCATCGTGCGGCTTGCTGCATGTTGTGCGTCACGATGACGACCGTGTAGTCATCCTTGAGCTCGGCGATCAACTCCTCAATTTTCGCGGTGGAGATTGGGTCGAGCGCCGAACAAGGCTCATCAAGAAGCAGGATCTCGGGCTTGATAGCAATGCCGCGCGCAATGCACAGGCGCTGCTGCTGCCCGCCCGACAGGCTGGCCCCGTTCTGGTTCAGCTTGTCTTTCACCTCGCTCCACAGCGCCGCCTTTCGCAGCGCCCATTCGACCCGCTCTTCCATGTCGGTGGCATCGAGCGTCTCGAACAGTTTGACACCAAACGCAATATTGTTGTAGATCGACATCGGGAACGGCGTCGGCTTCTGGAACACCATGCCGACCTTGGCGCGCAGCAGGGCAACGTCCCGTTTCGAGGTCAGCAAATCCTCGCCGTCCAGCATGATCTGGCCTTCCGCGCGCTGCTCGGGATACAGTGCGTACATGCGGTTGAACACGCGCAGCAGGGTCGATTTGCCACATCCCGACGGCCCGATGAACGAGGTCACCTTCTTTTCCGGAATTTCCAGATTGACGCCCTTGAGGGCGTGAAACTTTCCATAATAGAAGTTTAGATTCCTGACCGAGATTTTCGATTTTTCTTGCGGTATCGTCATCATGATGTAGCGTGCCCAGTTTTGATTCACCAGTTCACCGACTTGTCCCGGATCACTGCTTGCCGCGTGTCACCACGCGCGCCAGAATATTCAGGCCGAGAACCGCCGCCGTGATCAGGAACACGCCGGCCCATGCCAGCTTCTGCCAGTTTTGATAAGGGCTCATGGCGAATTTGTAGATGGTGACTGGCAGGCTGGCCATCGGCTGACTCAAGTCTGAACTCCAGAACTGATTGCTCAATGCCGTGAACAGCAGCGGGGCCGTCTCGCCTGCAATGCGCGCCACCGCCAGCAGGACGCCCGTCACCACCCCGGCACGCGCGGCACGCAGCGTGATGCCCAGAATCACCTTCCACTTGGGAGCCCCCAAGGCATAGGCTGCTTCCCGCAAACCCGCGGGCACCAGCAACAGCATGTTTTCCGTGGTGCGGATCACCACCGGGATCACGATCAGCGCCAGCGCCAGCGCACCCGCCCAGCCCGAAAAAGTCTTGAAGGGAGCTACCACCAAAGCGTAGATAAACAGGCCAATCACGATGGAGGGGGCGGACAGCAAAATGTCGTTGACGAATCGCGTGACCGACGCCAGCCGGCCCCTCGGGTTGTATTCGGCCAGGTAGATGCCGGCGAGGATCCCGACCGGCGCGCCGATCAGCGTGGCCACGATCACCATCATGGCGGAACCGTAGATTGCATTCGCCAAACCGCCCGCCTCGTTCGGTGCCGGCGTCATCTGCGTCAGCGTGGCGAGCGCCAACCCGCCAACGCCCAGACGGATGGTTTCCCACAATATCCAGAACAGCCAGAACAAGCCGAACGCCATCGCCGCCAGCGACAGCGTCAGCGCCACGCGGTTGACTCTCTTGCGCCGCGCGAACTTGGCGAGACGTGCGTCCCGGCGCTTGGCGCTCATGCGCGCGCCCCTTCATTTTTCTTCAATTGCGCGAGCAGGACTTTGGACAGGGCCAAGACCACGAAGGTAATGAAAAACAGCACCAGCCCCAGATAGAGCAAGGCCGCGAGATGCAAACCTTGTCCGGCCTCGGCGAACTCGTTGGCCAGCGCCGAGGTGATGCTGTTGGCGGCCTGAAACAGGCTCAATGAATCGAGCTGATTGAAATTGCCGATCACGAAAGTCACCGCCATCGTCTCGCCCAGCGCGCGCCCCAGACCCAGCATGATGCCGCCGATGACACCCGCGCGGGTGTAAGGCAGCACCACCTTGAACATCACCTCCCAGGTGGTCGCCCCCAATCCGTAAGCCGATTCCCGCAGGAGCACCGGCGTGACCTCAAACACGTCACGCATCACCGCCGCAATGAACGGGATGATCATGATCGCCAGGATGATGCCGGCCGACAGGATACCGATGCCCACCGGTGGCCCCGAAAACAGCGCGCCCAGATAGGGCACGCCGGCGAACCAGGTTTGCAGCGGCTGCTGCACATAGGTGGCCAGAATCGGGCTGAACACCAGCAAGCCCCACATGCCGTACACGATGGAAGGCACCGCGGCCAGCAACTCCACGGCCGTGCCCAGCGGTCGCTTGAGCCAGGCCGGCGACAGCTCCGTCAGGAACAGGGCAATCCCGAAGCTCACGGGCACGGCAATCGCCAGCGCGATGAACGAAGTGGCCAGCGTGCCATAGATCATGACCAGCCCGCCATACTCGTCCTTGACGGGGTCCCAAACCGAGCTGCCAAGAAACCCAAGGCCGTATTTCTCGATGGCAGGCCAGGCACCCATGACCAGCGACAGCAAAATACCGAGCAGCAGGCCCAGGGTCAACCAGGCGGCACTAGCGGCGGCCCAGCCGAACAGACGGTCCAACAGCGGGCCCGAACGGGCCGCTTTCACGGGCGGTGAGAGAATCATGGCTTGTGGATCGACCTTGCGGAAGCGGTCGAACGCGGCTTCCTTTGCCGCAAGTGTAGAGGACGACCGAACCACTTCTTGCGCCATGACGTCGGAGGAGATCAGGCTGACTTCAGTTTACCCGCTTACTGGTACGCGATGACCTTGCCGGAGGCGTCCTTGATTTCCCCCCAGCTCTTTTGAACAATGGTCTTCACGCTCGTGGGCAACGGAACATAGTCAAGTGCATCCGCATCCTTGTCGCCGTGCTGATAGGCCCAATCGAAGAATTTGAGTGTGGTGGCGCCTTGAGCCGGCTTGTCCTGAACCTTGTGCATCAGGATGAAGGTGGCGCCGGTGATGGGCCAGGCGTCCTTGCCGGGCTTGTCGGTCAGAATCTGGTAGAAGCTCTTGCTCCAATCGGCACCGGCTGCCGCGGCCTTGAAGCTGGCCGCATTCGGCGCCACGAAGTCGCCGGCGGCGTTTTGCATCAGCGCATAGGTCATCTTGTTCTGCTTGACGTAGGCATATTCCAGATAGCCGATCGAGTTGGGCAGCCGCTCGATGAACGCGGCGACGCCTTCGTTGCCCTTGCCGCCAGCGCCGACGGGCCAGTTCACCGCCGTGCCCTCGCCGATCTTCGCTTTCCACTGCGGATTGACTTTGCTCAGGTAGTTCGTGAAGATGAAAGTGGTGCCCGAACCATCGGCCCGGCGCACCGGCGTGATGGCCGCGTCGGGCAAGGCCAGCGTCGGGTTCAGCGCCTTGATGGCCGGGTCGTTCCACTTGGTGATCTTGGCCAGGTAGATGTCGCCCAGAACCTGGCCATTGAGCTTGAGTTGCCCGGGCGCGATACCTTTGACGTTCACCACGGGGATCACACCGCCGATCACGGTCGGGAACTGCACTTCCTCCTTTTTGGCCAGTTGCTCGTCCGTCAGGGGCATGTCCGAGGCGCCAAAGTCGACGGTCTTGGCGTCGATTTGCTGAATACCGGCGCCGGAACCCACGGACTGGTAATTGAGCTTGACACCCGTGATCTTGTTGTAGTCGGACGCCCATTTGGAATAGATCGGGGCGCCAAACGTGGACCCGGCGCCTGTTACTGTTTGTGCGCCTGCAGGCATGGCACAAGCAAATGACAAGGCAGCCAGACTGATCACCGCCGCGCTGAAATGCATCTTCATTGGAAAACCTTTGGGGTTGATGAAAGGATGCGCAAACTTTAAGACACCGATATGACAACGATGTGACAGAAGACCGGGAGGCACCCCATCGAGGCAGTGCGGCTCCCTGGGACATTTGGCGGCATTGAAGCGCTCTGTATCAGCCGCTATCGAACATGCCCCATTACATGCGGTTGGCAACGACCGGGGAGCTTGTTCACGCCAGCCACTTTTGCAGAAACCGCGCCTGCCCCATGGCCGGGTCCAGCTGGAAATCGGCAAAACCCATGCGCTCGTAAAGCCTGCGCGCCCCGGTGTTGCCCGACAGCACCTCCAGCGTGAGTTTGCAGGCGCCGCGCCCGCGCGCGATGCGTTCCACCTCGGCCAGCATCTGCGCCGCGATGCCGCGTCCCCGATGGCTGGCCGCCACGACCACGTCGTGCACGTTGACCAGCGGCCGGCAGGCGAAGGTGGAAAAGCCCTCGATGCAATTCACCAGCCCGACCGGTGCGGCACTTTCGACATCGGCGCCATCGAACGCCAGCACGCTGAAGGCCTGCGGCCGCGCCGCCAACTCACGCACCAGGTTCGCCCTGGC
>DATNBD010000144.1:0-11580 GCA_035572155.1 Rhodoferax sp.
TGGGGGACATGAACCCCGCGATGATTCTGGGCTGTCTGGCCGGTGTGGAAGCCGCGCTGAGAGTGCAGGGCGTTCCGCTGGGGCACGGCGGCGTGCAGCAGGCGATTACCTGCCTGACTGAGGGCTGACGCTCAGACCCCGTCAGTTGTGCCCGTGATCACCGTGGTCACCGTGGTCACCGTGGTCTCGGCCGCCCCCGTCACCGTGGCGATCATGATCGGGGCCGCCATGCCAGTCCCGGCGATCATGTCGATCGCCGTGCCATTCGGGATGCGCGTGCTGGTAGCGATCGCGGACCCACTGTTCTTGCACGAAATATACCGGTCGGCCGCAGGCGTGATAGCGCCCGCAATAGCGTCTCCAGTTTCTTTGGTAGAGCGGGGGAACGTAGAGGTACATCGGCGGCCCGGCCACCGGACCCGGTGCAATGACCACCGGTTGGGGGTAGACCAGGGTTGGCGGAGGATAGCCACCGCCAATGTTGATCTGCCCATAGACGCCAGGCTGGTTGATGCCGATGGACACGCCGATTTGCGCATACGCGGGCACTATGGCGCAAACAGCAAGTCCCAGTGCTATCAACTTTTTCATCGAAATTCTCCAGAGGTCAAAGCAACCTAACCATGCAACGGCATTGCCCGCGTTTGCGACGACACGATCGGCGGTTGTTACCGGCATTTACAGGGAGGTCTCCGGCCAGCGGCTTTCAGACCTCATCTCAATCACATAGCGTGCCGATGCCATGGCGCCGACGCTTCCATGCGTACTAGCTGCATTATTGAGCGGGTGTTCGTGCCTCGAAGAGCAGGCCACCGCCGCCCACGCTCCCTTGGGCGGGGTTTTGCATGCGCGCCATGCACGCCTCGCGGGCGTCGGCGGGCTGTTCCTTGCATCGAAGCAGGGCATTTTGCTGGTAGGCGGCAGGGCTCTCGCTGGTGAGTTCACCGTTTCGCGCCGCCTGGAGCGCTGCGCCGGCTTCCTTCAGGCAGGTGGCGCGATCCTCGTTTGATTGGCCGGCGTTGCATGCGGCGCGGTCTTGAAGGTATTGGGCTTGCGCCGCGGACCTGCCTTGGGTTCCCGCGGCCAGCGCGGAAATTCCCAGCAAAACTCCCAGGCTGCCGAGCGCAAGGCTGCGGCTCAAAGTGCGTTTGTCGTATACGAGCATGGATGACTCCTGTGGTTTCCATCATGGATACCACACTCTAGTCCGAATGCCTGCTGTGCAGCGTCGGACAGATCACCTGCTCTGTTGTGGGACGGCGCTGACACGCTACAGGATTTCTGCCGTGCCCGCCTACACGCCCAGGTAGCGCTGCAGCAGATCCGGTTGTTTTTTCAGTTCCGCTGCGGGACCTTCATGGGCAATATGACCATTGTTGATGATGTAGACGCGGCTTGCCAGCGCCAGCGTGGCAGCCAGGTTTTGCTCGACCAGCACAATGGTCTGGCCGGCTTTCGCGAGGTCGCGGCACACGCGCACGAGATCCTGCACGATGACGGGCGCGAGTCCCTCGAAGGGTTCGTCCAGCAGCACGATCTTAGGATTGCGCACCAATGCGCGTGCGATCGCCAGCATCTGCTGCTCGCCGCCGGAGAGGTCTGTGCCGCGGCTGGTGCGCCGCTCGTTCAGGCGCGGAAACATGGCGTAGATGCGCTCTAGCGGCCATTTGCCGTCGGCGGTCAATCCGGCGAGGATGATGTTTTCCTCCACATTCAGGCTGCCAAAGATGCGACGCTCCTCATGCACGAGCTGCATGCCGATCCGCGCGATCTCATGCGCCTTCTTTCCGGCTAGCTCTACACCGTCGAGCTTCACGCTGCCGGCCTTGGGCTGGACCACGCCCATCAGGCTTTTGAATGTGGTCGATTTGCCGGCGCCATTGCGGCCCAGAAGCGCCACCACCTCGTGCTTTTCCACGCGCAGCGAAACGTCGAACAGGATGTGACTGTCGCCGTAGTAACTGTTCAGTCCGGTGACTTCGAGCAGGCTCACTGGAATACCTCCGCGCTGCGCACTGCGGTGCGAACGCCTTCGGTCGGCCGGGCGGTGTTCATGCCGTCACCTCCTCATGGACGCCACCGAGGTAGGCTTCCTGGACCTTGGCATCGCTCTTGATCTCATCGGGCGTTCCCTCGACCAGGAGACGCCCTTCCTGCAGCACCGTGACCTTCTCGACCAGTTCGAACAGCGAATCCATGTCGTGGTCGATGATGATCATCGTGCGTCCCTGGCCGATCGATTTGAGCAGGGCCACGGTCTCGACGCGCTCCTGCGTGCTCATGCCGGCAAGCGGCTCGTCGAGCAGCAACAGGCTGGGCGATGTCGCCAGCGCCAGCCCGATCTCGAGCCGCCGCTTCTCACCGTAGGCCAGTTCGGACACGGGCGTATCGAGCCGCTCCATTAGATGGACCAAAGCCGCCGTGCTTTCCACCCGCGCATCCAGACCGGGAACCTTCGCAAGGCTCCTGAACATGTCGAGCCGGAACTTGCCCCGGATCTCGCCCAGTGCGGCAATCGTCAGGTTCTGCCTGACGGTAAGGCGCTCGAAAAGCTGGTTGATCTGGTAGCTCTTGGTGAGCCCGACCTGACAGGCATCGGCGACGTCCAGGTCCGTGATGTCACGCCCGTCGAAAACGATTTTTCCGGACGACGGAATAACCTCGCAGGTCAGCATCTTGAAGAACGTGCTCTTGCCTGCCCCGTTCGGCCCGATGACGCCGCGGATTTCACCGTGGTTGACGGTGAAGTCGATCTCGCTGTTGGCGACCAGGCCACCGTAGCGCTTGGTCAGGCCGATCGCCTGAAGGAGCGGACCGGTCTTGCTATCGGTCGGCTTGTGTCCGACCGTCATCGCGCCTTGGGTGACGGGCGCCGGCGCAGACGCTGCCGGCGCTGCGGCGATCGGCGGCGGCGCCGTCTTTCTGCCACTCCTTGCCAGGTGGTAAAGATCGGTGATCGCACCGGCCAAGCCGCGGCGCAGGAAAACCACCAGAAGTACGAATACGATCCCAAGAACCAGCCTCCAGGTGGCGCCAAGCTTCAGGATCGTCTGGAAGAAGTCGCTCAGGTAGAGCCAGACCGTCGCACCGAGCAGCGGGCCGAACAGGGTGCCCGCGCCGCCGATTGCGGTCATCATGACGATATCGCCCGAGGTTGAGAACATGAAAGCATCAGGCGGCATGAAACCCTGCATGAGGCCGAGCAAGCCGCCGCCGAAACCCGCATACATCGCGGCGACCACGAAAACCAGCAGCTTGTAGCGGTGGATGTCGTGGCCCAGCGCCTGCGCGCGCTGCGGATTGTCGCGAATGGCGCGCAGCAGCAGGCCGACGGGCGAGTGCACGATGCGCAGCGCGATCACCAGCCCGACGAAATACCAGAATGCGAAGAAGGCATACATCGACAGGTTGCTGGTGAAATCGATGCTCGTGAAACCCAGGCTCAGGTTCGGCTGTGGCACACCGGGCAGACCGTTCTCGCCGCCGGTATAGGCCGACAGCGGGTTGAATTCGACGAAAAAGAAGACTTCAGCGATCGCCACGGTAATCATGGCGAAATAGATGCCGGTGCGCCGCAGCGCGACCAGGCCCACCACGTAGCCGATGGCGCCGGCCACGATCGTGCCGAGAATGACGGCGACGATGGTATTGGTGAACGAAGTTTGTGTCAGCAAATAGGCCGCGACCATGCCGCCGGAGCCGAAGAAAGCGGATTGACCGAATGACAGCAGGCCGGTGTAGCCGAACAGCAGGTCGAAGCCGATCCCGACCAGTGCCATGATAAGAATGCGATCTATCGTGGTCGGCGTGAAGCCGAGATGAGGCAGCACGAATGGCGCCGCAATCAGGCCAATGGCCGTCAGGATTTCGGCAAGGAAGCGACGTGGTCTGGGCATCGGTAAATTATTCTTATTCGCGGCCCGCGGCGCCGAGCAGTCCGCGAGGACGGAGCACTAGCACAAGCGTCATCGCCACGAACAGCATGACATAGGAATAGGCGGGGTTGACCATGGAAGTGAGGCTGATGATCTCACCGGAAATCAGGCCACCGAGCACCGCACCCGGAAAGGAGCCCACGCCGCCGATGACGACGACGACGAAGGTCTGTACCAGTATGGATTCTCCGACGTCGGGCGCGATCGAGACCACCGGGGCGTTGACAATGCCGGCAAAGCCTGCCGCCATCGCCCCGATGCCGAACACCAGCATGAAAATCCTGTAGACGTTGATGCCGAGCGAACTGACCATCACCGAATCTTCGATGCCGGCACGCACGATCATGCCGATGCGGGTTCGGTAGAGCACGAAATACAACACAAGCAGAGCGACCGCGACGATGCCGAGCAGGGCCAGCCGATAGGTCGGGTAGTCCATGAAACCCAGTGAGGTGATTCCGACCAGCGGTGCTGGCGCTGGCACCGTTTGCGACAAGCTGCCGAAGAAGAAACGCACGGCTTCGACGAAGACGATGCTGAGACCAAAGGTGACGAGAAGCTGATCTTCAGGCGGTCGTGCATAGAAATGGCGGATGATCAAGCGCTCGGTCACTACGCCCACCAGCATGACGAACAGCGAACCCGCGATGACGGCAACGATGTACGAGCCGGAATGCGTGTAGGCCACCCAGCCAGCGTAGCCCCCCAACATAAACATCGCGCCGTGTGCGAGATTGAGAACGCCCAGGGTGCCGTAGATGATAGTAAGACCGGAGGAGATCAGCGCGAGCAGTGCGCCCAGCACCAGACCGTTGAAGCATTGCGATACGAAATTGGCCCAGTTGATCACGCTGCCCCGCCCCGGTCGTCGATCAAATCGAACATTTTGTGTTTGCACCAGAATTTGTCATGCCGCAACAGTATGCCAGCAGAGCGTGAATGCTTGCCATCACGTGTGACAGCAAGTACGCAGCAGGCGCCCCCCAAGTCCTGCACCAGCCGGAAGGCGCCCTGGATGGTCAGGTGTAGTCGCCAAGCTTGCAGCCGAACGCGTCCGGCGCCTGCATCAGCCCCGCGCCTGGCACCACATCGAGAACTTCCCAGTAATCCTCGTCGTTCTTCATATCCTTTTTTGCCTTGCCGCGCACAATGATGACCGGACGCACGCACTGGTGATCCTGCGGCCGGTAATGGACGTCGCCGACGACCGAGGGGATGGTCTCACCCTTTTCGTACTGTTTGATGACGTCGGGGGGATAGAAGCTGCCGGCTTCGGTAACCATCCGCGCCCAGGCGGCGATGCTGTTGTAGCTGTTCTCGGCACCCCATTCCGGCCGATAGCCGTACTTCTTGTGGAATGACTCGACGAACAGTTTGGCAAGCGGATACTTGTCTTCCAGGGTCCACCAGAAGTCGGTCGCCGCAAGAACGCCGGCAGTGATGTCCGGCCCCACCTCCTTGGCGAGGAACGGAATCTGGTAGGGGATGACCAGTGTCATCTTCGGAATCAGCCCGAACTGCTTGGCCTGCTGGCACGACAGCACCGCGTCACGGCCCCAATTGACGTTGATCAGGAATTCGGCGCCCGAATTGGCGATATTGGTCAGGTACTGGCTGAAGTCCTGCGTGCCGAGCGGCGACACCTGGTTGGTCACCATGGTCCAGCCCGCGTTCTTGGCCAGGTATTCGTTGACGGATTTCGTGACGGTGTGGCCGTAGGTGTAGTCCGGCGTCATGAACGCCGCCTTGCGGTTCTTGCCGAACTGCTTCACCAGCACCGGGCCGATCGCGTTGGCCGCGGTCTCGCCGTAGAAATCCTGGCGGAACCCGTAGCGCACGCAGTCCTTGCCCGTCGTATCGTTGGAACCGGAGATGCCGGCCACGTACAGGATCTTCTCGCGGTCCGCGAACTTGTTGAGGGCGACCGCCACGGCCGACGAGGTCGAGCCGGTCATCAGGATGATCTTATTCTGGTTGATGAAAGTTTGTTCCACCTGCAGCGCCTGGTTCGGCTTGGCCGCTGAGTCGGCCGAGAGCAATTTGACCTTCTTGCCGAGCAGACCATGGTTCACCTTGGGCGCGATCTTCTTCATTAGCTCATGGTTGGTGTTGATATGCTCGATGGCGAGCTCCCACCCCTTGAGCTCGTCACCGCCCTGCGCCGCGTAGGTGCCGGTGAGCGGCACAGCGGCACCTACGTAGACCGTGTCGCCTTGCGACCCGGCTGGCCATGTCCCCAAGGCCGGCCTGTCTTCGGCGTACGCCCAGCGCACGCCTCCGAAACTGGCAAGCGCCGTCGCGCCGGCACCACCAAGGCCCGCTTTCAGCAGCGAGCGGCGGTCCATTGCACCGCGACCATCATTACGATCTTCCATCATGGCTCTCCTAGGTTCATAGAAACGAGGGTTGTGTGCCGTGCCCGGCTTAGAGCCTAAGTTACCGACGCCGCAAGCGATCGCCGATCTGCAACTCTGTAGTGCCCTGCACGAGGCATTGCCAAATGTATCCGTGCGCGATGCATCGGTACATGCTCGAAAACCCTAGGCAAAATCCACGCCAGCGGGTGCATGCTGGGACGTGGATGATGGACAACGATGTCGCAAAAAACGACACAATAGGCCAAGCTGCATGCCGTCATGCGCACGCAGGACAAAGGAAAGCCCGTGCCGCGGAGCAGGACGATGAATAACGATGAGTTCAAGATGCTGGCGCAGTTTCGCGCCTATCTGCGGCAGTTCGACTACTTCAGCGAACAACAATGCGCGGCGCTCGGGCTGACCTCGCAGCAGTACCGGGCGCTGCTGACAATCAAGGGCCATCCTGGCCCCGATCTGATCGTGATCACCGAGCTGGCGCAGCGTATGATGATCAAGCACAACAGTGCGGTCGGCATGGTCGACCGTCTCGTGAAGGAGGGCCTGGTGCGGCGCCGGCCGTCGAAGGAAGATCGGCGCTGCGTCGGCATTGAACTCGCGCCGCGCGGCGAACAGGCGTTTGGCCGGCTGGTGCAGGTGCACCGCGACGAGTTGTGCCGGCTCAGCCCCGGATTGCGGCGCTGCATCAATCATTTTGCGAAATCGGTGGCGAGTGCATGACTCGCAGTGGCGTCGCGCTGTTTGACACCGCAGTGGGCCGCTGCGCGATCGCCTGGGGCGAGTGCGGCATCGTCGGCGTGCAATTGCCCGAGGCCAGCGATGCAGGTACACGTCGTCGGCTGCGCGCACCGCCCGGCGCGCTCGACGCCGAACCGCCGCGCGAGGTGCGGCATGCGATTGACGCGGTGGTCGCACTGCTGCGCGGCGAGCGCCCCGAGCCCGATCCACTGCGCGCGGTGCGGCTCGACATGGATGGTGTGCCGCTTTTTAACCGGCGTGTCTACGAAGTCACGCGCGCCATCGCGCCTGGTGCCACGCTAACCTACGGGGAAGTGGCCGAGCGCATCGGGGAGCCTGGTGCGGCGCGTGCCGTCGGGCAGGCGCTCGGGCAGAACCCGTTTGCACCGATCGTGCCGTGCCATCGTGTGCTCGCAGCCGGTGGCGCGGCGGGTGGCTTCTCGGCACGCGGTGGCGTCGCGACCAAACTGCGTATGCTGTTGATCGAAGGCGCGGCGTTCGGCGCGCCGGGGCTCTTTGACGATCCGCCCCGATAGGGCAGTCCCACCACCGCAACGCTCAGACCATCAGTTCAAGCAGCCGGTCCAGCCCACCACTGTTGATGGCCACCATGGCTTGCTCACGCACCCTGGGTTTAGCGCGATAGGCGACCGATAGACCCGCGGCCGCCATCATCGGCAGATCGTTGGCGCCGTCGCCCATGGCGATGGCCTGCGCGGGAGCAATGCCCAGCTTCTCGCAAGTCTCCAACAGCATCTTGCGTTTCTCGCTGCCGTCGCAGATGTCACCCCAGGTCTGATCCACCATTTTCCCGGTCAGCACCCCGCTCTGCACTTCGAGCACGTTGGAGCGCGTGAAGTCGATACCGAGCCGGTCGCGGATGCGGTCGGAGAAGAAGGTGAAGCCGCCGCTGACCAACAGCAGCTTGAGGCCAGCCTGCTTGCAAGCGGCGACCAGTTCGGCGGCGCCGGGGTTGAGCCGCAGGCGCGTGGCGTACACCTGCTCCATGCTCGCCACGCTCACGCCGCGTAGCAGCGCCACGCGCCTGCGCAGGCTTTCCTTATAGTCGGCAATCTCGCCGCGCATCGCGGCCTCGGTGATGGCAGCGACCTCGGCCTTGCGTCCTGCGGCGTCGGCAATCTCATCGACGCACTCGATGTTGATGAGGGTCGAATCCATGTCGAATGCAATCAACCTGAATTCAGCCAGGCGCAGGGGCGGGGTGAAATCAGCGATGGCAAGGCCGGGCGCAAAATCTTGGTGAGACATGAGCTGGATTGTCCCATCCCCGATGGACCAATCAACGGTGCTCGGGTGCGAGGCCGTCCTGTGCCGCGACCAGCGCAGCGTGGATCTGCGGATCGATGGGGTGGCAATGCCGCTTCGTCCCGGCAAGTCGTTCGCCAAGCCATGCGTGCCCGACCCATTGCTTCGAAGGCCGGATTGGCCTCGGCACGAGGGCAATCAGCGCAGCGCGGACATGAATTGCGCGCAAACCGATTCCATTCCCTCGCGGTCTTGCTCGTCAAAGCGGGCCAGACGGTGGCTGTCCACGTCCCACACGCCCAGCAGCGTGCCATCGGCGCGCACCAGTGGCACCACGATTTCGGAGCGCGCGGCGCCGTCGCAATAAATGTGGTCCGGGAAAGCAGTCACGTCGGGGACCAGCTGGCTCTGGTGCAACTGCGCCGCGGCGCCACACACGCCGCGCCCGCGGGCAATGCGCACACAGGCGGGCCGGCCCTGAAAGGGGCCGACTACGAGGTCGTCGCCCTCGGCAAAGTAAAAGCCGCACCAGCTGATGTCGGGCAGCGAATGGAACACCAACGCCGAGAAATTGGCCGCGTTGGCAATGAGGTTGGTTTCGCCGCGCAGCAGGCCGCGCGTCTGACTAGCCAGTTCGCGGTACAGGTCGGATTTGTTGGTAGTGGTGATGGGGGTGACTTCGAACATGATTCACAAACGATTAAAGACCATACGGTCATGCGTGGACTGTGGGTTTTGATGTGTCTGCTACAGCCAGCGGCTGCCCCAAACTCCGCAAAACATCGCGCACCATCTGGGCGCGGGCCTTGGGGTCGGGCAGGTCGCGCTCGATGCGCAGCTTTTCGTTGCTGGCGAGTTTGATGTGGCGGTTCTTCTGGATCAGCTCGATGATGCGCATCGAGTCGATCGGCGGGTCTTTCTTGAAGGTGATGTGGATCACCCCCGGCGCCGCGTCGACCTTGACCACGCCATAGGGCCTGGCGATCACGCGCAGGCGGTGCACGTCGATGAGGGTCTGCGCCTGCGCGGGGAGTTTGCCAAAGCGGTCCACAATTTCTTCCAGCAGGGCGTCGATCTGGTCGGTGTTTTTGGCGGTGGCCAGCTTCTTGTAGAAACTCAGGCGCAGGTGCACGTCGCCGCAGTAGTCGTCGGGCAAGAGCGCCGGCGCGTGCAGGTTGATCTCGGTGGTCGCGTTGAGCGGGGCCAGCAGATCGGGCTCGATGCCGGCCTTGAGGCAGCGCACGGCCTCGCCCAGCATCTCGTTGTAGAGCTGGAAGCCGATCTCCATCATGTTGCCGCTCTGGTTTTCGCCCAGCACCTCGCCGGCGCCGCGAATCTCCAAGTCGTGCATGGCCAGGTAAAAGCCCGAGCCCAGTTCTTCCATCTGCTGGATAGCCTCTAACCGCTGCGACGCATGCTTGGTCAGGCCCTCCAGGTCGGGCACCATCAGGTAGGCGTAGGCCTGGTGATGCGAGCGTCCGACCCGGCCGCGCAACTGGTGCAGCTGCGCCAGGCCGAACTTGTCGGCGCGGCTCATCACGATGGTGTTGGCGGTGGGCACGTCGATGCCGGTCTCGATGATGGTCGAGCACAGTAGCAGGTTGTAGCGCTGCGCCACGAAGTCGCGCATCACGCGTTCCAGCTCGCGCTCGGGCATCTGGCCATGTGCCACCGCAATGCGCGCCTCGGGCAGCAGCTCCTCCAACTTTTGCCGGCGGTTCTCGATGGTCTCCACCTCGTTGTGCAGAAAGTACACCTGCCCGCCGCGCTTGAGTTCACGCAGCACGGCTTCGCGAATTACACCGTTGCCTTCCGTGCGCACAAAAGTCTTGATGGCGAGGCGGCGCTGCGGCGCGGTGGCGATCACCGACAGGTCGCGCAGACCCTCGAGCGCCATGCCCAGCGTGCGCGGAATCGGCGTGGCGGTCAGCGTGAGCACGTCGACCTCGGCGCGCAGGGCCTTCATGGCCTCCTTGTGGCGCACGCCGAAGCGGTGCTCCTCGTCGATGATCAAAAGGCCGAGATTCCGGAATTGGGTCGATTCGCTGAGCAGTTTGTGGGTGCCGACCACGATGTCGATCGTGCCGTCGGCAATGCCTTTGATCGACGCTGTGATCTCCTTGCCGGAGCGAAAGCGCGAGACTTCTGCCACCCTGACCGGCCATTTGGCGAAACGGTCCACCAGCGTCTGGTAGTGCTGCTCGGCCAGCAGCGTGGTGGGGGCCAGAAAGGCCACCTGTTTGCCGCCGGTGATGGCAATGAAGGCTGCGCGCAAGGCCACTTCGGTCTTGCCGAAGCCGACGTCGCCGCAGACCAGCCGGTCCATCGGGCGCGGGCTGATCATGTCCTGGATCACGGCGTGGATGGCGGCGCTCTGGTCGGCGGTTTCCTCGAAACCGAAGTCGTTGGCAAACGTTTCGTAATCCTGCGCGCTGTAGCGGAACGCGTGGCCCTCGCGCGCGGCGCGGCGCGCGTAGATGTTGAGCAGTTCGGCGGCCGAGTCGCGTACCTGCTCGGCGGCGCGGCGTTTGGCCTTTTCCCACTGGCCGGAGCCGAGCTTGTGCAGCGGTGCCTCGGAGGCGGCAACGCCGGTGTAGCGGCTGATCTGGTGCAGCTGGCTCACGGGCACGTACAGCACCGCCTTGTCGGCGTACTCGAGATGCAAAAACTCCTGCACCGCGTGCGTGCCATCGGGCTGCAACTGTCCCAGATCGAGATTGATCAGGCCCCGGTAGCGGCCAATGCCGTGTGCGCTATGCACGATCGGGTCGCCGATGGCGAGTTCGCTCAGGTCCTTGATGAGCGCTTCAACGTCGCTGACCTGCTCCTGCTTTTTGCGCCGGCGTGTGGTCGGGCCGGCCGCGAACAGTTCGGTTTCGGTGATGAAGTCGAGGCCTTCTTCGAGCCAGCTGAAACCCGTGGCGAGGGCGGCCGTGGCAATGCCCAGCGGCTCGGTGCTGGCCTGAAACTCCTGCAGCGAGTCGAACGCCGGCGGGCTGAGCTGGCTGGCGCGCAGGAAATCGAGCAGGCTCTCGCGCCGGCCATCGCTCTCGGCCAGCAGCAGCACGCGCTGCGCGGTGCCCTGCAAGTGGGCCTTGAGCCGGGCCAGCGGATCTTCGGCGCCGCGCACCACGGACAGCTCGCCCAGTTTTTGAAACAGGGCGCTGTCCGCCACATCTTCAATGGCGGGCCGGATCGCCAGCTGCGGATGTTCGTTGGCGCGCGCATAAAACTGCTCGGCGCTCAGGAACAGTGCCTGCGGCGGC
>DATNBD010000145.1:0-3721 GCA_035572155.1 Rhodoferax sp.
CTCGCGGGGCGGGCGCTGCTGTGGGACAAGAACGTGGACCGCAGCGCGATGGCGGAGTACCAGGAGGCCCGGGTGGCGCAGAGGCCCTACGTGTACTACGACAACGACAATGCCAGGTACATGCAGGAGCACAAGCAGCCGGAACCCGCGGCACACCAGGTCTGATGAACACCCCGTCCGAGGCCAGCGCCCTGGAGTCCTCGGCCGACGAGTTCACGGCGATGCCACAGGTGATCGACCAGGTCGCGCTGGCCCGGCTTTACGGCGAGCCGCTGTTCGCACTGCCGCAGGACCTGTACATCCCGCCGGACGCGCTGGAAGTCTTTCTGGAGGCGTTCGAAGGACCGCTGGACCTGCTGCTGTACTTGATCCGCCGGCAAAACTTCAACATTCTCGACATTCCGATGGCGGGCCTGACGCGCCAGTACTTGGCCTACGTGGACGAAATCCGCGGCCGCAACCTGGAACTCGCGGCCGAGTACCTGCTGATGGCGGCGATGCTGATCGAGATCAAGTCGCGCATGCTGCTGCCCCCGAAAAAGGTGGCGGAAGGCCAGGAGCCCGAGGACCCGCGCGCCGAGCTCGTGCGCCGTCTCCTCGAATACGAACAGATGAAGCTGGCGGCGGCGCGGCTCAATGCCATGCCGCAATTCGGCCGCGATTTTCTCAAGGCCGAGGTCTACATCGAGCAAGCGCTGCAGCCGCGTTTTCCGGACGTGAACGTGGTCGATCTGCAAGACGCGTGGCGCGACATCATGAAGCGCGCAAAATTGGTGCAGCGCCATAAGATCAGCCGCGAGGAACTGTCGGTGCGCGAGCACATGAGTATCGTGCTGCGCCAGTTGCAGGGGCGCAGATTCATGGAGTTCGAAAACCTGTTCGACCCCGCCAAGGGCACGCCCGTGCTCGTGGTGACCTTCATTGCGCTGCTCGAACTGGCGAAGGAAATGCTGATCGAGGTCACGCAGGCCGAAGCCTTCGCGCCCATCTACGTGCGCCTGGCCTATTCGCCGACCTGAACATCAACCCCAACCGAATATGGCATCACATCATTTCGACGTATTGATCGTGGGCAGCGGCCTGGCCGGCCTCTCCGCAGCCTTGCACCTAGCACCCACACACCGCGTGGCGGTTCTGACCAAGCGGCAGCTCGGCGACGGCTCCAGCGGCTGGGCCCAGGGCGGCATCGCCGCCGTGCTGGCCGAGGGCGATAGCTTCGACGCGCATGTGGACGACACGCTGGTGGCGGGTGCCGGCCTGTCCGATCCGGCCGCCACCCGTTTCGTGGTGGAGCATGCGCCGCAAAGCATTGCCTGGCTGCGCGAGCTCGGCGTGCCGTTCTCGCAGGAAGACGGGCAACTGCACCTAACGCGTGAAGGCGGGCACAGCGCCCGGCGCATCGTGCATGTAACCGATGCCACGGGGGCCGCCGTGCAGCAGGCGCTGATCGAACACGTGCGCCGCACACCGAACATCACGCTGTTCGAAAACCACACGCTGGTGGACCTGATTACCGCGGGTGGCCGGAGTACGGCCGGGCACCGCTGCGTCGGCCTGTACGCGCTCGACGAAGCCACGGACGAGGTGCTGACCTTCAGCGCGCCGCAGACGATTCTGGCGACCGGCGGCGCCGGCAAGGTATACCTCTACACGACCAACCCCGACACGGCCACCGGCGACGGCATTGCCGCCGCGTGGCGCGCCGGCTGCAGTGTGCAGAACATGGAGTTCATCCAGTTTCACCCGACCTGCCTGTACCATCCGCACGCCAAGTCCTTCCTGATCAGCGAGGCAGTGCGCGGCGAGGGTGGGCGCCTGCTGCTGCCGGATTCAAAGGGGGGCACGCGCTTCATGCCGCAGCACGACGCGCGCGCCGAGCTGGCGCCGCGCGACGTGGTGGCGCGCGCGATCGACTTCGAGATGAAAAAGCACGGCCTCGATTGCGTGCTGCTGGACATCTCGCACCAGCCGCTGGCGTTCATCCTGGAGCATTTCCCCAATATTTACGCGCGCTGCCTGGAGCTCGGCATCGATATCTCGAAGCAGCCGATCCCGGTGGTGCCGGCCGCGCATTACACCTGCGGCGGCGTGCGCACCGACCTCGCGGGCCGCACCGACCTGCCGGGCCTGTATGCGATCGGCGAGGTTGCCTGCACCGGCCTGCATGGCGCAAACCGGCTGGCCAGCAATTCGCTCGTCGAGTGCATGGTGTTCGCGCGCGCCGCAGCCCAGGCCATTCAACAATCGCCCGGCGCTGCGGTGCCCGCGCTGCCCGCGTGGGACGACAGCCGCGTGACCGATGCGGACGAGGCCGTGGTGATCTCCCACAACTGGGACGAGTTGCGCCGCTTCATGTGGGACTACGTGGGCATCGTGCGCACCAACAAGCGGCTGGAACGCGCGGCGCACCGCATCGCGCTGCTGCAAAGCGAGATCCACGAGTTCTACGGTCTTTTTCACGTGACGCGCGACTTGCTGGAATTGCGCAACCTGGTGCAGGTGGCCGAGCTCATCGTGCGCTCGGCGCAGGCGCGGCATGAGAGCCGCGGCCTGCACTTCAGCCGCGACTATCCCACGCTGGCGGCGTCTGCCCAGCCCACCACGCTGGCACCGCCGCAGTAAGCATCCGGGGCTTGCGCGGCTGCCATCGGCCCATGGCAGGCAGCATTTGTAACCAGAGTGTCTATTTCTGTGACGCCGGCGGGGTCACAATCTACAATCTGCTGCGCCGCAACATTGCCAGCCAGAGGAGACCCCGTGTTCCGTACCCTGCTGAAATCCAAAATCCACCGGGTCGCTGCAACCCATTGCGAATTGCACTACGAAGACTCGTGCGCCATCGATGAGAACCTGCTCGAGGCGGCCAACATCGCAGAGAACGAACAGATCCCTATCTGGAACGTCAACAACGGCGAGCGCTTCGTCACTTACGCGATCAAGGGCCAGCGCGGTACCGGCATGGTCTCGGTCAACGGCTCGGCGGCGCGCCAGCACGTTCCAACGCAGCAGCTTTGAGATGAGCACCTCGCTGGCCACACGCAGTCTGCGCAGCGTGTGGCACCCCTGCACGCAGATGAAGCTGCACGAGGCGCAGCCGCCGATCGCGATCGCACGCGCCGCAGGGCCCTGGCTGCATGATGTGGACGGCCGGCGCTACCTCGACGGCGTGAGTTCCTGGTGGGTCAACCTGTTTGGCCACAGCCATCCGCATATCAAGGCCGCACTGGCCGACCAGCTAGAGCGACTCGACCATGTGATGCTGGCCGGCTTCACCCACGCGCCGGTGGTGGAGCTGTCCGAACGCCTGGCCGCGCTGACCGGCCTGGGCCACGCGTTTTACGGCAGCGACGGCGCCTCGGCCACCGAGATCGCACTCAAGACGAGCGCGCATTTCTGGCGCAACAGCGGCCGGCCGGCCAAGAACCGCTTCATCGGGCTGGCCGGCGGCTACCACGGCGAAACCGTGGGTGCGCTGGCCGTGACCGACATCGCCATCTTCCGCGAAGCCTATGCCCCCCTGGTGCGGCTGGCCGCCACCGTGCCCAGCCCCGACGCGCGCGGCGCGCGGGCCGGCGAGAGCACGGCCGATGTGGCCCGGCGCAGCGCTGCGGCGCTGGAGCACTGGCTGGCCGAGCACCACGCAGAGACCGCGGCGCTGATCGTCGAACCACTAGTGCAGTGCGCGGCCGGCATGGCGATGCACGACGCCGAGTACCTGCGC
>DATNBD010000146.1:0-2474 GCA_035572155.1 Rhodoferax sp.
CGCGATCGACACGGTGACGCGCGACGAGGCGGGCAAGCTGCACCTGACTCTTCGCGGTCGCGCCGACCGGTTTGCGGTCAGCCGGCTTTACGCGCATCTGTTCAAGGCGATGTGAGCGTGAACGAATCAACCACGGCCACATCGGGCGAGAAGTTGGTCGAGCCGCGCCACGCCTTGGCCATACTCGATTACTGGTTCGAAGACGGGCTCGCGCTCGGCTGGCCGAGCCGCGATCTCAATGAGCGCTGGTTCGGCGGCGCCGCCGCGCAGGATGCCGAGATCCGCGAGCGCTTCGGCCCCTGGGTCGAATGTGCGCTGGACGGCGGGCTGCAGGACTGGGAAGCGGAATGCGGCGATGACGAGGCGATGACCGGCGGGCGGCGGCTCGCGCTGATCCTGCTGCTCGATCAGTTCAGCCGGAACCTGCACCGCGGCACCACGCGCGCGTTTGCCGGCGATGCGCGCGCACAGCGACTGGTAGGCGAGATGCTGGCACAGGGATTGGATGAGCGGCTGCCGCCGGTCGCCCGGGTGTTCGCCTACATGCCGCTGATGCACGCCGAGGACACGGGGTTGCAGCGCGAATGCGTGCGCCATTTCGAGGCACTGGCAGCCGCGGTGCCGGCGGCACTGCAGGCGTCGATAGCGGGCAACTTGCGCTTTGCGCGCACGCACCTCGAGATCATCGAGCGTTTCGGCCGGTTCCCCTATCGCAACGCGGTGCTGGGCCGCGAGAGCAGCGTGGCGGAACTGGAATTCTTGCAAAGCGGCCCGCGCTTCGGGCAATGAAAAAAGCCCACGGACAAACGTCCGTGGGCTTTCAGGGGACTCGACGCGGCAGCTATTCAGTGACGGTAGATGTAGCCGCCGCGCTCGCGATGCCCGTGCCACCTGCCGTAGTAGTAGCCGGGGCCAACCCAGGCCGTGCGATACACCGGATACGGCGCGACCAGCACCGGCGGCGCATAAGCCACCGGGGCGGGCCGCGCGTAGTAGTAGGCCTGCGGTTGCACATACACCGGGGGCGGTTCGTAATACACAGGCGGCGGCGCCACATACACGGGCGCGGGAAAGCCAATGGCAATGCCCGGCAGGCCAATGCCCACGGACACGGCCACGTGCGCCTGCGCGGCACTGGTCGCACCCAGCGCGGCCGCCGCAACAACAGCCGCCGCCGCGGTGGCATAAACGGAACGCTTGCTTTTCATGATCATCTCCTTATCAGGGCGCGATCCGCCCTTGCCTTTATTAAACGCCCCGGCAGGTAAAGCGGCTACCGTCTGCGAGGTGAAGAGCATTACCAGACGTAACGGGCACAGCGGTTACAAATCGACCGGCCCGCCTAGAATCACGCCATGAGTTCTTCCGACGCCCGCGCCGCCAACGCACCTCCCAAACCCAGCAACTTCCTGCGCCAGATCATCGAGCAAGACCTGGCCGAAGGCACCTATGGCGTGCGGCACTGGGGCGGCAGCCCCGGCGACGCGGCGCACCACGCCGCCGGCCCAAACGACCCCGCCAAAGTCCGCACGCGCTTCCCGCCCGAGCCCAACGGCTACCTGCACATCGGCCACGCCAAGAGCATCTGCCTGAACTTCGGCCTGGCGCGCGACTACGGCGGCGTATGCCACCTGCGCTTTGACGACACGAATCCCGAGAAGGAAGACCAGGAATACGTCGACGCCATCACCGACACCGTGCACTGGCTCGGCTTCGACTGGACGGCCAGCTTCAATGGGGTCAGCAGCACCTGCCTGTACCAGGCCAGCGACTACTTCGACTTCATGTACCGCGCCGCCGAGTACCTGATCCAGGCCGGCCATGCCTACGTGGACGAACAGTCCGCCGAGGCCATGCGCATCAACCGCGGCGACTTCGGCAAGCCCGGTGTGGACAGCCCGTTCCGCAGCCGCACGCCGGCCGAGAACCTGGCGCGCTTTCGCGAGATGCGCGATGGCCGGCATGAAGACGGCGCCATGGTGCTGCGCGCAAAAATCGACATGGCCTCGCCCAACATCAACCTGCGCGACCCGGCCATCTACCGCATCCGCCGCGCCACGCATCACAACACCGGAGACAAATGGTGCATCTACCCGATGTACACCTTTGCGCACCCGATCGAGGACGCGCTGGAGAACATCACCCACAGCCTGTGCACGCTGGAGTTTGAAGACCAGCGCCCGTTTTACGACTGGCTGCTCGATCGGCTGTGCGAAGGCGGCCTGTTGAGTCAACCGCACCCGCATCAGTATGAATTTGCGCGCCTCAACCTGACCTACGTGGTCACCAGCAAACGCAAGCTCGCCGCGCTGGTGTACGACCACAAGGTCAGCGGCTGGGACGACCCGCGCATGCCAACAATAGTCGGCCTGCGCCGGCGCGGCTACACGCCAGAAAGCATCCAGCTGTTTGCCGAGCGCATCGGCGTCACCAAGAGCGACAGCTGGATCGACTACAGCACCCTGGAAGGCTGC
>DATNBD010000147.1:0-5850 GCA_035572155.1 Rhodoferax sp.
GGCGCCATGGGCTTCGGCTTCGTGGAGGTCGGCACGGTCACCCCCAAGCCCCAGCCCGGCAATCCGAAACCGCGCATGTTCAGGCTGCCGCAGGCGAACGCTCTGATCAATCGTCTCGGCTTCAACAACGACGGTCTCGACGCCTTCATTGCCAACGTGCAGCGCTCGTCGCTGCGCGCCAACGGCCGCCCGGACCCGATGCTGCTGGGCCTGAACATCGGCAAGAACGCCGCCACGCCGATCGAGCGCGCCACCGACGATTATCTGGCCTGCCTGGACGGCGTGTACCCGCATGCCGATTACGTCACAGTGAATATTTCCAGCCCCAACACCAAGAACCTGCGCGCGCTGCAGGGCGACGCGGCGCTCGATGCCCTGCTTGGGGCGCTCGCCGCGCGCCGCCAGGCTCTGTCGCAGCGGCACGGCAAACGCGTGCCCCTGTTCGTGAAAATTGCGCCCGATCTGGACGAAGGGCAGGTGACCGTGATCGCCGAGACGCTCCAGCGCCACGGCATGGATGGCGTGGTCGCCACCAACACGACGCTGGATCGCAAGGCGGTCGAGGGCATGCCGCACGCCACGGAAGCAGGGGGCCTGTCCGGCGCGCCGGTGCTTGAAGCGAGCAACCGCGTGATCGGTCAGCTGCGCGCCGTGCTGGGACAGGGATTCCCCATCATTGGCGTCGGCGGCATCGTCAGCGCACAGGACGCGCTGGGCAAAATCCGGGCGGGCGCCGACGTGGTGCAGATCTACACCGGCCTGATCTACAAGGGGCCGGAACTGGTACGGCAAGCAGCGATTGCGATTAAAAAAGGCTCCTAGCCAATACTGAGTAACACTTATTTGCTACTATTTAAATAGTAATCTGATAACCTGCTCATTAACCGCCACGGAGCCCGCCAGCCCCTCGGCAGATCGACTCTTTCCTATAGCCGCGCCGCGCACCGGCGCCATCAGAGGGTTCGCGGATCGGTCCGCAACAGCAGTTGCACCAGCGAACGCAGGGTGGCCTGCAGCGGCGCGAACCCGTCGGTCACCTCCAGCGTCCGCTCATTCATATACAGCTTGCGATTGACCTCCACCTGAATGCTGTGGCGCTGACGCGCCGGATCGCCGTAGCGTCGCACCAGTTCCACGCCCTTGTAGGGGTGGTTGTGGGACACGCTGTACCCTAGGTTGGCGAGGTGTTCGCAAATCAACCGCGATAACGCCGCACTGGCCGTGGACTGGTCACGATCGCCCACCACGAAATCCGCGTGAACCAGTCCGGGGAAGTCGGTCGCGTGGCTGGCGCTGACCGCGGGCATCGAGTGGCAGTTCAGGTGGATGCTGTAGCCGTGCCGCGCATGCGCCGCCTCGATGGCGTGCGCCACGGCGACGTGGTACGGCTGCCAGCAAAGGGCCATGCGCGCGCGCACCTCGGCCACGCTGAGCTTGCGGTTGTAGATGGGCACGCCGTCATCGGTTGCGCGCCAGATCAGGCCCTTGCCAAGACGCACCTTCGACAGGGTGACGGGATCCGTCGCGACCGGCTCGGGCCAGGGCGCGTCGAGCAAGGTCACATCCAGTTCGGTGGTGTCGCGATTCGGGTCGAGGTAGCTGCGCGGGAAATGCGCCTCGATCCAGGCGACTCCAAGCGCCGGCGCGAAGTCGTACAGTTTCTCGACATGGGTGTCTTCGGCTGTGCGCAGCGTCATCAACGGGCACGCATACGCGAAATCATCGGGATAGTTGACGCCGCTGTGCGGCGAATCGAGCACCAGCGCCGTAGTGCCGGGTTGGTAGGTAACGTACTGCATCGAATCATTGTGCCGCAAGGGCGGGCGGTGCCCCCCGCACGGCCGATCCACTCGGAACTCACGACCTCGATTGCCGGCCCGGAAATGAAAAACCGCACGACCGGGCTCGCGCCCCATCGTGCGGCGTTCGCCCCAGAATTATCAGGCCGCGCTGGCCACGTGCAGCGAAGCCGCCTTGGCAGCCGCGGATTTTGCACCGCTGCCGGCGCCGAATTCCACCTCGCCCGACAACTGCCCGCCCTCTTCGATCACGAGCTTGCCATAGCGGATTTTGCCGGTAACTTTACCGGTCGCGTAAATCACCAGCTTGTCGCGCACGGTCAGGTTGCCGTCGAACTGGCCGCGGATTTCGGCGATGTCGATGTCAGCTGAACCCTTGAAGGCGCCCTGCTGTGCGATCTGGATCACGCGCGAATCCATCGTCGCCTCCACCAGACCCTCGACCACGAGGGTGTCGCAATCGGTGATCTCGACGCCCTTGAGTTTGATGTTCGGCCCGACGGTCAGCTTGCTGCCGCCTTCCTGCGCGGTCGCGGGGCTGACAGGAGGCACGGCGGCGGCGGCGCCGGTGCCCGCGCTCGGGTGCACCGCGGGTGCGTTGGCCTGCAAGGTGTTCAAGCCACCCAGCCCGGTCGTGGTGCCGCCGCTGCTGGGCGTGGGACGTGGACTGAATCCGTCGGATTCACGTTTGTTGCCGAAAAAGGGGGACTGTAGAGCCACGTAGCTACCTCCAAAAAAATGAGAATTCATGGTAGCGGTTGCACGGGGTGAAAAATGCACTTCATGTGCAAGAGTGGTAACCAAAATTTGAAGCGGGCGACCTCGACCGGCCGGTGTCGCGCGCAAGTGCGCACAAAAGTTCTAACTCGATTCATCCACGGAGCGTTACCGTGCACAGGCAAAGCATCATCACCCGCCCACGGACGGGCAATGCCGTTGAAGAAGCAAAGCCGCCATCAGCGGCGACTGCGTGCGGTGGACGCTAGCCAGCGCGCGCCTCGCCTGAATATTCGCCAACCGCGCAACACACGCCCGGTCCAGCGCAAGGTGCGTACCGGCCGCAAGGCGGCCAGCAACACGACCGGCCCCATGACCGCATAGGGGTTTTGCCGCAACCAGCGCACCGCCGCCCACCCGATGTCAACCAACGCGAGCGGCGCCTGAAGTTCCGCAGCCTGGCCGGCCAGTGTACGGCGCAGGTGCGCACTGCGCAGCACCAGACGATGTTGCTCCAGCGTCAAATGCGTAGTTCGGCCGCCGGGCATAGGCTCACCCACCAGCCTGGTGTTGTTTCAATTCGGCCAGGTCGCTGCGCAGTTCCTCCACCGTCGCGCCGAACGCACCGGAAGGACTGCGCAGCCGGTTGCGCGCCGCACGCATCAGCAAACCACCGGCAACCAGAAACAGCAGGGTCAAGACGCCCAGCGTGGCAAGCCGGTAGTGATCCCACAAAAGCACCACAACAAAGCCGCAGAGCATGATCACGCCAAGGCCCAACAGCATGAGGGCCAACCCGGCCCACAGCAGGGCATCGAAAACCCGGAGTTTTTCCTGCTCGATTTCAGTCAGGAGCAAGTCCAGCCGCACCTGGGCCATCTCGAGCGCGGTCGCCAGCAGTTGCCGCAGCGAGGCGAACAAACCGCCACCAGACCTGGAATTGACCGGCTCACTCATGAGCGTGCCGCCTCAACGGCGGCCGATCAGCAGTCCCACCACGAGTCCGATGCCGGAGGCCACGCCCACGGCCTTCCAGGGGTTGTCATGCACGAAATCATCGGTGGCGCGCCCGGCGGCCTTCGCTTTCACCACGGCGGCATCCTGCAGTTGCGCGAGGTCCACCCGCGCTTTCTTGAGCCCGGATTCGATCCGGCCCCGCAGCGCAGCCGCACCCTCACCCGCCTGGCTTGCGGTGATGCGCAGCAACTCTTCTGCGTCAGAGATGACAACGCGCACGTCGTCAATCAATTTTTCCCTGTTGGCTCCGCTCAGTTCGGACATGGCATGCTTTCATGAGTTGCGACAGATTTGATACTACCAACTTCGTCCACCCGGGCGCCTGGCCAAGGTAAAAACCAGTCATTTCGTCAGGGCGTGAACAAAAGCTTGTAGTCCCGGGCAAACTCGTCGCAGCGCGACAGCATCCGCTCCTTTTGTTGGGCAACATGCACGGGATCGCTGCACCGGAAGTTGCCCGCGCATCCCGCATAAGCGCGCAGCGCCGCCGCAACCCGCTCGACGTCACGCGCCGTCGCCGCGGCCACCGGTCGCAACGCCGGACGCCGGGTCCGGCGCTTGTATTTGATCCATCGGGCCAGCCGGTTCGCCATGGATTTGGTGCGCGTAATCGATCTCACCAGGGGCAACTGCATCACCAGGGGCTCGTGCGGTCGATTCACTGTGGCCAGCCAGTCCTGCCACTTGAACTCGTTGAAGCGGTGCGCCAGGACGCAAGCCGCCCAGGGAATGCCCATCGCATCGGCGCAGATGGCACCATGCAGGGATTCGCTCAGCACCCGAGAGCAGCCCCGCATCTGGTCGATCACCGCCCCGGGCGGCTGTCTGGGGTTGATGATCTTCATTCCTGCCTGATGTGCAACGCTGGCCCAGTCAAAGCTGTCCCAGGTCGCATGATGTGGAATCAAACCGGCGGGACCCGCGTCGTCGTGCCCGGGCAGGAGTTCCGGCCACAAAATGGCGGAATCTCCAAGCGCCAATTCACGAGGCAGGCCGAACTCCTTCGCCGTCTGCGGCCCCCGCACCCAGCGAAAATCCCAGTTGGAATCCGGTATGCCCGCCAGATGGCTCCCCAGCCCGGTTCCCAGCACCACTTTTTTGACCCTCGCGTCGTGCCTGCCATCCAGCAGTGTGCCGACGCCGTAGAAAAGAACCTGATCGGTCAATTCCGACAGATCGGGAAAGAGCCGGGACCACAGCTGAAGATTGATGTCGTCGCCAAAATTGCCACCAGCGATGCTGCAGTAGTGGATCAGCGACATTGGGGAGCAACCTCGGCTTTCCCCGCAGGCGGTCGCGTGTCGCAGATCAACAATTGACGGGGCACGGTGTCACCGTGAGGCAGATACGATGCTTCAAAGTGTATGAAATTGAAGTAAATGTGTCGTAAAGACGAGTAACGCGTTCGGTCAAAACGGATGCCTCTTCCGGCAACTGCACGCACACACCGCCAGTCAACAAGCCTCGCCCAAAATACGAAAGTAAATATCACTGGCCGGGAAACCCACGCCGAGTTGGCGGATGGGCCAACTCAGGCCGCTGCGATCTTGGCCAAACCCTGTATACGTTCGACGCGCCGGGTGGACACCAACACTGAACCCGTCGCGTTACGACCCAGAGCCGTGAGCAAGCATTGTTCGGCCGGCAGGCTGTCGGCAGCGCCGGTCTGGGCGGCCAGATAACCGTAGGTGAACTGCATCGGGCGCGGATCGGTGCCCGGCAGGCTCAGTGCAACATCTGCCTCGTGGCGCCGCAGGCTGTCGCGCACCTGAATCACCGGCGCCAAGGCCTCTGCGTGAAGTCTCACGGCCACGACCAGCCCAGGTTCGCCCGCCACACCCCAATGGCGGATTCGTCCCTTGTGTTGTAGTGATTGCAACCACTGCAGCCACTCGGTGGTGCTGATGAATGCCGCCACGGGTTCGTGCAGCAGAAGCAGATCCACGGATTCCCGTTTGAGCCGGCGCAGGCTGTCGTCAAAGGTCTCACGAGCACGCGCCAAGCTCCAGTCCACAACCGCACGATTGAGCGACGGCAGCAGTTTTCCCAGGAACTTGCGTGCGTAGACATCGACCGCCCAGGCTCGAGATCCATTGGGGCCGTAGAGCCCCAGCTTGGTGGCCACCGTCATGCGCTGCCGCGACGCTGCTGGCAAACTGCCGAGAGCGAGTTCGCCCAGACCGAAGCCATAGTATGGCGAGGTGTCAAAATGCGTGAAGCCAGCCTCCAGCGCGGCCTGCAGCAGAGCACAGCGGCGTGCGAGCGAAGGCAGATGGTGCAGGCTGCCAGTCCCGAAGGAAAGGCGACTGACCTGCAA
>DATNBD010000148.1:0-10375 GCA_035572155.1 Rhodoferax sp.
CGGGTCATCTGATCGGAGGCACAAGCCGTCTTTAGCAGAATTTCGGAACTCGCTGATTCCGGCGCCCGCAATCTGGAACAAATCGGCGCGTGGGTGAATGCCGCAAAGTATATCAACCCCGCTTCAGCCCAGCAGGGCCAACAAACCCAAAGCGGTAAAGACAGCGGCCGAAACGCCGTGCACCACGCGCATCGACACCCGCCGCGTCACCAGCCGCGTCATGCGCTCGCCGAGCCAGACCACGGGGGCGTCGGCCAGTATCATGCCGAAGGTGGTGCCCGCGACGACTTCGTAGGGGTTGTACTGCGCCGCCAGCATGATGGTGGCAATTTGCGTCTTGTCGCCCATCTCGGCCAGGAAGAAGCTGAGCACCGTCGTGCCATACACCCCGAAGCGCGGGGCTTTGCGGGCCTGACCGTCGTCCAGCTTGTCGGGTACCAGAATCCACACCGCCATGGCCAGAAATGACAGCCCCAGCACCCAGCGCAGCACGTGGGGGCCCAACTGAAACGTGACCCAGGCCCCCACGGCCCCGGCCAGTGCGTGGTTCACGATCGTCGCGGTAAGAATGCCCAGCACGATGGGCCACGGTCTGCGAAAGCGCAGCGCCAGCACCAAGGCCAGAAGCTGGGTCTTGTCGCCCATTTCGGCGAGCGCCACGATCCCGGTGGAGAGGAGAAAGGCTTCCATGAAAGTCCTGCGGCCGGGACGAATGAACCATTGACTGCACGGCATCCCCGGCCCAAACGGAGGCTGCGCAGTCAAAGGTCTCGCCAAGTCCGGAAAACCGCTTGCGCCATGGGTGATTAGCCCAAGTCTGTTGACGCAAGCCCCTCTCGAAAGCTAAGGGCGGCTACTCCCCAATGACGGGCCGATTCTAACCGCCAAACCCGCTTGCACGCTTATGGCGCAGACTGGCGCGGTTTTTGCTTTATTTTGGTGCGCGCGATGAAGAGCCATCGAACGTGCACCAATTTATCGCATTTCATCCAACAAGAGGATTTATGGAAGCACTAAAACAGGGCTCGGACACCTTGTTCATCCTGCTGGGCGGCATCATGGTGCTCGCCATGCATGCCGGCTTTGCCTTTCTGGAACTGGGGACGGTTCGCAAGAAGAACCAGGTCAACGCCCTGGTCAAGATTCTGGTGGACTTCTCGGTATCGACCGTGGCCTATTTCCTGGTGGGTTATGGCGTGGCCTATGGCACGCACTTCTTTGTCGGCGCGGATCAGCTGGCCGCAAAAAACGGTTACGAGCTGGTGCGCTTCTTCTTCCTGCTGACCTTTGCGGCCGCCATCCCGGCCATCATCTCGGGCGGCATCGCCGAACGCGCGCGTTTTTATCCTCAACTGCTGGCAACTGCCGTCATTGTGGGGCTTGTTTATCCATTTTTTGAAGGGATCGCCTGGCACGGGAATTTTGGCATCCAGGCCTGGATTCAATCCGTCACGGGCCAGCCCTTTCATGACTTCGCGGGGTCCGTGGTGGTTCATGCGGTCGGCGGCTGGATCGCGCTGCCCGCTGTGCTCCTACTTGGCGCGCGCAGCAACCGTTATCGCAAGGACGGTGCGATCAGCGCACATCCGCCGTCCAGTATTCCCTTCCTGGCCCTGGGCGCCTGGATTTTGACGGTCGGCTGGTTTGGCTTCAATGTCATGAGCGCGCAGACCATTGACAAGATTTCCGGTCTGGTCGCGGTCAATTCGCTGATGGCCATGGTCGGCGGCACCTTGGCCGCCCTGGTCATGGGCCGGAACGACCCAGGTTTTGTGCACAACGGTCCGCTGGCCGGCCTGGTGGCCGTCTGCGCGGGCTCCGACCTGATGCACCCGCTGGGTGCGCTGGTGGTGGGCGCGATTGCCGGCGTCATCTTCGTGAGCCTGTTCACACTGACGCAGAACAAATGGAAGATCGACGACGTGCTGGGCGTCTGGCCTCTGCATGGTCTGTGCGGAACCTGGGGCGGGTTGGCCGCCGGCATTTTTGGCAGCCGGGCATTGGGCGGGCGCGGCGGCGTCAGCTTTTGGGCGCAACTCATGGGAACCACCCTGGGTGTCGCGTGGGCCGTGCTCGGTGGTCTGGTGGTGTACGGCACGATCAAGGCCACGATGGGTCTGCGGCTGAGCCAGGAAGAAGAGTTTGAAGGCGCCGACCTGTCGATTCACCGCATTGGCGCCACTTACGAACGCGAGGTAACCTGGTAACCCCCGCTCCTCAGGGTGCAGCGCCGGGCGTGGCCTCGTCCCATGCCAGGGCGTGGTAGTCGAATCCGATTTCCAGCGTCGGCTTGACGATCTGGAAATACGGGGACACGTCGAAGTCGCGCGGCACGTACAGGCTGTAGTGACGCACATGCAGAATCTCGCGCACCCGTTCGGCATGATTCGGATCCTGCAGGTGCACCGTCTCGATCAGCGGCAGGATCGGATAGCGTACCGACTCGAAACACTGGGCGATCAGGGTCGAGCAGATCGCGCGCGTGGGGTCGCCGCTGCCCAGCGCCAGCATGCGCCGGCGCCAGCGTGTCGGGACCGGCGGCGTGGGAAACAGGTAGCGCGCCAGATCCACCACGTTCTTGAGGTCGTACTGCTCGCCCACCCGCTGCAGGGCGAAGTCGCACACGCGCCGCACTTCCTCGGTCGTCATGCCCACGGGGCGGCAGATCCGGCAATGCAGGCCGCGAAAATGCGCCAGGCTGACGGTATGTACGCCAAGCTCCATGTCGGCCTCGACCAGGCACAGCGGCAGGCCGTCCCGCCCGCGCGGACCGGTCTGCGCACCGACGAACAGCGCGGCATGCGACCAGGTCGATTGCGTCAGGTACTTGATGGCCGTGCTGATGCGTGTGTTGCCCTCTACCAGCAGCACGTCGCCGGGGCGCAGACAAGCCGCAAGCTTGCCGGGATCGATGGGCCACGCGGCGTTGACGCTACCGCCGCGGCTCCTGCGCGTGAGGTAGCGGCCGAGCCGCCTGCCGACCCAGCGGGCCACGGAATTCATGATTGGCTCCCGCGCGGAAACAAGGGTTGCTGGGGAATCGTCATGCTGCTGGCCTCGGTCCATAGATGTAACACGAATACTATTGGTTCCCTGCGCGCGGCGCACAGGCTCGCACCAGCGGCCGGACTGCGCGCCGGGGCGGGCCTGTGCGATGATGTTTTCCTGTCCGCCGCCAGCCATGTCCATCGAAAACCAGCTCGCCGAACATCGCAGCTACCTGCTGCGGTTCGCGCGCCTGCAGCTGCGCAACGACGCCTGGGCCGAGGACGCCGTATCCGAGACTTTGCTGGCGGCACTGTCCAGCTCGCAGTCGTTTGCCAACAGGTCGCAGCTCAAGACCTGGCTCGTAGGCATCCTCAAGCACAAGGTGGTGGACGCGCTGCGCCAGCGCTCGCGGGAAATGAGTTATGACGGTGACGCGGCGGACGGCAGCGAAGAGCTCGACACGCTGGTGTTCGGCCAGGGGGATCATTTCGCGTCCCTGCCGGCCGACTGGGGAAACCCCGAACAGGATCTGAGTTCTCGCCAGTTCTTCCAGGTGCTGGAGGCGTGCGCGGAAAAACTCCCCGCGGCGATGGGCCGGGTGTTCCTGATGCGCGAATGGCTGGAGTTGTCCAGCGAGGAGATTTGTAAGGAGTTGAAGCTGACTTCGACCAACCTCTATGTGCAGCTGCACCGCGCCCGCCTGCGCCTGCGCGAATGCCTGGAACTCAACTGGTTTGGTGACACCCGGACGACTGCTTCGACATGATCCTGCGCCGCACCTGCAAACAAGTTGCCGCACTTCTGATTGCGCGCGAGGACCGCAAATTGCCGGTTGCGGATCGAATCGCCCTGCGTCTGCATCTGGCCGCCTGCCAGGCCTGCCCGATCTTCGAGCGGCAGATACTGACCGTGCGCAACGCCATGCGTCAGTGGCGCAATTACGTCGAAAACTAGGCGCCCGGCCGCCGCGGGCCGCCCGCCTGTTCCAAAAGTTTTTGTGTCCCCCGCGGAAATACCGCATAATGCTGGCGTGTTTCTGCGCGTCAGGAGCACGGGTTTGCGGTGATCGGTCAGTTTCGCGTCTTTGAAGTCGTTACTGGTTTGTTGATTGCGGGTATCGGACTCCATCGCTTTTTAGTCATTTTGAGGAGTCCTTTATGGGCAACAAACTTTACGTGGGCAATCTGCCCTATTCGTTCCGCGACGAAGACATGCAACAGGCATTCAGCCAGTTCGGTTCCGTCTCCAGCGCCAAGGTCATGATGGAGCGCGACACCGGGCGCTCCAAGGGCTTCGGCTTTGTCGAAATGGGCAGCGATGCCGAAGCCCAGGCGGCGATCAAGGGCATGAACGGCCAGTCTGTCGGCGGCCGTGACTTGGTCGTCAACGAGGCTCGCCCAATGGAGCCCCGTCCTCCGCGCAGCGGTGGCGGCTTCGGTGGTGGTGGCTACGGCGGTGGTGGTGGTGGCGGCGGTTACGGCGGCGGCCGCAGCGGTGGTGGCGGCGGCGGCGGTTACGGCGGCGGCCGCAACAGCTACTGAGCATTCGCAGGGGGCCTGCGCGCCCCGTTTGCAACGCGAAAGGGGGCCTCGGGGCCCTTTTTTCATGCCCGGCGCACGGGCGCCGGCGGGCACCCAACAATCCCTTGACGACTTTTGCCATCTCGCGCTCATAATGCGCGCGTGTGGAAACTGGATAGCCACACGGGTTCGCGGTGATCAGTCAGGTTCGCATCTTTGAAGGTTGTTGGCTGCGTGTTCGGGACTCCATCGCTTTATCAATGTGTTTTTGAGGAGTCCCTTCATGGGCAACAAACTGTACGTCGGCAACCTGCCTTACTCGGTCAGCGACAGCGATCTGCAACAGACTTTCGCGCGATTCGGCGCGGTCACCAGCGCCAAGGTCATGATGGATCGCGAAACCGGCCGCTCCAAGGGTTTCGGCTTTGTCGAGATGGGCAGTGACGCGGAAGCCCAGGCGGCAATTAGCGGCATGAATGGCCAGTCGCTGGGGGGCCGCAACTGCGTGGTCAACGAAGCCCGGCCCATGGAGCCGCGTCCGCCGCGCGGTGGCGGGGGTTATGGCGGCGGCGGGCGCAGCGGCGGTGGAGAAGGCGGCTTTCGCAGCCCGTATGGCTCCGGTCCGCGCGGCGGCGGGCGCAGCGGCGGCGGCGGCGGCGGCGGCTATGGGGGAGGTGGCGACGGCGGTGGTGCTTACTGAAAGGCGCCACAACCCTTCTACCAAAAGGCTCCGTTGGAGCCTTTTTGTTCATTTGCCGGCTTGGTGTGGGCCTGAGTAGCTATAAAATTAAGAGCTTTATGCCTCGCCCTCGCGCCGCTTGCGCGGGCGCCCCACCAGCAGCCTGTCGAACAGCGCATTCGGCAGCAGGCGCAGCAATTTGGCCACCAGGCCCATTTGCCACGGAATCACGCGGTAGCTGACGCCGGCGTCGATGGCCTTGAATGCCTGGTCGGCAAAATCGGGCGCCGGCATCAGGAACGGCATTGCATAACGGTTTTTTTGCGTCAACGGCGTGTCGATGTAGCCCGGGCACAGGGTAACGACCTGGACGCCGCTGGCGCGCAATTCGCCACGCAGGCTCTCGCAGTAAACGATGGCGGCCGCCTTGCTGGCGCAGTAGGCCGCATGCCCCGGCAGGCCGCGGATGCCAGCCACGCTGCCGATGCCGACCAGCGTCCCGTTGCCGCGCCGCACCATGGCGTCGATGAACGGCTGAAACGTCGCCGCCATGCCGATGTTGTTGGTGGCAAAGGTGCGCGCCATCACATCGATGTCGGCGCGCACGGCGCTGTCGATGCCGATGCTGATGCCCGCATTCGCAATCACCACGTCGGGCAGGCCTTGGGCCGCGATGCAGGCCTGCGCCGCACTCGCGATACTGTCCGGCACGGATACATCGGCACTGTAGATTTGATAGCTGCCGGCGCTTATCCCGCACTGGCTAACCCATGATTCGATCATGGATGCTCGGCGCGCGACCAGGGCCAGCCGATAGCCCGCCTGCGCATACCGCCAGGCCAGCGCCTGGCCAATGCCGCTGGAAGCGCCGGTGATGAAGACAAGCCCACCCACGGCCTGTTCCGCTAGCGCGCCGGCTGCGGCCGAGCCGGCGCCAGCACGCCCCGCACACGTCCGTTCAGGTCGAGCACGCCGTCGTAGTTGTCATAGTCCATCGAGTCGCCGGTGAACTGGTCATTGCCCCGGATCAAGGTTACCGGCTTGTTGGACGAGACGCGTTCGGTGTTCGTATAGGCGTTCAGGAATTCGCTGCGAAATTCCATCCGCGGCACCGCATGGCCGGCGGCGTCGATGGCGGCCTCACGCACCACGATCGCGTTACCGAAAAGCTGCACCTGGGATGCGTCGCTGTTGCTCAGCGCGCGGTTGCCAGTGGCCACGGTGACACGCCCGTCCAGATCGACCGCGCGAAGGCGCGCGTTGCTGATCTCCAGCGTGTCGGTGTCGGGATAGTGGCGCCCCTCGGTGCCGAACAGCTCGTTCTTGAGCCGCCCCGTGGCGTCGAATGTCTTGACCGCGAAGTTATGCATGAAATAGTCGGGCTTGTGGAGCACCGGCAGCGCCGGCCTGGGTGGGCCAAAAATCGGGGTATTGCGCACCAGCCAATAGGTGCCCAGCGCCAGCACGCCCATCAAAATGATGGGCAGATAGATCGCGATGCTCTCCCACAAGTCGCGCAGCACGGCCAGCGGCCGGTTCACGGGCGCGGCTCCGGCGGCGCCAGCAGCGCCGCATACCGGCCGGCAGCGATCAGCAGCAAATCACAAAACTCGCGCGCGGCGCCCGCCCCGCCCTGGGCCTGCGTGACGTACTGCGCCGCGGCGCGAACCTCGATGTGGGCGTTCGGGGGAGCGCAGGCGAACGCGCAGCGGCGCAGCACCGGCAGGTCCGGCCAGTCGTCGCCCATCGCCGCCGCCTGCGGCCAGTCCAGGCCCAGCGCCTGCAGCGTTGCCGCGGCGGCCGCGCCCTTGTCTTCGGTGCCGTAATGGACGTACGTGATGCCCAGCGCCTGCAGCCGGGAGCGCAGCGGTTTCGAATCGCGACCGGTAATCACCGCCGGGGTGATGTCCGCCATTTGCAGCAGCTTGAGGCCATGCCCGTCCAGCGTGTTGAAGCGCTTGAGGGTCTCGCCCCGATCGGAGAAATAAAGGCCACCGTCGGTCAGCACGCCGTCCACGTCGAAAAACGCGACGCGGATGCCTTGGGCCTTTAGCAGCAACTCGGGCGCGAAGAACAGCGCGGGGGTCATATCACCTTCGCGCGCATCAGGTCGTTGCTGTTGAGCGCGCCGCACAGCATGCCGGCCGCGTCGACCACCAGCACGCTGGTGATCTGATGCTGTTCCATGAGCTCCACCGCATCCACCGCGAGCGCATCGCCCCGGATGGTGCGTGGCGACGGATGCATGACATCGCGCGCGACGGCGCTGCGCAAATCGGCGCCTTTTTCGATCAGGCGGCGCAGATCGCCGTCGGTGAAGATGCCCAGCACGCGATCCGCGTCGTCCACCACGGCCGACGCGCCCAGCCCCTTGGCGCTCATCTCCCGCATCAGGTCGCTGAACGTGGTCTGAAGGCGCACGCGCGGCACGGCATCGTCTTTGCGCATCACGTCGCTCACATGAGTCAGCAGCTTGCGCCCCAGCGCGCCGCCCGGATGGGAGCGCGCGAAATCCTCCGCCCGAAAACCGCGCGCGTCCAGCAGCGCCACCGCGAGCGCGTCGCCGAGCGCGAGCTGGGCCGTGGTGCTGGCCGTGGGCGCCAGATTCAGCGGACAGGCTTCCTTCTCGACGCTGCAGTCGAGCACCTCGTCGGCATGCTGCGCCAGCGTCGAGTCCAGGCCACCGGTCATGGCCACCAGCGGCACCTCAAGGCGTTTGAGCACCGGCAGGAGCGAGATCAGCTCCTCGGTTTCCCCGCTGTAGGAAACCGCCAGCACGAGGTCGACGGCCTTGATCATGCCGAGGTCGCCGTGCCGCGCCTCAGCCGGGTGCACGAACATCGCGGGCGTGCCGGTGGAGGCCAGCGTGGCGGCGATCTTGCGCCCGACATGGCCGCTCTTGCCCATGCCCATCACGACAACGCGGCCGCGCACGTCCAGCATCCGGCGCACCACGCGCACAAAGGCCCCGTCCACGCGCGCCTTGAGGCCCAGCACCGCTGCAGCCTCGATATCGAAAGTCCCGCGGGCCAGCCGCAGCACCTGGTCGGAATCAAATGTCATAGCCCTCCATTATCCGCGGGCATCGTGCTTGCTAGTATCGGGGCATGTCCGCGCTGCAACTCACGCTGTTATACCTGCTGGCCGCGGTGCTGGGCGTGGTGGCCTGCCGTTCACTGAAGCTGCCGCCGATGCTGGGCTATCTGGCCGTGGGCGTGCTGATCGGGCCGCATGCGCTGGCGCTGGCGCAGGACTCGCAGGACATCAAGTACCTGGGCGAGTTCGGCGTGGTGTTTCTGATGTTCGTGATCGGGCTGGAGTTCAATCTGCCCAGGCTGCGCGCCATGCGCCGCCATGTGTTCGGTCTGGGTCTGTGCCAGGTGCTACTCACTATCGTGCTGGCCACGGCCGCCTCGCTGCTGTTCGCCGCGCTCGCGCCCACGCTGTGGCACATGCGCTGGCAGACCGCGCTGGCGCTGTCCGGCGCGGTGGCGATGAGCAGCACCGCAGTCGTGGTCAAGCTGATGGCCGAGCGGCTCGAGCTGGAGTCCGAACACGGGCAGCGCGTGATGGGGGTCCTGCTGTTTCAGGATCTGGCGGTTGTGCCACTGCTGGTGCTGATTCCGGCGCTTGGCTCCAGCCCTGAAAAACTGCTGCTGGCACTGACAGTTGCTTCACTGAAGGCTATTGTTTTAATAGCGATCGTATTGACCGGCGGACAACGCCTGATGCGCTGGTGGCTCACCCTGGTGGCGCGCCGAAAGAGTCAGGAGCTGTTCGTGCTGAATCTGCTGCTCGTCACGCTCGGGCTCGCCTGGCTGACGGAACTCGCGGGGCTCAGCCTGGCGCTGGGTGCGTTCATCGCAGGCATGCTGATTTCCGAGACCCAGTACAAGCACCAGGTCGAGACCGACATCCGGCCGTTCCACGACGTGCTGCTGGGCCTGTTCTTCATCACCATCGGCATGCTGCTCGACTGGCGGCCCGTCGTCGCGCACTGGCCGCTGGTACTGGCCTTGCTGACGCTGCCGGTGCTGTTCAAGCTGATCATGGTCACGGCGCTCGCCAAGGCCTTCGGCGCGACGGCCGGCACGGCATTGCGCACCGGGCTGTACCTGGCGCAGGCGGGTGAGTTCGGTTTTGTGCTGCTCACGCTGGCGCGGGACAACGCGCTGGTTCCACCGGCACTGGTGAATCCGATCCTGGCCAGCATGGTGCTCTCCATGATGGCCACGCCCTTCATCATCCTGTACAGCAACCGCATCGTGATGAAGCTGGTCAGCGGCGAATGGCTGCAGCAGTCGCTGCAGATGACCACGATCGCGCGCAAGTCCATCAACGCGAATCGGCATGTGATCATCTGCGGCTATGGACGCTGCGGCCAGAACCTGGCACGCATGCTCGAGCGCGAGAACATCCCGTACATGGCGCTGGATCTGGACCCGGACCGGGTGCGCCAGGCCGCTGCCGCCGGGGACTCGGTGGTATTTGGCGACGCGGCGCGCCTGCAGGCGCTGATGGCCGCGGGGCTGGCGCGCGCCAGCGCCGTCGTGGTCACCTACCTGGAGGTGGCGGCCGCCCTGAAAGTGCTGGCGCACGCGCGCGCGCATGCGCCGCATGTGCCCGTCATCGTGCGCACCCAGGACGACCACGATCTGGGCCAGCTGCGCCAAGCGGGCGCCACCGAAGTGGTGCCCGAGGCCATCGAGGGCTCGCTGATGCTGGCGAGCCACGCGCTCGCCTTGGTGGGCGTGCCGATGCGCCGCGTGCTGCGTATCGTGCAGGATCAGCGCGACGTACGCTACAACCTGCTCAAGGGGTACTTCCATGGCGCGGACGATGACACCGCGAACGAACTGGAGCAGGAGCGCCTGTCCACGCTGACACTGCCGCCGGGCGCCCGCTCGATCGGCCAGGCGCTGGGCCAGCTGGCTCTGCAGGCACTGGGCGTGCGCGTGGTCAGCCTGCGCCGCGGCAACGGCAAATCGGTGCTGCCGCAAGACACGCTGGCGCTGCAGGACCGCGACACGCTGGTGTTGTCGGGCACGCCTGAAGCGCTCGCGATGGCGGCGGACAAACTTCTGAAAGGATGAGCCATGAGCGCCACCTCCGACTTCCTGCGCGCCCACGTCCGCACCGTGCCGGATTGGCCGGCGCCCGGCGTGCAGTTCCGCGACATCACGCCGCT
>DATNBD010000149.1:0-2730 GCA_035572155.1 Rhodoferax sp.
TTCCTGGCGCCGATGGCGGTGCGGGCCGACGTCGCCAAACAGCATGGCATCACGCTGGAAACGCCCCTGAAGCAGCGGGTCGAGGCGATGAAGGGGCTGAAGATGGGCATCACCACGCCCGGCGCCAGTTCCGACCTTGTACTCCGTTACCTGCTGGTGAGTCAGGGGCTCGACCCAAGCCGCTTTCTCCAGATCGTGCCGGTCGGTGGGGTCAGCACCATGATGGCGGCGTTGCAGACCGGCAGCATCGATGGCTGTTCGTGCGTTCCGCCGGTGGACGTGATGACCAATCTGCAAGGTCTGACGGTCAGCGTAATCGACCAGGGCAAGGACATGCCCGAGTTGACCGGTGTCACCTATGGCACGCTCTACGGGCTTGCCTCCTACAACAAGGCGCATCCCGAAGTGGCTGCTGCCATGGCGCGAGCGATAACGCGCGCCACGCTGCTGATTGCACGCAACCCCGAAGCAGCCAAGCAGGCGACACGGCCGTTCTTCAAGCAGACCGACGAGGCGACCTGGAACGCATCCTGGCGCACCTATTTTCCGAATTTCCCGAAGGACCCCGCCATCAGCCAGCACGGCTACGAGCAGGAACTCGCGTTCGAGAAAACGACGCTGCCGGCGAAGGATTCCACAGCGGTGCCTTATCAGGACGTTGTCGACACGCAGTTCTTGCGCGCTGCCCGTCAGGAACTGCTGCATTGAGCGATCGGCCGCTCATTGACTATCGCCGGGTTGGCCGCCGGTTCACTACGCGCCGCGGCACCGTCACGGCTTGCGAGCAGGTCAACCTGACGGTGCAGGCGGGTGAATTCCTGGCCATCGTCGGGCCGAGCGGCTGCGGCAAATCCACCTTGCTAAACATGGCGGCCGGGTTGTTGCCGCCAAGCGAGGGGCAGGTATTTTATCGTGGTCAGCAGGTATCGGGTCCCAATACCAGCGTCGGCTATATGACCCAGCGTGATACGCTGCTGCCCTGGCGAACGGTCGAGGACAACGTGGCGATCGCGCTCGAACTACGTGGGCAGTCGCGCGCGGAGCGGCACAAGGTCGCACATGGCTGGCTTGCGCGCGTCGGACTGCGCGGATTCGAAAAGCACTTCCCGGCGCAGCTTTCCGGCGGCATGCGGCGGCGGGTCAGCCTTGCGCGCACGCTGGCCTATGAGCCTGAGACGATCTTGATGGACGAGCCGTTCGGCGCGCTCGATGCGCAGTTGCGGCTGGTCATGCATGACGAGTTGCTGAAGCTGTGGGCGGCGACCGGGACCACCATGGTTTTCGTCACCCATGATCTGCCGGAGGCGATTACGCTGGCCGACCGGGTCGCGGTGTTTTCCGCGCGCCCCGGCCATATCCGTGTGGTGGAAACCGTCGATCTGCCACGCCCGCGGGATGTGTTCCGCATTCGCTTTGATCCGCAATTCGCGGGATTGCATGACCGGCTTTGGTCCTATTTGGAGGACAACGTCCGGGACGCGGTGATGGTGAACTGAGCGATGCCGGACGCAACACCCGAGATTTCCGTCGCGCTGCCCAATGAAACCGTCCGCGCTGCGCGCAGCGAGTGGCTGGTCACCTTGCTCTGGCGCGTCGGCCTCGCGGTCGTGCTGCTCGCGCTGTGGCAGTTGCTCAGCGGCCGGGTGATCAAGCCGTTCTGGATCAGCTCCCCGCTTGCAATCGCCGATCAGCTGGGCGTCTGGATCGCCGGCGGCGAGTTGTGGCTGCATGTCGAGGTGACGCTGACGGAGACGGTGCTGGGCTTCGTCTTCGGCGCGATCGCAGGTATTGCCGTTGGCCTGGCCCTTGGCTTGAACAGGCGGCTGGCGGCGGTGCTCGACCCGTTCATCGTCGCCCTTTACAGCCTGCCCAAGATAGCACTGGCGCCGTTGTTCATTCTCTGGTTCGGGGTCGGACTGACGTCGAAGGTGGTGCTGTCTACCTTCATCGTATTCTTCCTGGTCTTCTACAACACCTATGCCGGCACCTTGGCGGTGGAGGCGGAGCTGGTCGATGTGCTTCGTCTGATGGGCGCGCGACCGGCCCAGATTGTGCGCAAGGTCATTTTGCCGTCGGTGGTGATCTGGATTTTCACCGGGATGAAGGTCTCGGTGCCTTATGCCCTCATTGGCGCCGTGGTGGGTGAGATGATGGCGTCAAATCGTGGGCTCGGCTATCTGATCCAGGCATCGGCGGGCCAGTACGACACGGGCGGCGTGTTCGCGGCGCTGTTCGTGCTGATGATCATCTCCACCGTTCTGCACGGCGCGCTCAAGCTGTGTGAGCAGCGCATGATGCGCTGGAAGGACGACGGCGGATAGCGGCGCCGCGGTGGCTTCATCCCCGCGGGCTATTTCGATGCCGGGGGCGAATTCCGATGGCCTTGCGCATCGGGGGTCCCGCGCATCGGGCGGCTTCCACACCATTCAGTGCTGTCGATTGTAGCCAGCGAACCTACGTCGCCGGTCTCGTGGCGGTCAGCACGGTCGCGCAGGCCAGTTCCAGTTGCTTCTCCATCGGCAGTTGGGTCGCGAACGGCCTGGTGACCAGATCCATCGGCGTTCCAAGAAAATCGGATACCTGCATCGAAAGGAAATCCTCCCGAGTTTGGCCCGCCAGGCCTTGCGCGTAGCTGCCGAGGATCCAGTGCAATGCGATCGCCGGATGCGTCGATGGGAAAACCGTAATGCCTTTGATATCCAGCGCCGCATCAAACAGCCTGCGGAGGCC
>DATNBD010000150.1:0-15266 GCA_035572155.1 Rhodoferax sp.
CGTCGCCGACGCTGGCATAGCGACGCTTGGACCCGCCCAGCACCTTGATGCACAGGACGGATTTCGCGCCGGTATTGTCGGCAACTTCTAACCGTGATTCAGTCTGGATCATTTCGTTATTCCCAACTTGCACCAGGAGCCCCTGGAAACCAAGGGCAATCTGGTCAGTCTTGGGCCCGTCGTTCACGCCAAGAACCACTCAGGGCGCTACTGCTGGGCAGAAGCTTCACTTTTTTTACGGCGAAGCCCGGCATTATGCCAAGTATTTCGGCTGGCGTCAAACCACTAGTCCGGCAGGTGCAGATAGTGCTGCGCCAACTGCGTGAACGCGGAAACCTGCGGATCGACTCCGGTCTCCTGCGCCAAAATGGCTCCGACCGCGTCGGCCAGCGTGCCGGCCAGCCGCGCGTCCAGAAACAGCAGGCGCGAGCGCCGCGCCAGCACGTCCTCCACGGTACGCGCGTATTCGTGGCGCGCCGCAAAGCGCACCATGGCTTCACTCAGCCCGCCACCGAGTGGTGCCTGTGCGCCGGGAAGGGACAACACGGCGTCCTGCTCACTGCCGTAAGTGTGCAGCCCGGGCGGATCGCTGATCGTGGGGCGCCTGGTCCCGGCCATTCCTTCGCCGCCTACCAGCAGCAAGTTGGCGGTTACTCCTGCAGTTTTCCTTGCCAGCAGGGAAGCGTCAAAGCACTTCTCCAACACATCTTCGGCCATGGCGCGGTAGGTGGTCCACTTGCCACCCGTGACCGTCACCAGACCGCTGCGGCTGACCAGCACGGTATGTTCGCGGCTCAGGCCCTTGGTGTTGTCACCGTCGTCGTCGGGTGGTTTTACCAGCGGACGCAAACCGACCCAGATGCTTTTCACATCCGATCGGGTCGGCGCCCGGCTCAAATACCGGGCTGCCTCGCGCAGGATGAACTCGACTTCCTGCCGGAACGGCTCGGGTTCGCGCGCCAGGTCGTGGCGCGGCGTGTCGGTCGTGCCCAGGATGACCTTGCCCAGCCAAGGCACGGCGAACAGCACGCGGCCATCGGTGGTGCGGGGCACCAGCAGCGCATGCTCGCCCGGCAAAAATGCCCGGTCCACCACCATGTGCACGCCCTGACTGGGAGCCACCATCGGCCTGGCAGTACGCCCGATCGCCTCGCCGTCTTTCTGACGCAATTCATCCACCCAGACGCCCGCGGCATTGATCACGCAACCGGCACGCAGCATGTACAGGCGCCCGGTTTCACGGTCCTGGCAGGTCAACCCTACCACCTTGCCATCCTCGTGGATCAATTCGGTCGCCGCACAATAATTCACCAGCAAGGCCCCCTGCCGAGCCGCCGTGCGGGCCAGCGCGAGCGCGAGTCGGGCGTCGTCGAACTGGCCATCCCAGTACTTGACGCCGCCCTTGAGGCCACGCGGCTGCACCGTCGGCAGATAGCGCAGTGTTTTGGCGGCGCTCAGGAATTCGGTCTTGCCCAGGCCGGCCTGACCGGAGAGCACGTCATAGATCACCAGGCCGGCGCCATAAAACGGGGTCTCCCACAATTTGTAGGACGGCATCACGAACGGCAGCGGATGCGCCAGGTGCGGGGCGTTGTGCAGCAGCCGCGTGCGTTCGTGTAACGCCTCGCGCACCAGCGACACATTGCCCTGCGCCAGGTAACGCACACCGCCATGCACCAGCTTGGTAGCGCGTGACGAGGTGCCCTTTGCGAAGTCGTACGACTCGACCAGCACCACGCTGAAACCGCGCGCTGCCGCATCCAGCGCCACACCCAAGCCGGTGGCGCCACCGCCGATGACGGCCACGTCGTATCGATGGGATTTGGCCAGGCGCGCCAGCAAATCCTGGCGCCGGGTGGTCAGAGGAGTGGGTGGCGCCGTCATGCGCTCGATTGTGCTTGCAGTTCGGTGCCGTTCATGCGGCCCACGCCGCCGAGCGCGCCACCGCCTGGCGCCAGCGCGACAGCTTGGCACGGCGAAGGGAAGCCGTCATGGCGGGCTCGAAGCGACGCTCGACCACCCACTGCGCGGTAATTTCGTCCGCGCCCGACCAGAACCCCGTGGCCAGCCCGGCTAGGTAGGCCGCGCCCAGTGCGGTGGTTTCGGTCACCCGCGGGCGCACCACGGGCACGCCCAGGAAGTCGGCCTGCATCTGCATCAGCAGGTTGTTGCGGCAAGCCCCGCCGTCCACCCGCAGCTCCTTCAGCGCAAAGCCCGCGTCTTTGGCCATGGCGCCGAACAGGTCGGCCACCTGCAGCGCGATCGCTTCGAGTGCTGCGCGGGCGATGTGGGCACGGGTGGTGCCGCGCGTCATGCCGACGAGCGTGCCGCGCGCATGGCCGTCCCAGTCGGGCGCGCCCAGACCGGCGAAGGCTGGCACGAGGTACACATCGCCGGTATCGGGCACGCTGGCGGCCAGTGCCTCCACCTCGTCGGCCGAAGCGATCATCTGCAAGCCGTCGCGCAGCCACTGGATCGTGGCGCCCGCCATGAACACCGAGCCTTCCAGGGCGTAACACGCCCTGGAAGGCTTCGCCACGGCTTGACGCTCGCCCCCTCCCCAGCCCTCCCCCTCGCGGGGGAGGGGGCTCGACGGGCCACACCATGCCACGGTGGTCAGCAGCTGGTTGCGGCTGGGCACAACGGCCGTGCCGGTGTTCATCAGCATGAAGCAGCCCGTGCCGTAGGTATTTTTGGCCATGCCGGGCGCGAAGCAGGCCTGGCCGAAGGTGGCGGCCTGCTGGTCGCCCGCCACGCCGGCAATGCGGATCGGCGCACCGAACAGCGCGGCCTCGGTCTCGCCCAGCACCCCGCTCGACGGCAGCACCTGCGGCAGCACGCTGCGCGGGATATGGAGCAGCGCCAGCAATTCGTCGTCCCACGTGAGCGTGTGCAGGTTGAACAGCAGCGTGCGCGAGGCGTTGCTGGCGTCGGTAGCGTGCACCCGACCGCCGGTCAGGTTCCAGATCAGCCAGCTGTCGATGGTGCCGAACGCCAGTTCGCCCTGCGCTGCCCGCGCGCGCGCGCCCGGCACGTGGTCCAGCAGCCATTCGAGCTTGGTGCCCGAGAAGTAGGCGTCCAGCAGCAGCCCGGTTTTCTGTTGAATCCGCTTCGCGTGGCCGCGCGCGCGCAACTGGTCGCAGCGCGCCGCCGTGCGCCGGTCCTGCCAGACGATGGCCGGCGCCACGGGCTGGCCCGTCTGGCGGTCCCACAGCACCGTGGTTTCGCGCTGGTTGGTGATACCGATTGCTACTATATTGAGAGCTTCTTGCTTATGCCCTGCATGGGCTACAGCTATTTTTTTTATACATTCGCGGGCCACCGCCAGTTGCGACGTCCAGATCTCCTGCGCGTCGTGCTCGACCCAGCCGGGCTGGGGAAAATGCTGTTTGAATTCCTGTTGCGCCAGCGCCGCCACCTGGCCGGCCCGGTCGAACAAAATGGCGCGCGAACTGGTCGTGCCCTGGTCGAGTGCGAGGATATAGTCCATAGGAAGCCAAGGGTAGCGCAAGGCCACGCCACCGCGCACTGGTGTTTGCCAGCAACGCCCCCACGAACTGATCGGATGACACACCTATGACAAGCAACACCTCCCCCCAGCGCAACGAACACATCGCCTTCATCGGCGGCGGCAACATGGCCAGCGCCATCATCGGCGGCCTGATCAAGCAGGGGCTCGCACCGAGCCAGATCGACGTGGTGGAGCCGTTTGCCGAGGCGCGCGACAAGCTGCAGCGCCAGTTCGGATTGACGGCGCAGGCCACGCCCACGGCAGCGCTCGAGCAGGCCGCGCTGGTGGTCTGGGCCGTCAAGCCGCAGACCTTCAAGGAGGCCGCGCTGCAGACCCGCGCTCACACTGCGGGCGCACTGCACCTGAGCGTGGCGGCCGGCATTCGCTCGGATAGCATCGCGCGCTGGCTCGGCACCGAGCGCGTGGTGCGCGCCATGCCCAACACCCCCGCGCTGGTGGGCAAGGGCATGACGGCGCTGTTCGCGCGCGCCGCCGCAACGAACGCGGACCGGCAGCGCGTCCTGCACGTGCTGGCCCCGACCGGCGACTGCCTGTGGGTCGCGCAGGAGGTGCAACTGGACGCCGTGACCGCGCTGTCGGGTTCGGGGCCCGCCTATGTGTTTTATTTCATCGAAGCCATGACGCAGGCCGGGGTCGACATGGGCCTGCCACACGCGCAAGCGCAACAGCTGGCCGTGGGCACCTTCGTGGGCGCGTCCGAGCTGGCGCGCGCGTCTGACGAGCCGCCCGAGGTGCTGCGCCAGCGCGTCACCTCCAAGGGCGGCACGACCTACGCCGCCATCACCTCGATGGAGCAGGACGACATCAAGACGCTGTTCATGCGCGCCATGCGCGCGGCCCAGCAGCGCGCGCGCGAACTGGGCGACGAGTTCGGCGACGCCGAACGCAGGAGCCTCAAGTCGTGATACAGGCGATTTTCACAACGGTGTAGAACACAGTGGCATACACGCCCTGCTCGCGCGGACCGTTGCCCGAACCTTTGCGACCGCCGATGGGCACGTGGTAATCGACGCTTGCGGTCGGCAAATTGACCATCACCATGCTGGCCTGGCTATCACGCTTGAAGTGTGTCGCGTACTCATCAAATCAACGCACCGCCTCTGGCTCTCAATGTCGAGTTCTCCATCTTCTGCGAACGTTGTTGGCACGGCCGGAAACAAGCCGCAATAACGTGCTTGAATCCTCAAGGCATCACTTACCCGCCATTGACCTCGATCACCTGGCCGGTAACGTAGCCACTGGCAGCCTCACTGGCGAGAAACAAAAATGCGCCGAAACATTGCTGCGCAGCGCCGAGCCGGCCCATCGGAATAGCATTGGCAAAGCTCTTCAGTACCTCGGGGCTCAAATGTCCTTCGTGAAGCGGCCTTTCGATCACACCCGGAGCGACCGCATTGACGCGGATCTTGTCCTTGACCAGTTCCTTGGCCATGATGTGCGTGATGGGTCGACACGAACCTCTTACATGCGGCGTACAGGCCCGAGCCGGGGCCACCACCGGTTCGCGCAGCCTGCGTACTAACAATCGATGATGGCGCCCCCGCCGCCAGCAGAGACATGAGCGGAATGACGCGGCGACTCACTGCCAGGACAGAGCGCGCATTGAGACAGAAAACATCGTCGAGGTAATCGTCCCCAGCCTGAACATTTGGCGCACGACGCACAAAGCGGCGGTGTTGATAAGCACATCAATACGGCCGAAATGCGCATGTACCTTTTGCACCATGCGGTCGACCTCTTCAGCCTTCGTCACATCGGCCTGCACCGCAAGGGCTTCGCCGCCAGCGGTCTGTACCTGCCACACCACGGCATGCCGCTTAAGTTTCGCGCCCGCGATGGTGAACGGCCACGCGCGCGCCAGCCGCGCAGAAGGCTTGGGCCACGGCAGCGCCAATGCCCGAACTCTCGCCCGTGACAAGCGCTACTTTATTTTTCAAATCTTGGATGAAATCAGTTCCCGTTTCCAGTCATTAATCAATCATCGAAGCACTGAGCTCCAACTGTTTGAGGCGCCGCGTGATCCGCTCCACAAACTGCAGCGTTACATGTGACAGCGTGCGGTGGGTCGGAATGACGATGCCCACCTTGATCGCGTTGATCGCCGGATCGGCCAGCGGGCGCCACATCACCTCGCCGCGCGCCAGCTCGTCCATGAATCCGATCTTTGAGAAAAAAGAAATCCCGCGGCCTGCGATCAGCAGCCGTTTAACCATGGTCGTTGAGTTACATGAAATGGCCGGCTCCAACTCGTCCCAGAAGCTGGAGAACGCTGGCAGCACGACGTTGTGAATCGGTGAAATGCGGCTGATCTGCATAAAAGCATGGCCGCGGCAGTCGTCGAAAGACAGCTCAGTCCTCTTTGCAAGCGGATGCGACGACGCCATGACCACGCCTGGCGGAAACGGTGCCGTCGCCACTACCTCCAACCCTGCGGGCAGCTTTCCGATATAGCAGATCCCGATGTCATAATCGCCCACCATCACCTGCTCTGGCACGTCGCTGGGCATGGCCGACTGGATCGCGTATTGCACCGCCGGATATGTCTCGGAAAACTCCTCGACCGCGGTCGGCAGGAAATCGATGAGCAGCGAGTCCATCGCCGCGACCGACACATGCCCCTTGCGCTCGCCTTTGAGGGCATCGAGTTCGGTACGCATCAGGTGATAGTCGTGCAGCGTGCCGCGCACATGCTGCAACAGCCGGTCGCCGGCCGCGTTCAATCGGATGCCCGTAGGTACGCGGTCGAACAGCTCGGTGCCGAGCTCGTCCTCGAGCCGCAGAATCTGCCGGTTGACTGCGCTTGAGGCGACGAACAGGTTTTGCGCCGCCTTGCGGATCGAGCCGCAACGCGCTACTTCGAGAAAATATTTCAAAACAACCGCATGCATGGGAAACCCCCCGTGGACTAGCTGCCGACCGTACGGGCGCTTGCCACCACAGTGGGATGGTCACAGGCCCTTGGGCCTACGCTGCTCGCACCACCAGGGCTACCCAGGCCACTGACGTCCGGACCGAAGAAGTCACGGTTGATGCCGATGAATTGCTGCAGATGCTCGGGCACTTCAACATCCTCATAAATGGCCTCGGGCGGGCATACTGAGACGCAGATTCCGCAGCTGATGCACTCGTCGGGATGAATGTAGAGCGTGCGCCCTCCTTCGTAGATGCAATCCACCGGACAGCAAGACACGCATGCGCGATCTTTACAGTCAATGCAACCGTCAACGATGACGTAAGCCATTTCAGCGCCCTTGCCATTGGGGCTTGCGTTTTTCCTGGAAGGCCGTTACGCCTTCGTCGGCGTCAGACGATTGCAAGGCGGCGATCAACGCCGGCAGGCGCAGCGCCTGAGCTTGCCCAGGCGTCAGTGTGCCAGTGCTTCGCACCACCTGCTTGATGGCCTGAACTGACAGCGGCGCGCACGCCAGAATGTTGTTGACCCAACGCGTCACCGCGTTGTCGAGTTCGGCGCGCGGCACCACTTCGTTGATCAGGCCCATCTGCAGCGCTTGCGCGGCCGAGACCCGCTGGCCGGTGAACAACATGCCCATCGCCTGGCGAAACGGCACCTGGCGCTGCAGTAGCGTCATCCCGCCGTCCAAAGGCATACGCCCGACCAGCGCCTCGGGCAGGCCGAAGCTTGCCTCCTCGCAGGCCACCACGATGTCACAACCCAGCACCATTTCGAAGCCACCGCCCAGAGCGTAGCCATTGACGCGCGCAATCACCGGCACATTTAGCGTCTCACGCAGCGCGATGCCGCCAAACCCGCCCGGTCGCGCCGCAGCCCAGTAGTCCACGCCGCGAACGGACGGGTTTTTGAGGTCCGCGCCGACACAGAACGCGCGCTCGCCGGAGCCGGTAAGTACGATCACACGGACATCACGATTGTTTTCCAATTCTGTCCAAATGCGCTGCAGCTGGGCTTCGGTCGCAAGGTCAACTGCATTGAGCGCGTCGGGCCGGGCCAGCGTAACCGTCGCGACATATTGCTCGACCTTGAGTTCGACGTTCATGCAGCCTCCAACGGTACTTGAGCTTGCGCCAGGATTTCTTCGGTGTGTTGCCCCAGGCGCGGCGGCGCACGACGCAACGTCACGGCTGCGGCTGACATCTGGATCGGGCTGCCGACAAAACGCACCTGCTGGCCTTCGCCGGGGCCCTCCATCAGCATCTGGTTGTGCAGCGTCTGCGGGTCCACTAGCGCTTCCCGCAAGTCGCGCACCGGCGCGCACAACAGGTCCTGTTCCTCCAGCCGGGCCAGCCAGTGGGCGCGGGTGTTGCCTGCGAAGCGTTCGCGGAACAGGCCTTGCAGTTCGGCCTTGTGTTTAAACTGCTGGTTGAGATTGCAGAATTTCGCGTCCGCCGAGAGGTCGGGCAGGCCCAGCGCCTGGCAGATGTCGCGCAGCGGGTTGGCCTTGAAGGCCCCGACCATCACCAACGCGCCGTCCTGCGCCTGGAACACGCCCGAAAGCGGCATGGCGGCCCAGTTGACCTCAGAGTCGGCCATCATGATCATCGCCGCCTCCTGCATCTGCATCGCCAGCATCGAGTTGTACAACGACACGCTGACCTTTTGCCCACCCCCCGTCTTGGCGCGCTGCAGCAGCGCCAGCAGGATGCCCTGCACCATGTGCATGCCGGCGGCGTAGTCACACAACGCCGTGGGGTAGGTCGACAACGGAATGGTGTCATCGGCACGCCGCGCCATCACGCCGCTCATGGCCTGAGCCAGCACGTCCTGCCCGCCCTTGTGGGCATAGGGGCCGCCCTCACCATAGCCGGTACCCACGGCGTAGATGATGCGTGGGTTCAAGGCCCGGCAGTCTTCGTAACCCAGGCCGTTGCGCTCCATCACACCGGGGCGGAAGTTGTTCACCACCACGTCCGCACGGACAATCAGGGCCTTGACGGCAGCCAAATGGTCGGCCTGGCGCAGGTCCAGCGCAGCACTGCGCTTGTTGCGATTCAAGCTGCAGAATATGGGGTTGTCGGCCCCGGCCATGGGTTCGAAAGTGGAGCGGCTCAGGTCGCCAGCGCCCTTGCGCTCGATCTTGAGGACATCGGCGCCATAGTCCGCCAGCATCTGGGTGCACACCGGCCCCATCATCACCTGGCTGAAATCGATCACGCGTACGCCTGCCAGCGGCAAATCGGGCGCTTTTTCATAGGTAATCTTGCTCATACATTCTCCAGAACTTCAGGATGGGTGGTCAAGGCGACCGCCAGCGCGGGCACATCGGGGTTGCGACCGACGCGGTCACCCGGGTCGGCACCTTGCGCTCGCAGGGTTTTCTGCACGGCTTTCACGTCGACATGGCGCGCCATCACACCCGCATTCAGCGCGAGTGCTGCGGCAACGCCCGCCGCTTCACCCATAGCCATGCATGGCGGGATTTCGCGAGAGATCTTCTGCGCCTGCGAGGTCACCGAATAGTGACGCCCAGCGACCAGCAGGTTGTCGATCTTTTGTGGCAGCAGCACGCGGTAGGGCATGTAGTAGTCACGGCCGCGGGCCACACTATCGTCAAAGCGTGTGCGTTGCGCCAAGTCTTCCTTGGTCAGGATGTATTCGCCTTCAAGCAGGCGGGTCTGACGCACACCGGTCTGGGGTGCGACGTCGATCAGAAAGCACTTCTCGAAACCGGGCATCTTGCTGCGCACGAAGTCCACCAGCGCATGGATGTGTTTGCGGCCCTGGATTTCGGCACGCGTCAGGTCCTCAACCCGCAAGCCGTCAAGGCCGGCGATGTGCGGGCAGTTGCACCACACCACGCCCGGCAATGGAGTCTTGAGCCACCAGTAACCCCAAGAACTGCCTAGCACCTTCTTCGCCTGGCGATCCAGTTCCGCGTACTTCTTCGGCTCCTCGCGCTCAAAGCGCTCCGCGGCTTCGGCATCCACGCCACCCAGGCGGAACACCGTGGTCATGATGTAGTTGCCGCCAGTGTGCGGCGCACCGGCCGACGCAGCCACGTCGAGGTCACCAGTCGCGTCGATCACCATGTCGCCCAGAATCGCTTCGCGCCCGCTCTTGGTGTCGCAGATCACGCCCTTGACCTTGCCGTCTTCGACCAGGGTCTGGGAAAACCAGGAATGCAGGCGCAGCTCGATGCCCAACTCCTGCACCATGTCGAGCGCGACGCGCTTCATCGCATCGGGGTCGAACGCGGCCGCGAAGCAGATGGGGTGCGGGGTTTCATGGCTGTGGAAATCAAACGCTCCCCAACGGCCCCATCGGCGGTATGAATCAGGGTCATTCCCCCAGTCGTTCTGGCGCGGAAAGACTGCCAGGTTCATCGCGGCCATGCGCTCGATCATGGTCATGCAATTGCCGCGCACCGAGATTTCGTTCTGGTGGTTGTCCCACATGTCATCGAGCACCAGCACCATGCCGCCGGAAGCGAGCCCGCCCAGATGGTTGTAGCGTTCCAGCAGGATTACCTCCGCGCCGTTGCGTGCAGCAGCCAGCGCCGCCGACAGGCCAGCCGGGCCACCACCGACCACCACCACATCTGCCTTGGCGGCGATCCGCACATCGCGGGCCGGCTGTTGAATCCAGTTACTCATATTTGCCATAGTCAGCCTCTCAAAAATCAAGTCACCCGATCTCAGGCCCGGCGCCACAGCACATCATCAGTGCACCTGCTCCGGCTGCCAGCGCACCACCCAGCGTTCGAGCAGCGCGACAGCCAGGTAGAACGCACCGGATAGGAAAGCGCTCATCACGATGGCCGAATACAGCAATGCGGAGTCGAAGTTGTAGGTGGCTTGGATGATCAGTGCGCCGATGCCCTTGGTGGCACCAATCCACTCGCCCACCACAGCGCCGATGACGGACATCGAGGCCGCGATGCGCAGCGCCGAGAACAGGTAGGGCAGTGAACTGAACAAGCGCAGCTTGAAGAACACCTCGGTCTTGCTGGCCGAGAGTACGCGCATCAACTCCACAGCCTGCGGATTAGGCGACTGCAGTCCGACCACCATGTTGACCAAAGTCGGGAAGAAGCACACGAGAGCGGCAATCGCGATCTTGGGCTCCACGCCGTTACCCATCATCAGCACCAGGACGGGCGCCTTGGCCACGACCGGAATGGCGTTGAACATCACCGCGACAGGGAAGAAGATGTCCTGCAGCGTCTTGTTATGTACGAAGATCGTCGCGATGATCATCGCGACCAGGTTGCCCAGCAGAAAGCCACCGGCGGCTTCCAGCGCGGTGGGCACCATGTTCTCCAGCAATACACTGTGCTTGTCGAACAGGGTCTGCAAAACCAACAGTGGCGATGGCGCGATGAAGGGCTTCACATTGAGGCCGGCGACGACCGCCCACCAGATGAACAGCAGCAATGCGATACCGAGCGCCGGCAGGATGCGCTGGCGCCAAATCTGGCGGCGGCGACTGGTGTGCCAGGCGGCTTCGGCGTCCTCCACAACCGGGAGCATTGCCAGTCCGATTTCGGTAGTACTCATGACTGCACCTTTCATCAGCATTGCTCAAGCACGCGGCGCAGGTAGGCGGCGAGCTGCACAAATTCAGGGGTTTCGCGGATATTCAGAGTACGGTCTTCAGACAGTAGAACCGGCACGATCTCGCGCACCCGGCCCGGGTTGGTCGCCAACATCAGCACGCGCTGCCCGAGGAAAGCAGCCTCGCCGATGCTGTGCGTTACAAACAGAATGGTCATGCCCAGTTCTTTCCAGACGCGGCGCAGTTCTTCATTGAGGCGATCACGCGTAATCTCGTCCAGGGCGCCAAAGGGCTCATCCATCAACAGCATGCGCGGATCACTGACCAGCGCCCGGGCAATCGAGACACGCTGGCGCATGCCGCCGGAGAGTTCGTGCGGATAAGCGTTTTCAACGCCCTTCAAACCCACCAAATCCAATAGTTCACGGGGTGTGGCACGGGCCTTTTTATTGCTTCGCGTCGTCCCGCGTGCCACCTCCAGCGGCAGCTCGACGTTCTGCAGCGCGGTACGCCAAGGCAGCAAGGCCGCATCCTGAAACACAAAACCGATGTCGCGCCGAAGTCGTGCGACATCGGGAGTTACGCCCAGCACCTGCAACTCGCCTTGGCTGGGCTGCACCAGATCCGCCACCACGCGCAGGAAGGTGGATTTGCCACAGCCTGAGGGCCCGAGCAGCGTAAGGAACTCGCCGACCCCAACATCGAGACTCAGGTCACCGATGGCGGTGACGCTACGCCGATCGGTGAAGAAGCGCACTGAGATGTTGCGGCATTGGATCGACAGGCCTGGATCGGCCAGCATTGCGGTGCGCGAGCCAGTCGCTAAAGGTGTGTCTGCTCGAGGCGCGATGGCTTGAACTGCTGACGTGGATTGGCCACTCATGTGGCGGCGAAGGACTTCAGGCGGATGTCCCGGGTCGCATTGAGAATGTCCATGGTCATGACCTCATCCACCTTGGGCACGCGCTTGGTGAACTGGCCAAGCTGCGCATAGAGCGAAATCTGCTCCTGCCAGACGGCACGCTCCATCGTGCCCCAACCGTTCACCTTTGTCGCCGGATCGAAGGCGTAGTCCATCAACACGTCAACCGCCACACGTTCGTCGGCATGGTTCAAATTGGGATACTCCTTGATCAGCAGATCAACAGCTTGCTCCCGGTTCCCGTAGGCGTAGGCCCAACCGCGCGCCGTGGCGCGCAGAAAGCGCTGCAGTACATCGGATCGGGTTTGAAGGGTTTGCGTGGCGGCGTAATAGGGCAAGGCGTAGAGGTGAATACCGGCGTCCCACAGCCGCAGGTCCACCCGGTCAGCGCCCAGGGGCTTCAAGGCCGTGGTGTTGGTTTGCCAGCCGGTAACCGCATCGACCTGACCCGTCACCAACGGCATCATGTCGCCACCGATCGGGATGATGTCGACGTCTTTCTCGGCTATCTTGTTCTTGGCCAGCAAGGCCTTCAATAACACCATACCAGTGGGCTGGATGCCGATCTTTTTGCCAACCATGTCCTGCACCTTGCGGATCGGGTTCTTCTTGAGCGAGAAGAAGGTGTAGGGATGCTGTTGCAGGCCGGTAGCGAAGCACTTGATCGGCAAATCTTGCGACACAGCCAGCATGATGGACGGGCTGGAGGACACCTGCCCAACCTCGTCACGTCCCGAGGCGATCAGGGCCACACCGTCGATGTTGGGGCCGCCGGGTTGAATCGAAAACTCAAGACCCTCATGCTCATAGTAGCCGAGCCGCTTGGCCGCCACTTCGCCAATCTGGTTGCCGCCGACCAGCCAGCCCAGTTGCATATTCACAGCCACCTTGTCCGCCGCCAGGGCCTGTACGGACAGCAGTGCACCACTAGCCGCCAGCCCCCATGCGGCTGCGGAAGCGCCCAGCAGTTGCCGGCGCGACATGTTCACGGAATCCTTCATTGCGTTGTCTCCTTGCGTTGTGTTGCCTTATCACACCTGACCCTTTTCCATATGCCCATCGCTTAGACCATGGGAAAAGTATTTTTTACTGGCAAATAAACTTACCATTTGCTAATTTCCCGGGTACCGCAGCCGTGGCTCGGGCGCCCCCTGATTCCGTCCACCTGATGGCCCTGCAAGCCGTCTCGTCCGGTCATACCGCCTGTGTTTGTCAATGCATTGTGGGTAGGGCCACATGCCCTCGCAAGCATCATCTTTTTCTATATGTGATGCCAAAATTAGATCACCAAAACAGCACCGGGAAAACCCTCAATGACGTCGACGGCCAGCGTCGATGTGCGGGGCACGGTCACCAGACAGGCCGGTTGGAGGACGTGGATGACGGTCGAGGTGGCCGCTTAAGCCCCCGGTCTAAGATCAGTCCGACCCGACCCAGCCCTCGTGATCGTGCACCAGTCGGTGTCCATTCACCAGGATCTCGCCGTCGACCAGGACGTCGCGAACGCTGCGCGGCGAGGCCGAGTAGACGACATTCGATATTGGGTCGTTGAGTGGGGTCATTTCGAGCGCGGTGCGGTCGAGCACCACCAGATCGGCGCGCTTGCCGGTTTCGATGCTGCCCACCAGATGGTCGATGCCGAGCACTCTGGCCCCGTCTATGGTCGCCAGCCGCAGCATCTGCCGGGTGGTCAGCGCGGTCGGGTCGTCGGCCTGCATTTTGCCCACCAGGGCTGCAAGCCGCATTTCCCAGAACATATCCATGCTGTTGTTGGAGGCGGTCCAGTCGGTGCCAAGACCGACCGGCGTGCGGCCGAGATAGCGGGCGAGCAGAATGGTCCGCGCCTCGATCTTGAGATTGCTCGCCGGGCAATGACATATCGCCGTGCCGTCGGCGCAGAAACCGTCTATCTCGGTCTCGTCGAGATAGATGCAATGCGCAGCGACGACGCCCGGCCCGGTCAGCCCGGCGCAGCGCAGACAGGCAAGCGCTCCAGAATGACCGCGCCCGCGCAGGCTCGTCACCTCGGCCCTGCTCTGCGCCACATGCAGGAACACCTTGGCACCGAGCTTGCCGGCGCGGCGCGCGCATTCGGCGAGCAGCGCATCCGAACAGGTGTCGAGCGCATGCGGCGCTATGCCGGCAAAGACCCGGGAGGCGGCGGGATCGACACCATAGCGCTCGATCACCCGCTCGGTCGAGCCCCAGTCCGCCGGTCCTTGGCTGTCGGCAAGGGTGCTGCCGACCACCGCACGCATGCCGCTCGCCGCGACGACCGGCGCCAGCAGGTCCATTTTGGCGACGCGATCGGCAATGGTGGTGACGCCATTGCCCAGGAACTCGGCGCATGCGGCCGCCATCGAGCGGCGGTAATCGACCAAGGTGAAGCGGTCCTGCCCCGGCACGCTATAGCCGCCGTCTGGCCAGAACTCGCGCGGCTTGTCGTCGGCAAGCCCCCGGAACAGCGCGGTCGCGGCATGGGTATGGGTGTTGACGAAGCCGGGCATGACCAAGCCTTGAGCACAGTCGAGTCGCGTGTCACCGGGTCCTGCCAGCATGCCGCCCGGGCCGATCGCTGTGATGGTCTTGCCGTCGATCCGGATGTCCCGATCGGTCAGTACCCGATCCTCGGCATCGACGGTCAGCACGGTGGCGTGAGTCAGGACCAGAGCCATGGTGATCTCCTTAAGGGGCGGATATGGATAACGGATATGGATGGCATTGAAACCGGGGTTGAGCGGCGGGATCGAAATGGCCCCCGATATAGCCGGTCTTGTCAACGCGGGCCGCAAAGATGCCCGAGAGATAGCAGCCCGGATAATAGTCGTAGGAGACGGTCGCCACATTTGGAACGGCCGGCTCTGGCGGATCGCCAAAGAGCTTGATCCACTTGGTGTTCGTTCAGTTCGAGACACCGAATCGCGGCCTCTTGCCAGATGCGTTGGGGCTTGATTGGCATTGATGGGCAGACGCCCGTCATCGCGCTTGCAGCCGGGATATTCCCTGACCACGAGATCGACAGCGTCGCCGCGGCACCGATTGGCGCAGGCCGGGCCACCCGACCCTACCGGCCAGCGTAGGCCAGCGCGATCCCCGCAAACACGGTAAAGCCGAGCCAGTGATTGAGCCGGAAGGCCTTGAAACAGCCCTCGCGCGAGCGCGTGCGGATCAGCGTGTAGTGCCAGATGACCTGCACCAGTGCCAATCCGAGCGCAACATAAAAGATAGCGCTCAATTTATTGCTGGTAAGGGCTAGAGCCCAAATCAACAGATAAATCAGGTAACTCGACGTGACTGCGGCCACGTCGGATCGCCCGAGCGTGATGGCCGATGTCTTCATG